>JBEIQG010000081.1:0-14463 GCA_040376625.1 Nitrospira sp. | reverse complement strand
GCGACACGCAGGAGGCCAGCGTACGCTTGACGGCGCTCTTCAGCGAACGCGGCGCGAAACTGCGCAAGTAGTTCAGTTCAATCGGGTAGATCCACAGGCCCGGACTGCCGTCCAGCAGCCGCATGAGCAGCGACGACCCGTTGCGACCGGCGCCGAAGATACCAACCAGCACGGATGCCCTCCTAACGGACGCGCTCGATGTGAGCCAACCGGTTGACCGACTTGACGAGGCGAAACGATTGTTGCGCCACGATTTCGTTCAGCAACTTTCCGACCGATTCTGAATGCGTGTGAAAGACGGCTTCATCGCAGGCATCGTCGAAGAGGACCGCACCGCCGACTTTCACGCGCCGGCCGAAACGTTCGAAATCATTCTTCACACCTTCGTAACTGTGGTCGCCGTCGATGAACACGAGGTCGACCTCGCCGGTCTCGACTTCGATCGTCCGTGAATCGCCGACCAGCAACGTGACGGACAAGCCAAATCTCGCGCAGATATCGCGAATCTCATCGTCGAACGTCCGGCTGGTGCCACGCTGGTGCAAACGAGCTTCCTTTTCGCCGAGATCAATGGACCAGAACTCGCCCTGGCCGTTCATGGCTGCGGCAATCGTCAGGGTGGAGCCTCCCTTATAGCGCCCGATTTCAATGACCTTGCGCGGTTTCAAGCGACGGACCAACCCGAACAGGTACGCCGTCTGCCGGACGGTCATGGCGATCACCCCATGATCGAGCGAAGTGCTGGCGAACAGGCCGGAAAGGTCTTCGAATTGCAACGGAGCGGAGGGAGACAAATCGAATGGCATCGTATCCAGGGATGGGCTCCGGTTCAGCTTCGGACCGAGCGCCTCAAGCAGCAGTTGCGGATTTCGCTCCGCTAACTGCCTGGCAAACGCCGTACATACGAACTCCGGTAACAAGGTAGCAAGGCCTTCTCCGATTCGAGAAGCAATCGCGTTCTTCACGGTCCCCTCTTAATCTAACTCGCGCGGCGAGTCGTTGCTGGTTCTCCAAGTGCGCATACGCCCATCAGTGAACGGCATTCCCTGCAACCACGGCAGAGGCCGAACGGGATCGGTCCACCATCTCCTGAACGAGATCGAACATTTTCGGAACCACCACATCCGATCGATAATAGGTCTCAAACGTTCGCTGCCCTCCCTGCCCGATTCGTCTTCGAAGCGCCTCATCGTCCACTGCCGAGACAATGAGTTCCGCCAGTTCGTCGGGCGTCTTCCCCAGTAAGGCATTGACCCCGTGCGCGATTTCAGGCATCGCCAGACCGCTGTTCTCATGCATGATGACACAGGTGCCGAGTGCCCAGGCGAGCAGAATTCTGGTATTTCCCACCAGAAAGTCGGCGTTCACATTCGTGAGCACCAGGAAAGCGGACGACGATCGGAACTCCTCATTGATGTCCTCCACCCACCCGCGAATCTTGACCCGCGGATCGTTGAGCGCGGCGGCCGACGCAGCCGACGGAGTGCCTTTCCCCAGCAAATGGATTTCAAACGGGCGATCCTTGAACCGGGCCGCAAGTCGGGGCAAGAGTTCCCGCCCCAGGTACGTCAGGGCGAAGGTATTGCCGGTCGCACCGAGATTGCCGACACTCCCGATGATTTTGATCGGGTGCGGCTGCAAGACGGACAGCGATACAGGCCGCGGTGCGGGTTCGACGACCGGCCACATGTTCTGCAAATAGATCGAATGCGGATGCCCGTGAGCTCGATAAAACTGCGCATCCAACACCGAATTGTTGGCCGTGACCTCGCAGGCATTCATCATGCTGATATTGAGCCGCTTGCGCCGTTCATTCCGCACACGCTCGAACCACAACCACAGACGATCCCCCATCGAAGCCGTCGGGAGACCGAACAAGTCGGGATGTCGGAGTCGCGCCTGCATCGGTAGATGATCCGGGTTCCCGTAATACACGAACTTCGGAACGCCTGAAATATGATAGGTCGCGGCCAACGCCTCCCAGCTCCAAATACTCAGAATGGCATCCGCACCGGCCTCGCGCACCCGGCGTTCCACCATGCTCCCGAGACCGGAGGCTGGAAACAGGCGGCGCAGGGTCAACGAGGTGCACAATCGTCCAAGTCGCGACAGCAGACCCCGTTTGGAGGACAGGTCCGCCACATCCTCGACATACAGCATGGGGCATACCACAACGCCGGGAAGCCTCACCTCGCGAAGCGTCTGTTCGGCCTGCTGCGCGGCCTTGCTTCCGCGAGGGTCTCGGAAGATCACTTGGAGAAATACCGAATGTCCAAGCTGCTGCGCCTTCTCCACCACTTCATGCCCCACTACCTCGATCGCTTCACCACCGGAATGAGGCGCATTGGACAACAGGATAAAAATCTTCATTAAACGCGCCGGCCGGGGCTCGAGAACTGATCCTGCCCGGTCGGAAACCGCACCGGCATCCAGCGTTGCTGGTCGTGGGCCAGCCGCATGGCATCCATGGCAAGCTGCGCGCGCCAGCCGTCTTCAAATGAGGGGGCCGTTGAGATTCCGGACCGAATGGCACCCGCAAAACTCTCGGCAACGCGACCGACCAGCAGGGTCCGTCCGTCGGTCACTCCTTCACCGGCCATCGACGCGACCGGTATGTCCCGCCATGCCCCGGTCGCCATATCCGACTGACACAGCCTCGTGCCGATGACGGTGTCGGCCAAGTTGGCATTTCCAACGATCAACGCCCCGCGCTCCCCGTAAATCGTGAGCCAGTGTCCGCGTCCGCCGGGTGTCGCATTCGACACTGTGATCGAAACGGGGATGTCGTCGTCCAACAGCATCATCGCGTCCAAAGTATCCGCCGCGACGGGACGATCCATGGGGGTGGATTGCGCCGGGCCGCCCCTGGTGCTCAGACGGGCGGCCACGCTCCGGACGGGGCCGACCAACCATTGTAGGTAATCGACGACATGCGCCCCGAACGCAAACAGCACGCCTCCTCCGAAAGACGGATCAAACTGCCAGGACCAGGCACTGCTTCCGGCGGCGCGCCCCCGGACCGTCCATTCGACCGTCACTCTGATGATCCGCCCGATCTCGTGGCCATCGAGCAATTCCTTTAGTCGAACCCGCTCCGGCGCCATCCGAAACATATAATCGACCATGCAGACCCTGTGGCTCTCGCGGGCTAACTCACACATCCGCGCCGCCTGGCCGGCATCGACGCCAAAGGGCTTTTCGCACAGCACATGTTTGCCGGCCCGCAAAGCCGCTGTCACCACATCGAAATGAGCCGACGGTGGAACGGCGACAACGACCGCCTCGACCTTCTCGTCGTCGATCAACTGCTGCCACGAATCATGGATGGTCGGAATACCCAACGCCTGCCCCGCCAGCGCCGCTTTCTGACGATCCTGCCCGGCAATCGCCATGACCTCGACGGCTGGAATGGCTTGAAACGCAGGCGCATGGACCTTGGCGCCGAACCCGGTCCCGATGATTCCAACGCTGAGTTTCGCCATGCGACTCTCCGGGCCCCGGCGCTACCAGTCGAGAATGACGGGATCGGGCAACGGCATGATGAACTTCGACCGCAATCCCTTGCTGCGCAATTTACGAGGGATCGTCTCTCCCAGATGCCACGCCAAGACCAGCGCGTACTCCGGTTGATCTTCAAAGAGACGCTTCTCATCCACCACCGGGACGTGCGTGCCCGGTGTGAACAATCCCACCTTCAATGATGTCGCCTGCTCAGCCGTGTAATCCAGGTAGTCCGGACCGATGCCGCAATAGTTCATCACCGTGCTCGACCGCCCGGGAGAGCCGATACCGGCAATCCGATGCCCCTTCATCTTCAAATCCGACAAGAGGTGCATGAGTTTCCATTTGGACTGTCTGACCCGCTGGGCGAAGGCGGCGTACAAGGCAGACCCGTAGAGACCGTACGATTCCTCCTGTTCGACCAACTCCTGCAGCCGGCCGCTGGGATTTTTCCCGGTTCCTTTCACCGCATAGACCCGAATGGACCCGCCATGATTCGGAATACGTTCCGCATCGACCACGCTGAAACCGAAACGCTTCATCATGTCCTGCATCGGCTTGATCGAATAGAAGCGCAGGTGCTCGTGGTAGATCGTGTCATATTGCAGCGTGTCGATCAGATCCAGCAGATAGTGCGACTCGGAGATGAACGTGCCCCGGTCCGCCAGCAACGCATGAATGCCGCGAAGGCAAGGACCGAGGTTGGCCACATGCGCAAAGACATTGGCGGCCGTTATCAGGGAGGCCGGCCCTTCCTGCTTCAAAATATCCTGCGCGACGTCCTCGCTGAAAAACGCCTGCCGAGTCGGGATCCCTTTCGAATTGGCGATCTTCGCGATGCCCGTCGGCTCCACGCCCAGCACACGCATCCCTCTCGCCTTGAACCCCTCCAAGATCGTGCCGTCGTTCGACCCGATGTCGATGACTAGACTGCCGGGCTGAAGGCCCAAGGTCTCGATCACCTTCCCGGCCATCGCATCAAAATTACTTTTGAGCGCGCCGGTGATTCCCGTCATGTAGGGATACCCCTCGTAGAACAACTCCGCAGGATCGACGGAATAATCGATTTGCACAAGCCCGCATCGTTCGCAGCGAAAGAGGTGTAACGGATAAAAGGGCTCGGGCTTGGTCAGTTGTGCCGGACGCACCAATGAATCGCAGGGCGGATGATGGCCGAAATCCATGATCGAGAGGAGCGGCTGATGCCCGCAATTCTGGCAATGGGTGAAATGGCCGCTGACCATGCCCGCCGGCTCGTCAGTGACGTGCTGACCGGACGTGCGTGCAGCGCCGCCGTCTTTCTGCGAAGAACCAGTTGACCTCTCACCTGCCATTGCCGTCTCCTTTCAAAGATTGTCTCGCATGCATCGCTGCGGCCGCTATCGCGGCCTGCTTGGATCAAGGCCGGCGACACACCCGCATTAGATGCGACTCATTTCGGCGCCGACCAGAGTCGCGCCACGGCTTGCCACGACCAGAGGGGCGCCGTCTTGATCCACAGCACCGTCATGACAGCCGCGGCCATCATCATTTTTGCCGAAAGCGGAAGCCCCACCCGATAGGTCATCAGATACACGGCGAGCACGGCGCCCATACTCCAGAGCGCACCCGTTTCAAGCCCATAGGGACACCCGAACCTCCGCGCCAGAAAAAACCGCATTCCATGCAGCGCCAAGGCGCCAAAGACTGCCGCGCTCGTCGCCCCGATGACACCGAATAGCCAGGTAGCAGCAGCAACCAATCCCACCGTCCCTAGGCTCATCAGAATCGACGACCAGGACAGCAAGACGTTTTGACGCACCGTCAGCAGGTACTGGGTAAACGGCATTCCCATACTGTGCGCAAACACGAGCAGGAACCAGATCGGCACGAGTTCCGCCGCCCGATCGAACTTCCCATGCGTCAGGAGATGGATCACCTCGGTAGAAAACAGCGTGACCAGAATGCCGCCTGCCGCCACACAGAGGTACCACAGCGACACAGTCTCTTCAACTTGTCGCTGCGACTGGCGAGGACTCCCCGCAAACAACTCCAGGAACGTGGGGGTCATCGTCCGTGAATAGGCTTTTGTCACCGTGACGAACATCCCCCGATAACTTTGTGAATGGGCATAGATGCCCAATGTCGAGAGATCCAACCAGCGCTGAATGACAAAACGATCCATGCTGTTGGCCACGACATCCATCAGACTGAACGGAATCGCCGGCAGGCCGCTTTGAACAATCTGCTTGCTCCAATGCAGGCTGGGCCGCAGAGAGACCCGGCGCGCCGCATACCGGCACCCGTGCAGGACGGAGGCAAGGCCCGCAGCAATAGGTGCGAGAAACATGGCCAGGACTCCGATCTTCATGACCGAGAGGCCCACTAACGTCGTGGTCGCCCCTGCCGCCCACTGTAACGATTCATTCATCGCATGGCTGACGGGCGCCCGTTCGATCACCATCAACGGACTGAGCGTCCCCCACAGGGTCCCCGCCAGCAATCCCAGCAGCACCAGCCCGAAATACTGCTGGTACTCGGGGCGATAGTCTCGAATCACCTGCGGCAACACCAATGGAGAGAGCAACCAGAACACCACCACCCACAGGGTTTTCATTCCCAGATTGGCCAACAGCAGGTTGAACAACAGTTCTTTTCGACCGGACTCCGGCGTCGCGTGCCAATGGGTCGAGAGCACCCAGTGGTCGCCGGTCGAGGCAAGCGGCGTCACCAGCATGGCAAGGGCAGTGAGAATGGCGACGGTGCCAAGATCAGCCGGGTCGAGGTAATATGTCGTGATAGGAACCATGACGCCGACCCCGATCAGGGTTTGGAGCAGCGTCGGCAGCAGAAACCACAGGAAGCTCCTATCCACCACCGGCCGACCCTTTGAGGCTGAGTCGCCGAGCATCGCCACGGTCAGAGATTGCCACGATTGACCACCTCCAGGATCCGCCCGACCGATACAGTCGGAGATTCGCGACTTGTATCCACGACGATATCAGCCTGGAGCGGCTCTTCATAGGGATCGGACACGCCGGTGAACTGCTGAATCTCTCCCCGCAACGCCTTCGCATACATGCCTTTGACGTCACGCCGGATACATTCCTCAACCCCGCAGCGCACCCACACCTCGATAAACGATCCCGGCCCTCCTACCTTTTCAATCATCGCGCGCACTTCATTCCGAACAGCTCGAAAGGGCGACACTGCGGCCACAATGCTGCAGACTCCGTGTTTGGTCAACACCTGGCAGACCCACCCGATCCGCAGGATGTTGGTGTCCCGATCGGCACGGGAGAATCCAAGCCCTTTGGAAAGATGGGTGCGGACGACATCACCATCCAACACTTCCACATTGGCCAGGCCCTGCGCCAGCAGGCTTCGAAAGAGCATGTTGGCCAGGGTCGTCTTGCCCGCACAGGGCAACCCCGTCAGCCAGATGGTCAACGCCTTCTTCAACTTCGGTCCCGCCCTCCTATTGCAATCTCATGCCGAACGTGACTCCAGGGAGGCAATCGTGAAGACGCCTTCGACCGGAAGCGAGCCCTCCCAACTCCAGCGAAGAAAAGGAGCCCGCCGCGCCCTGCCATATTGCTCCGCCACAGTTCCCTCGTCGAGATACGGGGAGATGGCCACAGGCGTTCCATTCGCGGACAACCGCGGACCGTCCAGCCAGAACCGCTGCCTGGGGGTCACCACCGACCATCCGTTTTCCGCAGGCTGCAACGAACAATGAGGCGCAAAGGTCAACGTCCATTCGAGACGATGCGGATGAGAACCGCTCACGGGACTGAACACATGATCCGTGACGCGCCACGACCCGTTCAGCCAGTCGGCCCACAACTCGCGCCGGTGCCTCACCGGGTGGGAGAATCGTTCATATCCATCGTGGTCCGCCGCGGCCTGTTCCACCGGTCCACCGATGTCCCATTGGAAACGATGCAGCCGGCTATCCGGGTGCAAACAAAAGAACTTCCCGGGAATGAGACGGTTCTGCTCCGCTTGATCCACCCTAACGGTTGAGTGGTAGAGGGTACTGCGAAATCGATTATAGGATTGCGGGTCGGAAGTATAGAGAAAACAACCGGAATCCACAAGAATATCTTCCCCGCCGAGGTGCATCTCCACGGCGAGCAGGTCATTGTGCTTGTGGGTTCCGACGCCCCTCGATCCAATCGGGTTGCAATTAAGCAAGGCATAGTCGGCCTGCCGACGCAGTATATAGAGCCCTGCCTCCGGAAAGGCCCGGCTCCCGCTCTGCGCCGAGCCCTGCGCCCTCCCCCAGGCGGCACAGCGGAGACCGCCGAACCACAACCCTTCGACCCACGTAAGGCCGGCCGCCGCCCACCAGTCGGGACGATCGAACAACACCGCGCCGACGGCGAGCAGGTGGCGGTGATCCCGGACATCGGCCTGCCCGTACCCGGTCAGAATATGCAGGCGACCGTTATCGGCGTCTCCAATCTGCGGAGCCAGACCATTGGGCTTGGTATAGCCCTGAACGAACTCACACATCTTCCGCAAACGATCATAAAACGACGGCGGCAACTCCACCCCATGGCGACGGCACAGCATGGCCGACGACAGAAACATTTCCGTGACCAGGCGGTGATAGGACAGACTCGACTCATAGTGCGCGCCGTCGGCGAGCACCTGCCGATCCATCTCACGCACCAATTCCCGAACCGCAAACGCCTTCCAACCCTCTGCATCACGGACTTCCTTCAAACAGAGTCCGAGATAGAGTAATCCCACGAGATCAGCCAGGTAGTGATTGGTCGTGACTCCATCGTCGCGGACTTCGAGATTGCTCATAAGGAACCGGCCGTGCGCCACCAGCGACGCGAGTACCTCCGTCAGCCACGCCTCTGTCATGAGCGGCGACTCTGCCAACAACCCCAGTGACCACAACCAGTTGACTGCGCGGAACGCGACGTCCATGGGACAGGCCCAGTTGACCCCATGCGCGGTCGGATTCGCATCGATCCAGCTGGTCATTTGTGCCAAACATTCCCTTGCGTACTTCTCATCTCCGCTCAGGAGAGCGGTCTGGGCCAGCAGCACAAGGTGGTGACCACGTGACAATTCCCACGGCACCTTGATATCGACGCCGACTGCATGGCCATGGGCGACGTCAAGAAAGCACTGATCGGGATTCCAGCGATAGCCGGACTTAAAATCCCGATGCCAGTCGATCGTTGCTCCCAATGCGACGGGGCCGGAACCCAGGAGGTCGAACAGATGCCCGCATATCCGGTCGGCCGATTCGACGGTTGCCTCCAGCACACCCGGCGCCTGCTTTTCATAGAGCGCGCGAATCTCCGCCACACTCTCCGGTGAAACCGGAAGACGCTGCGGCAGTGCGAGCCGTACTCTCTCTACGGCAGCGGTCAGGTCCTCGGGAGTGACGCCGAAGGCGGCGGC
This sequence comes from Nitrospira sp., assembly GCA_040376625.1. Classification (GTDB taxonomy): domain Bacteria; phylum Nitrospirota; class Nitrospiria; order Nitrospirales; family Nitrospiraceae; genus Nitrospira_A. The sequence continues at coordinate 5,556 of JBEIQG010000081.1, read as the reverse complement.
CAGATCCAGCCTATCTACGCGGTAAGGCTGGCGCAAGACGTGCGCGCGATGCCGCCTTGAGAGCCAGGGACGAAGAACCTTGCGGAAGCCCATACGGGCTGTGGCTAACCACCCGATGTGTTGCGCCTTTGAGAGGAGACGAGTGGCAAAATCGAGATCCTCCGCGTTAGCCATGGAATCCGCTCCGGGAGAAGCTCTGGATGAGGAGAATGCGACGGGACAGAGAACAGGGAGGGCTGCCATGCCGCCCGATTCCCCGATTGAACGCGCTACACAAGATACGCCTTCCACCAGAGGGCCAGGTTGAAGAGATACCAACTGCGAGGATCACGCTGCCGACATACCAGATCCAGCACCGCGTCTTTGTCGAGAATATCAGTCCGGTCGCAAAAATCCGCAAGGGTGTCCTGCATCAATGTTCCCAATCGGCCCTGCATCCATTCCTGCACCGGGACGCCAAACCCCTGCTTCGGCCGGTCGATGATGGCGTCCGGAATGACGCCGCGCACTGCCTGCTTGAGCAACGTTTTGACGACGCCGCCACGGGTCTTCACCGCCTCTGGAACACTCATCGCCAACTGCACGAACTCGTGATCGAGAAACGGTACCCTGGCTTCCAGACTGGCGCCCATGCTCATTTTATCCACGCGCATCAGCAGTAATTCGGGCAATCTGAAATTGAGATCGAGATAACTCATCCATTGCAGCGGGCCCTGCTCCCAGGCCTTGGCCCGGAACCGGTCATGAATCGGTCGGATGGCTTCCCATGAGGTCAGATGCCGAAATTGTCGTTGCAGGCGCGGCGAGAGCAGGCGTTGTTTCAAGGCTTCCGGAAAGGCTTCCGCGCCGCCCCAGAACACGGGTTGATGAAGGATCCCCCGCCGCAGCCGTTCGTAATGAATGCTCTCACCATACCCGCACCATTGCAATCCGTGAAGGCCGAGACGTTTAAGCACCGCCGGCACCGGCCAATGGTTCCATTCCTCGAGCATCTTGGATGTTTTCCAGGAGGGATAGCCCCAGAACAGCTCATCGGCGCCCTCCCCGACCTGGCAGACGATCACGCCATGCCGGCGGGCCAGTTCAGACACATAAAAAACCGGGACACAGACGGGATCGGCAATCGGTTCATCCTGTAGCGCGACCATGCGCGGCAAGAACTCGATGAGATCATCGAGGGAGAGCAACCGTTCGTGATGGTCCGCACCGACCTGCTCCGCCATGAACCGGGCATGACTCAGTTCATTGCGATAACTCGGATAGTCTCCGTCATAGCCGATCGTAAATGTCCTGACGCGTTGAGTATCTCCTTGTGAAAACAGGGCTGCATTGGTGCTGGAATCGACGCCTCCGGATAGAAACACGCCGACCGGCACATCACTCACCTTGCGAAGCGCAACCGATTCCCGCAATTTCTCCAGGACCCGAGCGGCAATGGCCCCATCCGTCTCCCCGAGCAGGGGGAACGTGTGATCCCACACATCCCAATACCGGCGCTCTTCCATCGTCCCATCGGCGCGCACGCGAAGCCAGGTCCCGCCGGGGAGTTTCTTGATGCCGTCAAACAGGGTTTGCGGAGCCGGCGTCGTGAGAAATGACAGATAGTGAAAAAGTGATTCCTCGTGCAGCGCCCGCGGCTGCTCCGGGTCCTGCAGCAAGGCCTTGATCTCGGAGCCGAAGACCAGCCGGCCGTGGTGCAGGCTGTAATACAGCGGCTTCACTCCGATACGGTCGCGAATCAACCACAATTCCTGCTGCCGCACATCCCACAGCGCGATCGCAAACATGCCGCGGAATTTGTCCACGCAGTCGATGCCCCACGTCTCGAACGCATGCAGAATGACTTCGGTGTCCGAATGGTCCGTCCGCCAACGATGCCCCCCCAGCGCTTCCAATTCGCGCCGGATCTCCATATGGTTGTAAATCTCACCATTAAACGCCACCCAGAGGGTTTCATCTTCATTGGCCATCGGCTGACGGGCCGCCTCGCTCAAGTCGATGATCGAGAGGCGGCGATGCCCCAGACCGATCCGTCCGTGCGAGTCGATCCACAGCCCGGCGCCGTCGGGACCCCGATGGGCCAGACTGTCCCTCATCCGCATCAAATAGGGTTCAGAAATACGGAATGACCCGCGGGAGAGGACCAGCACTCCGACTACACCACACATAAGGAGAGGTTCCCACGATCGATGACTGTGGAGGGCGGTTCCTGGATGAAGAGCGGACGTGAGGAAATCTTGTCTCCGACACAGGCACTCAACGGGGCCGCCCGCATGATCGCTCCGGACGACCTACGCACCGACAGTCCGGCTGATGCTGCCGCCCGTCATGACACACCTGATTGAGACTCGCCCAGCTGCTGATGGTACCAGCCATAGGTCCGGCGCAAGCCGTCAGCCAATGGCGTCGCCGGCTTCCATCCCAGTGCGGCGATCCGGCTGGAATCCATCAATTTCCGCGGCATGCCATCCGGCTTGGCACGATCCCACTGTATGGCCCCTTGGTATCCCACTACCTCGGCGACCAGCGCGGCCAGTTCTGCGATCGCAATGTCCTGTCCTGCCCCGACATTCATGATCATCGCATCGGAATAGCGATCCATCAGAAATAGGCAGGCATCCGCGCAGTCGTCCACGTGCAGAAACTCACGCCGCGGAGCCCCGGTGCCCCACAGGGTGGGAGGGGTGCCCTGCTCCCGCGCCTCATGAAAGCGCCGCAGCAATGCCGCCAAGACATGCGCCGTCTGGAGATCAAAGTTATCGTTCGGGCCATAAAGGTTCGTGGGCATCGCCGCAATAAAATCGCACCCGTATTGCCGGCGATAAGCCTGGCACATCTTGATGCCTGCAATCTTGGCCACGGCATACCACTCGTTGGTCGGCTCCAGCGGACCGGTCAAGAGGTACTCCTCCTTCATCGGCTGAGGAGAATCTCTCGGGTAGATACAGGAGGAGCCCAGCAGCAGCAATTTCTTGACGCCGTGAACATAGGCCTGATGGATGACGTTGGTCTGAATCGCCAGATTGTCATAGATGAATTCGGCAGGGAACGTGCTGTTCGCCAGAATACCCCCCACCTTTGCCGCGGCAAGATACACGTAGTCGGGCTTCGTCTCTGCAAAAAATTCGGCAACGCGCCTGTTGTCGCGCAAATCCAATTCTTTGCTGGTCCGGAGGAGCAGATTGTCGCATCCCCGGGCTTCGAGCGCCCGCACGATGGCCGACCCCACCATCCCCCGATGCCCGGCCACATAAATGCGCGAGTGTGTGTCGATCACCTAAGCCCCCTCGATGCGGTGCCCTGCAACTTCAGCCTCTCAGCTTCCACATCAGCATCCACCATCATGATCGCCAGTCGATGAAAATCCACCGTCGGTTTCCACCCGAGCTTCTGCTTCGCTTTCGCCGGATCGCCGATGAGCAGATCGACTTCGGTGGGGCGGTAATACCGCGGATCGATCTTCACATACCGCTGCCAGTCCAACCCCAGATGGCCGAACGCGACATCGAGAAACTCTCGAACGGTGTGGGTTTCACCGGTCGCCACGACATAGTCGTCCGGCTCATCCTGCTGCAGCATGAGCCACATCGCCTCGACATAATCTCCGGCATAGCCCCAATCCCGTTTGGCGTCCAAGTTGCCGAGAAACAACTCCTCTTGCAGTCCCAGCTTGATCCGCGCCGCCGCTTTCGTGATCTTCCGCGTGACGAACGTTTCGCCGCGGCGCGGCGATTCATGATTAAAGAGGATGCCGTTGCAAGCGAATAGGCCATAGGCCTCGCGATAATTGACCGTAATCCAATGGGCATAGACCTTCGCCGCCCCGTATGGACTACGGGGGTAAAAGGGCGTGGTTTCCCTCTGCGGCACCTCCTGCACCTTGCCGTACATTTCACTCGATGAGGCCTGGTAAAACTTAGGGCGCAACCCCGACTCACGAATCGCTTCCAATAATCGCACCGTTCCTAAACCGGTGATTTCCGCGGTGTATTCGGGAATGTCGAAACTGACTCTGACATGACTCTGCGCCCCGAGATTGTAGATTTCGTCGGGTTGGACGGTTCGAATGATCTTATTCAATGAGCTTGCATCGTTGAGATCTCCATAGACCAGATGCAACTTGGCTCCCGATGTATGCGGATCCTGATAAATGCCGTCGATCCGGGCCGTGTTGAAGGAACTGGAGCGGCGAATGATCCCATGCACATGGTATCCCTTGGCCAGCAAAAATTCGGTCAGGTACGAACCATCCTGGCCCGTGATTCCGGTGATCAACGCATTCATCGAGCAGACACTCCGATCGGTCTTCCCTGCTTCAGGAGCAAGAACATCACTGTCCCTCCCCCGACGACACAGGACCACGTTCCCACTTGTGATCGATCTGCACTGTGGTGTCAAGCAACAGGAAAAGTCCGCTGCGGCACCATCGGCCGAAACCTGTACGCCGCCCGGGCAGCCGCCTGCTGCTGCGAGATATCCTCACCCTAAGGGTTCCCCGGCTGCTGACTGGAACCGCTCCCCCGCCAGGCCGAACCCGTCACGGTAATCCCGACCGCCGCTAGCATCCAAAAGATGTGCGCCAGGCTGCCCATAAACATATAGTCGAAGAGATTGCGCACGGCGAAGCCGACGACGGCCAGCCCGATACCCGCAGCCAGCATCGACCACCTCTCGTTCCATGCAGCCCGCCAGGGAATCGGAATGAGCCGGCGCAAGAGGGCAACAAAGATCCAGACGAAACTGAGTAACGCGGGAAGACCGCTCCCCAGGGCGACCATGAGAAAGGTATTGTGCATGGCCGGAATGATGCGAGTCCCTTGAGGAATCTGGGCCTGCGCCTCCGACGAGTATTGGGGGAATTTCTTCACAAACGAATCGTTCCCGTATCCAATTCCAACTACGGGGTGCGCCGCCACCTGCCGCAATCCGATGGCCCACACCGTCAACCTGGTATCCACGGTGCTGGCGGCCACCGTATCGCGCTGGAATCCGGCTTGCGAGGCGACCAGCAGCCCTGCGGCCGCCATCGCGAGGAGTCCCACTACCCACATGGCCAGGCGCCGGCCACCCACCATCGTCGCCAATGTAATGCCTTGAGCCGCATGACCAAGCCATCCGCCACGCGTATAAGAAAAGAGCTGTGCGCCTCCCATCAGCGCAAGCGCCAGCGTTTGTGCCGCCCGGCACCAGACCAGGCGACTCAGGACAATGAGGCTGCCGAGCACGGGAATTGTCATCACCATGTACGTGCTGAGCCAGTTGTAATCCGACCCGAAGGCATGCGCCCGGATATACCGGTCTCTCCACGTTCCGCCCCTGTCCACAAAATCAGCTAACGAATAGACGGCCAGCGCGGCGCCGGTGAGGGCCAGCGCCCAAAGAATCTGTTGCGGTAAGTGCTTCCGTCGACAGCGATCCAACACGAGCAAAGACCAATAAAAGACCCCGGCCTGCGCGACGAACTTTTTCCATTCGGTAAAACTGTAGGCGGAGTCGGTCGCGAAAGGAACAGTACAGAGCACCCAGATGATGAAGAGCCACAGGGGAAGATCCAGT
>JBEIQG010000294.1:0-2964 GCA_040376625.1 Nitrospira sp. | reverse complement strand
ATCAAACTGCTCGACGGTCTGCTGCAGGAAGCTCGTACGAGGGGCCGATTCTGGGTGCAACAGATTCCAGCGCTCGGCCTCTAGTGTGCTCATCCGCAGCTGCTTGTAGCTCGTCACGCTCCACACATCGGATGCCACTCCGTAGCGCAATAGCAGATCCTGTGCACGCACCGCTTCTCTCACCAACGGGCCACTCGCGAGGAGATGCGCGCGGTGCTTGGCTCGATCCGGTGCGGATCGGAATCGATACAGACCTTCTCGGATGCCTTCCTCTACATTCGGCGGCATAGCCGGCATCGGGTAGGATTCGTTGTAGAGGGTGATGTAATAGGACAGGTTTTGCTGATCACGGTACATTCGTTTCAATCCATCCTGGAGAATGACCGCCAGTTCAAACATGAAGGCCGGATCATAGGCAGCGATCGTCGGGTAGGCGCTGGCGAGCAGATGACTCTGTCCGTCCTGGTGCTGCAGGCCTTCTCCTTCCAACGTCGTACGCCCGGCGGTGGCGCCCAGCAGAAAGCCACGCGTGCGCATATCGCAGGCGGCCCAGATCAAATCGCCGATTCGTTGAAACCCGAACATTGAGTAGAAGATGTAAAAGGGAATCATGTTGATGCCGTGCGTCGCATAGGCGGTACCTGCCGCGATGTATGAGGACATCGCACCCGCTTCGGTAATGCCTTCCTCGAGGATTTGCCCGTTTTTTGCTTCGAAATAGTAGAGAAGGGAACTTTTGTCCACCGGTTCGTATAGCTGGCCGAGGTGCGAGTAGATGCCGTATTGCCGGAAGAGCGCCTCAAGTCCAAACGTACGCGCTTCGTCCGGAATGATCGGCACCAGGTGCTTTCCGAAGTCCTTGATGCTGAGTAGGCGTCCCAGCATCCGAGCGAACCCCATTGTGGTGGAGACCGAACGCTCGCCCGATCCTTCGAGAAACTCCTTGAACTGGTCGAGCGCCGGTGTCTCGAGCGATTCGACGTGGACGCGCCGCTCGGGAATGGGGCCGCCCATCCCCTTTATCCGCGCAGCGAGGTACGCCGCCTCGGGACTGTCGGCCGGCGGCCGGTAAAACGGCGTCGAGGTTAGTTGCTCATCCGGCACCGGTACACTGAACCTCGTTCGGAATTCTCGCAGCTCCTGTTCGTTCATCTTCTTTTGCTGATGAGTAACGTTGCGTCCTTCGCCGGCCTCGCCGAGGCCATAGCCTTTGATTGTCTTAGCCAGGATCACAGTGGGTTGTCCCTCGTGCTCTACGGCGGCCTTGTAGGCGGCGTAGAGTTTTCGCGGATCGTGGCCGCCCCGCAGCATCTTGTGGATCTGCTCGTCGGAATAGCTCTCCACCAGCTTGAGCAGTCGCGGATCAGCACCGAAGAAATGCTGTCGTGTGAAGGTGCCGCCTTCCACCACATACTTTTGATACCAGCCATCCACGACCTCGCCCATCCGCTTGACCAGCAGGCCTTCGTTGTCCTTTGCCAACAGCGGGTCCCAGTCGCTGCCCCAGATCACCTTGATGACATGCCATCCGGCGCCGAGGAAGATGGCTTCCAACTCTTGGATGATTTTGCCGTTACCGCGTACGGGACCGTCTAGACGTTGAAGATTACAGTTGACGACCCAGATGAGATTGTCGAGCCGTTCGCGGGAGGCGAGTGAGAGGGCGCCGAGACTTTCCGGTTCATCGGTTTCGCCGTCGCCGACGAAGGCCCACACCCGTTGTTGGCTCGTGTCCTTGTGGTCACGGTCCTGCAGGTAACGGTTAAAGCGCGCCTGATAGATCGACAGGATCGGTCCTAGGCCCATCGAGACCGTGGGAAATTCCCAGTAGTCGGGGAGCAGCCAGGGGTGCGGATAGGACGACAAACCCCGTCCGTCGGGGGCCAGTTCGGCACGGAAGTGGTGGAGCGCTTCCTCCGGGAGACGTCCCTCGACGAACCCGCGGGCGTAGATCCCCGGCGCGGCGTGACCTTGAAAATAAACATGGTCACCGCCTTGCGGTCCGTCTTTGCCGCGTAAAAAATGATGCAGAGCCACTTCATAGAGGGTGGCTGCCGAAGCAAAGGTCGAAATATGCCCGCCGATGCCAGGACGCTCTTGGTTCGCCTTGACGACCATCGCCATGGCATTCCAGCGGACCAGGCTGCGGATTCGGCGTTCTAGTTCGAGGTTGCCTGGGTAGGGCGGTTGTCGAGAGGTGGGAATTGTGTTGACGTACGGAGTGTTGACCGATTGGGCGACCTGAGCACCGCGTTCGCCCAGTCGATCCCGAAGCCGTTCGAACAGATACGTTGCCCGCTTGATGCCGTGTTGCTCAAGTACGTACTCGAGGGAGTCGAGCCATTCGCGCGTTTCCTGTGGATCGGTGTCGCTCATGCAGGGTCCTCGGGAGATTCGTCTTTCACATCCTACCTTATTTTGAGCTCGTGAGTCGCTTGTTGCCTTTGACCTGTGCCTCAACACCAGCGGTTGCCGGTGGGGCATGTGCGCGTCTTTCGTTTGCATTCGTCCTAGTCGCAGGTCGCAGATAAAGATATATTCGCACGAGGAAACCGGCAGACCGAACAGGCTTGCCTCGCTCATTCTGATGGAGGTATTATCTAGAGTCTTACCTCATTAAGGAGGTGCCATGGCTACGACGCGCACCATTCCCAAATCGACACGGATTTCCCTCGACCGCAGCATTGAACGGATGCGAAAGCAGTTGGCTGAACTGGCCCAGTTTTTGGGCAAGGGGACGCCGACTCGCAGTCTGGAGGAATTCGATCTGGACACTGAACGGTTGATCGGCGATCTACTAGGGCAGGCCTCCGACATGCTGCATGCGTATGAATACGCCGAACTGGGCGAGGCCGGCGGGTTGGTGAATATGACGGACGAGGCGCCGGAAGGCACCGGCATGGACAGCCATCGGCAGAGTCTCTTGCAACGGTATCGGGTGTTGGAAAGCTGCGTGTCGGAGCT
>JBEIQG010000209.1:0-6580 GCA_040376625.1 Nitrospira sp. | reverse complement strand
GAGTGTCTATCGTACATCAAGGAAGTCTGGACGGACATGCGGCCTTTGAGTTTGCGCAAGTGGATGGAGGAGCAGGCCCAACGGACGGACAATACGGCGGCCCCATGCTGACGACGGCGGATCGGCGGCCGTGGATCGTCACCTGCCGTCGTGGAGACGGGTTGCGGTTGATCTGCTTCCCCTATGCGGGAGGCGGTCCATCGCTCTTTCGGAGTTGGCCGTTCGAGGCGTCTCAGCAGATCGAGGTTTGCGCCCTACAACTGCCGGGCAGAGAAGCGCGGATGAAGGAACCGCCGATCAGCGATCTTCGTCGGCTGGTGCTGGAGTTGTCCGATGCGCTGGAGCCCTTACTCGACCGCCCGATGGCCCTGTTCGGTCATAGCATCGGCGGACTGGTGGCTTTCGAATTCGCGCGAGAACTGCGTCGCCGCCACGGCATCGAGCCAGTACATCTCTTCGTCTCCGGATGCCCTGCGCCGCAGCTGACCGACGACGATCGGCTCAGCGAACTTCCCGACGGTGAGTTCCTCGAACGAATGCGGCGCTTCAACGGTACGCCGCGGGAAATTCTGGAGCATGCCGAAATGATGGAGTTGGTCCTGCCGACGCTCCGGGCCGATTTTGCCTTGCGCGACACGTACGTCCACCGGGACGAATCGCCGTTGGGTTGTCCGATCTCGGCGTTCGGCGGCATGGCAGACCATGCGGTCGGGTTCGACAGACTCGAACCATGGCAGGCGCACACGGCCGAGGGATTTCAATTATGGCTGTTTCAAGGCGATCACTTTTTTGTCCGGACCGCCCAGGCGGCAGTGGTGGAGGCCGTGATGTTGATCCTGCAGTCACACACGTCGCCGCGGCTGTAATGTGGAAGGCCGGTAGCACGCAAACCAGTACACGACGAGCCGGAGGTATGCGATGAACCCTGAGTCAGGAGTGCCTTGCGAAACGCGTCCCGGAGTGAACGGAATGGTGACCAGGTCGGGTGGTCTCATGATTGAGGCCCTGTCTGCCGACGGGAGCCTTCCCCTGGTGGTGACACCGGTGGAGACCCGAGATCTGGACGGCTACCTCGCTGCCGCCCGCCATTATGCGGAGGCATTTCTGCCGGTCAGCGGCGGCCTGCTCTTTCGTGGTCTGCCGATTGAGTCCGCAGCGGACTTCGAGACTTTCATCGGCGGGTTTGCGTCGTCGCTGGTGTCCTATGAATTCGGGTCCACTCCCCGGTCGCGTGTGCAGCGACAGGTCTATACCTCGACCGAATACCCGCCGCATCAACATAGTCCGCTCCACAATGAGCAGGCCTACACGAGGGAGTGGCCGATGAAGATCTGGTTCTATTGCGGGCAGGCGCCCGAGGAGGGGGGCTATACCCCGATCGCGGACAGCCGCGAGGTGTATCGGCGTATTCCGGCCCTTGTCCGGGAACGTTTCAGCCGGAAGCAGATCATGTATGTACGTAATTATGGCCAGGGTCTGGATGTGCCTTGGCAGAAGGTGTTCAACACCCACGATCCGGCGGTGGTGGAGCGATTTTGCCGAAACAACGGAATTCTGTTCGAGTGGAAAGCGGACGGCGAATTGCGCACCAGGCAGGTGGCCCAGGCCATTGCGGTCCATCCCGGGACCGGCGAGACGGTCTGGTTCAATCAGGCGCATCTCTTTCATGTTTCCAATCTGGAACCGGCGGTACGTGAAGACCTGCTGGCCGTGGTGGCGGAAGAGGACTTGCCTCGAAATGTCTGCTACGGAGACGGCAGTCCGATCGAGTCCGATCTGCTGGATGAGATTCGCGACGTATACCGAAGCGTGGCGGTTCAGTTCGCCTGGCAACAGGGCGATGTGATGATGCTCGACAATATGCTGGCCGCCCATGGCCGCACGCCGTTCAAGGGCCGTCGGCAGATCCTGGTGGCCATGGCGGAGCCGCGAGGAGCCGGCGATCCATGTTGATGCCCCACGAGCAGACGGAAGACCCGCCGGTTGAACCTCTCCGTCCGGAACCGGAGCAGTATCTGTTTTCCATGAGTTTCGGGCAACGGCGCCTCTGGTTCCTCTCGCAATTGGAACCGGAGAGTCCCTCCTACAACACGGCCATCGCGGTGCGGATGAAGGGACTGGTGGACCAGCGACTCCTGGTGGATTGTTTCAACCGGATCGTGCAACGGCACGAAGTCCTGCGCACGACTTTCGCCACCGAACAGGGAGAGCCGGTGCAGATTGTCTCGGCATCCGGTGAGGTCACGCTGGAGACCGGGTTCGTGGAGAATCGACCCGAGGCCGTCCTGGCGGCGGCGCAGGAAGAAGCCCAACGTCCATTCAATCTCCAGCGCGGGCCGCTCCTCCGGTTACGACTGTTCGAGATTGCAACCGACGACCAACTGTTGGTCGTCACCCTCCACCATATCGTGTGCGACGGCTGGTCGGCCCAAATCCTGGCGCGGGAGTTTGCGCAACTCTACGTCGAGGCTGTGCGGGGAATCGACGCAGCGCTGCCCCTGCTTCCGATCCAGTATGCCGATTATGCGGAATGGCAACGAGGGTGGCTCCAGGGTGATGTGCTCGACCGGCACCTGGCCTATTGGAAACGGCAACTGGCTGGAGACCTCCCGGTGATCGAACTGCCGGCCGACCGCCCGCGCCGGTCGGTCCAAACGTCGTCGGGCAGCCGGTACGCCTTCGCATTGCCGAGGGACGTAGCGGACGGGTTGCGCGAGCTCAGCCGGCGGCACAACGTGACCCTGTTCATGACCTTGTTGGCCGCGTTCCAGACCTGGCTTATGCGCTACACGGGTATCGAAGATGTGTGCGTCGGTACCCCGATCGCCTGCCGGACCAAACGCGAGACGGAAGATCTCATCGGTTTCTTCGCGAATACCCTCGTCCTCCGCACGGACCTTTCCCAGAACCCGACGTTTCCTCAACTACTCGAACGGGTCCGGGAGGTCGTCATCGGCGGACAGGAACATCAGGAGTTGCCTTTTGAGGAACTCGTCGATGCGCTGAAACCGGCGCGCGCCTTGAGCCACTCTCCGCTCTTTCAAGTGCTGTTTGCGCTGCAGACCACATTGGCGGAAGCCGTTCTTTTGCCCGGACTGCAAGTCGACATCACCGAAGTCGATGCAGCCACCGCCAAGTTCGATCTCTCGCTGGACATGGCCGAGACGGAGTCGGGCCTGGAGGGAGCGTTCGAATACAACACCGACCTGTTCGACGCGGGGACCGTCTCCCGCATGGCCGGACATTTCCAGACCCTCCTGGCCGGCATCGTGGAGACGCCGGACCGCAGACTGAACGAGTTACCGCTGCTGTCGGTGCAAGAACAGCAAGATGCTCTGCTGATCGGGCCCGATGTGCCTGCCACAGACGAGTGGGACGACTTTGCCGGCGCCTTCGAAGCACAGGTCGAACGCAGTCCTCAGGCCGTCGCCGTCCAATGCGGGAAGGAAGTTCGGACCTATGCCGAGTTGAATCAGGAGGCCGATAGAATCGCCCATTCGCTGACCGTTTCCGGTGTCGGTCCAGACCAGATCGTGGCCTTGTTGTTCGAACGGGGCATCGCACTGCTCACGTCCATTGTGGGGGTGTTGAAGGCTGGTGGGGCCTACCTGCCGCTGGACCCGTCGCATCCGCCGGCCCGTTGGGGCGAGCTGATTCATTCGAGCGCCGCCCGCGTCGTGCTGACGCATGAGTCCTTTCGCGCTCGCGTGGTGGGAGTCTATCCGCGGGTCGCATCCGGCGACACGACTCTCCTTACGATCGATGCTCCGAGTGAGGTGGCAGGGAGCACACCCTGTGGTTTTCGCGCCTGTTCAGCCGAGCAACTGGCCTACGTCATCTATACCTCCGGCTCGACCGGAATTCCCAAGGGCGCCATGGTCACGCAGCGGGGACTGATGAATCACCTGCGGAGCAAGCGCGACTCGTTGGAACTGGGTCCAGATGACGTAGTGGCGCAGACGGCCTCTGCCTGTTTCGACATTTCCGTCTGGCAGCACCTCGCCGCCCTCATCTGCGGTGGACGAACCCTGATCGTCCCGGACGAGGATGCCCGTGACCCGGGGCGACTCCTACTGTGCCTGCATCGCAACGGGGCCACGGTTGCCGAGACGGTGCCGGTGTTGCTCAAGGGCATGGTGGATGGGCGCGAAGGAGGGGAGGCATCGCTGCGATCCCTACGCTGGATGTTGCCCACGGGCGAAGCGCTGCCGCCCCAACTCTGTCGTGAATGGCTGAAACGGTACCCCCACGTGCCGTTGGTGAATGCCTATGGCCCGGCCGAATGTGCCGACGACGTCGCAACGGCAACGATCGTCTCGCCTCCGGCTGCCGATGAGGTCTGCATGCCGATCGGGCGGCCCATCCAATGCACAGGGTTGATCGTGGTGGACAGTCGGCTGACGCCGGTGCCGGTCGGGGTACCAGGCGAACTCTGCATCGGGGGGGTCGGAGTCGGGCGGGGCTATTTACAGGATCCGGCGCGGACTGCTGCGGCCTTCGTGCCCGATCCTTTCGGCCCCGAACCAGGCGCGCGCCTCTACCGAACCGGAGACCGAGTACGCCGCCGCAGGGACGGTTGTCTTGAATTCCTCGGTCGAGTCGACCATCAAATCAAACTACGCGGCGTGCGGATCGAACCGGGGGAAATCGATGCCCGCCTGCGCCAGCTATCGGGGATTCACGACGCAATCACGCTGTTACGCGAAGACCGGCCGGGCCAGAAACGTCTGGTCGCATACGTCGTGGCGCCGGACCCGCAGGCGGCGTCGGTGGAGATGTGGCGGACCGCGTTGCGGCTGCAATTGCCCGACGCGATGATCCCGTCCCGGTTCGTCTGCCTGGAAGCCCTGCCCCGCACGTCGAACGGCAAGGTGGATCGAGCGTCGCTGCCGATTCCCGACGAAGCGTGCAACGAAAGGTACGCAGCTCCTCGTGACAAGGCCGAAGCTCTGGTAGCGGAGATCTGGTCGGCAGTGCTGCAACAGGAACGGGTCGGGATACACGACAACTTTTTTGAACTCGGGGGCGATTCGATCCTGAGCCTGCAAGTGGTGAGCCGCGCCAGGCAACGAGGCTTCAACCTGGTGCCGAGACAGATCTTCCAACACCAGACCGTCGCGGAGCTGGCCGCAGTTTTGAACGAGCCGGACGACGGTCCCTCCCCGGTCGCCCAGGGGGACCTCACGGCCGCACTCGTGGACGAGGACACTCGTGCCATCGCCGAGGCAGCCTGCGGGAACTACGAGGATGTGTACCCGTTGAGCCCTCTGCAGCAGGGGCTCCTCTTTCACAGTCTGTATGCCCCGAACTCCGGTGTCTACATCGAGCAAATGAGTTGGCGCATGCAGGGTGAGCTGGACCTGCCCCTGTTCCGGAAGGCCTGGCAGCAGATCGTCGATCGTCATCCGGTATTGCGGACGAGGTTCCTGTGGCGGGAAGTCCCATCCCCGATTCAGATCGTGCTGCCTGGCGCTGAATTGCCCTGGCGCGAGGTCGATGCGCGGGATTGTCCGCCGCTCGAACAGGCGGATCGGTTCAGCCGGTTGGTGGATCAAGATCGGCAAACGGATTTCGATTTTGAACGGCCCCCGTTGATGCGCCTCCTGCTGTTCCGCATTACCGACGCGGCCTACGACGTCCTGTGGACGCACCACCACATCGTCATGGATGGCTGGTGTCTGCCGGTTCTGCTGCAGGAAGTCTTGCGCTGTTATGAGAGTCTGCGGCGGGGAGCGGTCCCGCTGTTTGAACCGGTCGTGCCCTATCGCCATCACATTGCCCGGCTTCTCCGACAGGACCAGGTCAAGGCCGAACGATTTTGGCGCGCGACGATGAGTGGATTGACGACCCCAACCGTTCTGGGAGAGGAGCAGTCGGCTGAAGGCCTGTCACAGTCCTCTCCCTGTGGCACCGCGACCGTCACGTTATCGGCTGAAACCAGCGCGCAATTGCGCAAGTTCGCGCAAACGCAGCACGTGACACTCAACACTCTCGTACAGGGCGCGTGGGCATTGTTATTAAGCCGCTACAGCCGCGAAACACGAGTGTTATTCGGCACCACGGTCTCCGGTCGCTCTGCCGACCTGCCCGGGATCGACAGAATAGTGGGCTTGTTCATCAACACCCTGCCGCTCCCTGTCCACGTATCACCCGATGCCGTCCTTTCCGAATGGCTCAAAGCCCTGCTGGAGCAGAACGGGGAGTTACGGCAATTCGAACAGACGCCCCTGGTGCAGATACAGGGATGGAGCGAGGTCCCACGAGGCCGCCCGCTGCTCGAAAGTCTGATCGTCTTCGACAACCATCCGATGGACGAGTCGTTGGAAGACACGCCCGGGCTGACGGTGCAGCAGGTCACGCTGCGGGGACAGACGAATTACCCGCTGACGCTCAACGTGTTGCCCGGAACGGAAGTCAAACTGTCGCTCTGGTATCACCGGAACCGATTTCTCGACGATACCGCTCTGCGCATGGTTCGGCAGGTCGAGACACTGCTCACGGCCATGATGGAAAGCCCTCACGCCCGCCTGGGTCTCGTTTCCCTGATGCCGCCGGCGGAGCGGGCGGAGGTGGTGGCGGG
>JBEIQG010000148.1:0-9483 GCA_040376625.1 Nitrospira sp. | reverse complement strand
GAACAACCGGCCGCCGGTCCCCTCGAACTTTTTCATGCTCCACGCCACGAGGGCGGGACCAGAGGCCGTAAACAGATTTTTTCCATCATGGTCGAAGCACACCGAGGTGACCTTCATTGGATACCCCGACATATGCCAATTCTGTTCGCTGTCCGTTCGAAATAGATGAACCGATCCATCAAGATTTCCAGAAGCGAGATACTCGCCGTTTGGATGCACCGCGATCGATAGCAGCGCCCCATCATAAGGAAAGGAGCGCCGGGGTTTGTCGCTGCCTAATTTCCACAGCCAGGCCCCGCCGTAGCAGGCGGACAGGACCCCTCCCCCGCGCGGCATCCAGGCCAGGGAAGAAATGGTGGTCCGATGGGCCGGAACCTCTCCGGCGAGTCGCGGCTCCTCCCGGGCGGTACAGTCCCAGAGTCTCAACCGCTTCCCTGCCGATGCCGCGAGAAACGTGCCGTCCGGCGACCAGCCAAGATTCTCGATCCACTCGCCGTGCCCGCCCAGCTCCACTGCAGCTTGAGCCGTCCCGGTCTCCGGATCCCAGATTCTGACTACCCCATCCTGCCCCCCGGTCGCCAATTCGAGCCGCGTGGGATGCCAGGCCAGCACCTGGGCCGATTGCCGATGCCCCGCCAGCGGATTCCCTCGCTTGAAGGACGGAACGTCCCAGACCGCCACCTCACCGGAAGCAGCACAGACGGCCAGCTTGGTCCCATCGGCTGAAAATCCGACTCGGTGCACATAGTCATCGACGCGGGCAACGCCGACCGGCCCCAGAGTGACCACCGGCTTCCGTTTGGCTAGACGAGACATGACCGGAACCCCTTCGTCAGCACCGCCCGATCCAAATCTTTGCCGATAAAGACCAGCTGGTTGTTCCGCGTTTCCCCGGCCCTCCACGCCCGATCGGCTTTGCCGTCGAACAACATATGGACGCCTTGAAATACGAACCGCTGATCACGGCCTGCAACATTCAGAATGCCTTTCATCCGGTAGATCTTCGCTCCCATCGTCGAGAGCACCTCGCGAAACCAGTCGTTCACCTTGCCCTCATCAACCACGCCGTTCTCGACCAGGGCCACCGAAAACACGCTAGGGTCGTGCTGATGCGCCTCTTCGCCGAGAAAATTTGGATCGATGTCCAACTTACGGCTCAGATCAAACGCCCCGATGTTCAACAACCGGTTGATCTCCACCTGCGCATCCTTCGTCCGGTGTATCTTCGCCATGACATTGATAGCCCGAATCCTGGCTTCCAATCGGTCCACTTCGCCGGATGGAACCAAATCAATCTTGTTGAGCAGAATCACGTCGGCGAATGCGATCTGCTCTTTGGCTTCCGGACTCGTATCGAGATGCTCCCAGATGTGTTTCGAATCGACGACGGTGACGATCCCATCGAGCGAGAGCCGACGCTTCATCTCATCGTCGACGAAAAAGGTCTGCGCCACCGGCGCGGGATCCGCTAACCCCGTCGTTTCAATCACCATGTAGTCGAACCGGTCTTTTCGTTTGAGGAGATTGCCGATGATCCGGATTAAATCGCCGCGCACGGTGCAGCAGATGCACCCGTTGTTCATCTCGAAGATCTCTTCATCCGCGCCGATCACCAGTTGATTGTCGATGCCCACTTCCCCGAACTCATTGACGATGACCGCCACACGTTTGCCGTGCTCGGTCGTCAGGATTCGGTTCAGCAACGTTGTTTTTCCTGCCCCCAGAAAGCCCGTCAGAACCGTTACGGGGACGGGCGCCATCAGGTCGGTAGCCATATACTCACCTCCAATGAATGAGAACCCACAGGCGATGCCGCGCGACACGCGCATCCTCTGCAGGAGAAGACCGGAAACTGTTCTTCCGGGCGAAGAACAACCCAACCCCTTGAGCGCCTGCTCCACAGGAGGCGCGAACAGGCAGCTATCCAGTCTTCCCCAGCACAAGACGCGCGAGGGGGACCATCAGCACAACGATATGATTGCTAGAGAAGTGCGGGAGGACCGCGGACGGAGACGCGAGACTGAGCGATGAATCGGTACGAGGTCGTAAAGAAGGAGGAGACGGACGTGATCATCTGCACCAGCGACAGGGAAGGCACGCTGGAGTGCAAGCCGGCGCTTGCCGCATGGTCCAGCCAGGCACAAGTATCCCGGTCGGAATGTTCATGCGAGGAACCGGCCGCAAACGTATGGTCGAGCAGCAGCGGCTGGATAGCGAACACCAGCAGGACATACAGGGCTACGAGAGCCCACCGCTTTCCGGCTGTCGAAAGATCGTTCATCGACATTGGGGACACCAGCCAAAAAATTCCAGGGAATGGCCTTCTACCGCAAACTTGGTTTGGGCCTCGACAAGTTGCGTGAGTTTCTTGAGCGGGCACAGCATGAGATCGACGATTCGACCACACCCGCGACATTGAATATGATGATGGTGCTCCCGTCCATGTCGCACCTCATACCGCATCTGTCCCTCGCGCAACCCCACCGGATCGACGAGGCCCAGCTCCTGGAGCATGGTCAGATTCCTGTACACGGTGGCAAGATCCATGTGCGCATGGGCCTTCTTGAGTCGTGCATGCACCTCGGCCGCGGTGATTGGAAGCGCGCTCGATTCCAGGATGGCGAGGATCGCCTGCCTGGGTTTCGTGAGCTTCTTCCCGCCGGCTTTCAGACTGTCAGTGATTGAATCTGTCATCACACCCACGCCATGTTGCAAGTGGTTTGCATTTAACATTCATTATCACGGCTTGTCAAGCGAGGTATGTCCGGACTCTCGTCACTGCAGTAACAACCATGTTAGGATGCGCCCCATGCTGATCGATACTCATACCCATCTGGACGATGCGCGCTATGAGCCGGACCGGGAAGCCATGATCGCCCGGGCGCGCGAGGCCGGCGTGGAATCGATGATCACCATCGGCTGCGATCTTGCGACGAGCCGGTCGGCGGTCGCACTCGCCGGCCGATATCCCTTCGTCTATGCATCAATCGGGGTTCATCCCCACGAAGTCAAACACGTCGAGGACAGTTGGTACGATGAGTTCCGGCAACTGGCCCGCGACCAGAAGGTGGTGGCCTACGGCGAGATCGGCCTCGATTATCATTACAACCACTCCGATCCGGAATTACAGCGCCGGCGCTTTCGCGAGCAACTTCAGCTGGCGCGTGAGTTGAAGCTCCCCGTGATCATTCACACGAGGGATGCGCAGGACGATACCATTCGTATTCTGAAGGAAGAACGGGCGTCAGAAATCGGCGGCGTCTTTCACTGTTTTTCGGGCGATGCCTGGCTGGCGAAGGATGCCATCGAACTGGGGTTCTATCTGTCGTTTTCCGGAATCCTGACCTTTCAGAATGCGACGATGCTGCGCGAGATCGCCAAAACCGTCCCGGCGGATCGGCTGCTCATTGAAACGGACTGCCCCTACCTCACGCCGGTCCCGCACCGCGGCAAACGAAATGAACCGGCCTATGTGAAACACGTGGCCGAATTGCTGGCAACGATCACCGCCGACGGCGCCCCCTCGACCGCTGAAGACATAGGCCTCCGCACCAGCGAGAACGCCCGCCGCCTGTTCAGAATTCCCTAAGCTGCTGGTTTCGTTTGCGTTGGGACTTCGGCAGTTTGCGGGGATTGCCGCCCATATCCTTGGATCGCTTTACGATATCTCGATCCCCACGATCCAATTCTTTGAACGCGAATGTCGGCCCAGTGGACGACCGATCCTGCAACTTGGCGCGAAACTCAGCCGCCCCGAGGACGAATGCCCCCGCCGCCCTGGCCGAGTTGACCACTTCATGGTCGGAGGACACGACCGCGCAGTCCTTCCCGTACAGTCGGACGAGACGTTGAATGACCTGATCGGCGCGTTCGCCTCGTTTTGAGTATACGACCTCGACTCCGGATTGAAATTCACGATGTTCCGCGCCCATCCCGCTCTGCCAGCCATCGAACACGACGGTGATCGCATGGCCCTTTCGTCGACGATAGCCGGCCAGGCTCTGGAGCAGCGTTTCACGTGCCGCCTCCAGGCGTCCGGACCCGGCCGGGACGGCCATTCCGGCGCTGCCCACCAGGTTATACCCATCGACAAGAAGATGCGTCGCCATCTACAATTACGTGGTTTGAGGCCTTTTGTTGACATTACCACAAACATCTGAGAAAAGGCCTAGAGGGTATCCTATCGAGAGGAGTTCCGGTACGTGTCCCCTGTCGGCTCCCTGGTTCGCAACCTCCTGACGCTCGCGTTCGCCTGCCTCTTAATGGGAGCGGGCAATTCATTCGGTGGCGAGATCCGCACCGAGCCCTCCTGGCCGACGGTACCTCAGAGTGCTGCCGAAGAACCCTCTCCCCGGTTCCTCCTGATCAAGCAGGAACGTGCCAAGGCCTCCCGTTATCCGATCATCGTCCGCGACCTGCGCACCTGGTCCACCGCCGATGGCACACGCCTCGTACTCGACTTGAATCACAAGGCCTCGTTCTCCGAAACGCATCTACGCAACCCCGACCGGGTCGTCATTGAGGTGAGCAACACGATCCTCGGAAAATCCGCCCGGCAGCGCGTGTCGGGGGGCACGATTCCGCAATCGTTTCAAATTGCGCAAAGCCGCCCGCGCGTCGTCAGCATCACCCTGTCGCGTAGCCAGCATTCCCGGTATAAAGTGTTCTCGCTCGACAATCCGGACCGTCTCGTCATCGATATGATGCAACGCCCAAAAGATCAGGTCCGACAGATCGGCGAGACCTCGACAGTGTCGCCACAAGCCCCGGCCGTCTCCTTGCCGACTCCGCCGGCGATTCCTAGCCCCACCGTCGCGGAACCGTCTCGCCCGGTAGTGCCCAAGTCGGCAAGCCCGGTCCAGACGATCGTCATTGACCCCGGGCATGGAGGAAAAGACCCCGGCACAATCGGACAACACGGGACGACGGAAAAGGAGGTGACCTTAAAGGTCGGCCTGCTGCTGAAATCCTTGCTGAGCGCCTTGCCGAACACACGTGTCCTGATGACCCGCGAACGCGATGCCTTCATCGAACTGGAGGACCGGGCCAAATTTGCGAACGGCAAGGATGCGGACCTGTTCATCTCTATCCACGTGAATTCACATCCGCACAAGGGCGTCCGCGGGCTGGAGATCTACCATTTCGGCGAAGCCAAGGATCAGCGAGCGCTCGAGGTGGCGGCACGTGAAAATGGGACCCCGCTCAACAATACGGGCGTCGGCTGGGAGTACATTGTCGCCGACCTCCTGACCTCCAAGAAAATCGAACATTCCCAGGAACTCGCTTGGACCGCCAAGCAGGCGATGGTCACAAATCTCAACGGTCGCTACAGCACGATCGATCACGGGGTGAAGACCGCGCCATTTTACGTCCTCCGCTTCACCACCATGCCGAGCATTCTCGCCGAGATCGCCTTCATGTCGAATCCCGCCGAAGAAGAGCAGATGCGGTCACAGCCATTCCTGGCGCATATCGCTGAATCGATATTCGAAGGGGTCAAGACCTACCTCCACACCAATCCCCCGAGATGACAGGCAGCTTCCCGTTGGGCTAGAGTTTCTTTTTCCCTTCCGGATTATGACCACATTTAAACTCGTCCTCGAGTACGATGGGACACAGTACGCCGGGTGGCAGCGCCAGCTGAACGTGCCGACCATTCAGGCAACGGTGGAAGACGCCCTGGCAACGATCGCCCAAACCAGGCTCACGATCATCGGCGCAGGCCGAACCGATGCCGGAGTGCATGCCTTAGGGCAAGTCGCCAGCTTCAGGACCGATCGTGGCCTCTCGGAACGCGAGTGGCTTCGTGCGTTGAACGCGCGCCTCCCTACCGATATCAGCGCCCTCTCAGTCGAAGCCGTGCCCGATCATTTTCATGCGCGCTACTCGGCGACAGGGAAGCTCTACGAGTATCATCTGATGAATCGCTCTGAGCGAGCGCCCCTTCTCCGGAAACGAGCCTGGATGCTCTATAAACCTCTCGATGTCGCAGCCATGACGGAGGCTGCCGTCTGCCTCACAGGCCCACACGATTTCTCTTCCTTCGAAACGGCGCCCACCGACAACGAGAATCCGCAGTGCCGGTTGCAACGGGCGGATCTGCGCCGGCAGGGAGATCTCATCATTCTTTCCTTCTATGCCGACCGGTTCCTAAAACAGATGGTCCGCTCGATGGTTGGCACCCTGGTGGAAGTAGGACAGGGCAAGCGTACCGCCGCCGACATGCGCACCGTCCTTGCCGCACAGGCGAGAGCCGCAGCCGGGAGAACCGCACCCGCTCACGGGCTCTATCTCGTCAAGGTCGACTATGCCGATGGGAGCCTCCCCTCTCTCCCTTAAGGAACTCTCCCGCGAGACATGTCGGGCACCGTTTGTTATAGTTCTGCACACAATCCCCGCTCACCTCGAAAGGAGCCCGCCATGAAACAGCTCTGTACGACTTTGTCCGTCCTCATGTTGGCAGCCGTATTCGCCACCCCGCAGCTCAGTTATGCCGGCGCGCAGCAGAACAAAATGAAAACCTGCAATGCCGATGCGAATGCCAAGGGACTCACCGGGGAAGGCAAGGGTGACGCGCGAAAGGCATTTATGAAGGAATGTCTCTCCGCCAAACCCGAGAAAGCCGCTGCCGGCGAGACGCAACAGAACAAGATGACGACCTGTAACAAGGATGCCAAGGCCAAGAAACTCGCCGGCGACGAGCGTAAGATGTTTATGAAGGAGTGCCTGTCCAACTAGTCACAGCACCCCCGGCTGGACGGCATGGTTCAGCCGGGGACGCGACACGCTTCAGGGGATAGACCCGCCCTGCACCAGTTGCAACGACGTGCAGTTTCGGCAAGGAATGGGTTGATCAGCGGAGGAACGAGGGGATGCTACCGTGGACTGTTGGCATCTCGATTCTCGAGCTTCTTTCGCAACTCGATTAGTTCCAGTTCCAGTGCGGCAAAGCGATCAGCGGTCGGGTCCGGCATATTGGTATGGTCCATGGTCGCATCGGGAAGCCGCTCCCCTTGCGACTTGATGATCCTGGCGGGCACCCCGATCACTGTCGAATTCGGGGGAACCGACTTCAACACGACGGAATTGGCACCGATCTTTACGTTGTCGCCGATCGTAATGCCGCCGAGAATCTTCGCCCCCGCCCCGACGACCACGTGGCTGCCGAGTGTGGGATGACGCTTGCCGCGCTCCTTCCCCGTTCCACCGAGAGTTACACCTTGAAACAGAGTGACATGGTCGCCGACTTCGGCCGTTTCTCCGATCACCACACCCATGCCGTGATCGATGAAAAATCGTGCACCGATCTTGGCGGAGGGATGAATTTCGATTCCCGTCAACCAGCGGGCCAGTTGGGAAATCGCGCGGGGCAGGAACGGCACACGCTGTCCCTTCAACCAATGCGCGAGCCGATAGGCCAACAGAGCGTGAAACCCTGCATAGGTCAGAATGACTTCGAGCCTGCTCGTTGCGGCCGGATCACGGTCAAAAATCGCTTGGAGATCCTGAGAGATGGTCTTGAACATAGGTGGTACCAGACTCGTGAGCACAGGGGCCGATAGATGCTAGCCTCGCTCGATCAGGCAGACCGCCTGCGCCGCGATTGCTTCTTCTCGCCCCACCGCATCCAGGCCTTCGCCGCTTTTCACTTTTACATTCACCAGAGCGGGATCGACTTGAAGCACCCCGGCAATGATCTTCTGCATGGCTTCCAGATGCGGGCTGAGCCGCGGCGCCTGCGCAACGATCGTGCTATCCACATTGGCCAGACGATAGCCCTTGGCACGCAGCTTCTGAACGACGTCCTCGAGTAATTTGAGGCTCGAAATATTCTTAAATCGCTGATCCGAGCTCGGATAATGACGCCCGAGATCACCCTCTCCCATTGCCCCGAGGAGCGCATCGCAGATGGCATGGACCAACGCATCGGAATCGGAATGCCCTTCCAGACCCTTGTGATGCGAAATTTCAAGTCCACCCAGAATCAATTTCCGCCCCGCCGTCAACGGATGAATATCCCATCCACATCCCACGCGCACAGTGGTCATTCCGCACTCCTTGCCGCCGTTCGCGAACCGAGAATCGCTTCTCCGATCACGAGATCTTCCGGCCTCGTCACCTTGATATTTTCGCCACTCCCCTCGACCACGACGACCGGTTTCCCGATTAATTCCACGAGGTGCGCGTCATCCGTCGCCTGCACTCCCGCCAACAAGGCCTTGTGATGCCCCTCTTCCAACCAGTCACGACGAAACGCCTGCGGCGTCTGCGCCAACCAGAGAGGGAGGCGATCGACGGTCCGCTCGATCACCCCACCGGCCCCTACATACTTCACCGTATCGCGCATCGGCAGCGCGATGATGGCCGCCCCATGCTCTGCAGCCGCGGCTACGACTCTGCGGATCATGTCCCCGGTCAGAAACGGCCTCACCGCGTCATGAACGAGGACAATCTCCGTCTCCTGACTCACTTCCGCCAGGGCATGACGCACCGAATCCTGCCGCTGCGCCCCCCGGACACAACCTTGGTTACCTTGCTGAACTCACCCGTCGCCACGATATGGTCCAGGCAATACTGACGTTCCGATTGGGGTACCGCGAGAATGATCTCGTCAATGAGCGGGGAAGCTTGGAGCACAAGGAGGGACTGCGCGAGAATCGGCCGCCCCCCCAAGGTAAGAAACTGTTTAGGGATATGGCCGCCCATTCGAAGCCCGCGACCGGCGGCCGGAACCAGAGCCACCGTGCGCGGACCTGCCGGAGACGGCTTCGCGTTACGACCGGACACCGGCACACTCACGGAAACAGCAACGGGACGAGACTAAACCCAGGCAACCGCGGTAGCTCGATGCGCCCCCCAGGCGGTCGGAGGAACTTATTGGGCCACCGCTCTTCCGTGTCGCCAGACTACCCACGCGCAACCTGATACTCTTCACGCTCGGACTCTTCCTTCAAGCGGGTGAAGATCATGCGCCCCGCCGTCGTCTGCAGCACACTGGTCACGGTCACATCCACATTACGGCCGATACAACGTCGCGCATTGTCCACGACGATCATCGTGCCGTCATCCAAGTATGCCACGCCCTGTCCCGCCTCTTTGCCTTCCTTCAAGACGAAGACCCGAATGGTTTCGCCCGGCAACACGACCGGACGCAGCGCGTTACAGAGCTCATTGATGTTCAACACGCGCACGCCCTGCAATTCGGCGACTTTGTTCAGGTTCAAGTCGTTCGTGACGATCCGCCCCCCGACTTTCTTCGCCAGGACCACAAGCTTGGCATCCACTTCCTTCACATGGGGGAAATCTTCCTCGATGATCCGGACATCAATGCCCGGCATTTTCTGAATCTTGTTGAGGATATCCAACCCACGACGCCCGCGCGCCCGCTTCAAAGAATCCGACGAGTCCGCAATATGCTGTAATTCATTCAAGATAAAATGGGGAACGAGGAACGGTCCTTCAAGAAACCCTGTCTCACAGAGG
>JBEIQG010000032.1:0-22251 GCA_040376625.1 Nitrospira sp. | reverse complement strand
CGGCGGTAACATTGACCAGGCACACGAGCCTCTCTTGAAACAGCGCGATCAGCCCTGACACAAACGGCCGCTTGACGGAACTGAACCCGATGGCCACGACTGCCCACTGCAGCAGAGAGAGCGCCAATACGGTCTCCGTCGAAACCTCCGCAAATCTCCCATAAACGATGATAGCGCTCCACAGGCCGACCGACGCGATGGCCATGACGGCGACCGTGACTAAACCGGCCATGCGCACACGCGACTTGATCTGATCCACCCCCTGCTCTCCGATCATCTCGGCATAGGATCTCAACAGCAGTCGAGAGAGTGAGGCCCAGGCCAGTTCGACCACCGCGGTCGTCCGTTGCACCAGGCCATAGAGTCCCACCGCTGATTCCCCCAGCATGACCCCAAGAATGAGCAACGGTGCCCGGACGTCCAGCACGATGGCGATCTGGTTCAAGCCAAGCCAGCGAGCGTCCCACCAAGCACGCCGATACCCGCGGTTCTCCGGCGGCCCCTCCGGAAGCAACGCCATCATCTTCCCCGCATAGAGCCCGCTCAGAACCAGTCCAATCATCAGCCCCGTGAGCAGGGCCCGGTCGAGCCCCTCATGATGCGCTTCCTGCTGCAGGGTCCAGGCCAGCACAAGCGGAACACCATATACCCCCGCACCCATCGACAGTCGGAAGCGGGTCACCATCCGATAGCGGTGCAGCGACAACCCTGCGGCCTCACAGGTTTCGGCCAGGACCTGCGTCGCCGCAAGTCCGGTGCCGACGAGCATCGCCATCGGTAGTGAAGGGCTCCAAAGACCCTGCACGATCCCTCCACCGATACAGAGCATTCCGCCCAGGCACGCCAGCACCTTGCCCCGCAATACACGGGAGAAGCTCCGCTGATTCAAACGCATGTCCGGGCCAGTCAGCCTCAGCCAATTCTGGTTGATTCCAAAATCGACCATCCCCACGAGCACCGCACCCAACGCGGACCCCAACAAAAACGCGCCCGCATAGGTCAGTGAACGGGCCCCCAGATAGAGCAGCAGCAGATAGCGTACCCCCTGCAGCAGGGCGTCCGATAGAATCAAGGAACCTGCGGCCCGGCTGATGGGCATGGCACAGGCGGCGGCCTCTGTTACTCCCTTCCCGGCAGTCACGGCCTCCGGAATGTCTGCCTGCACGGTTTGTCTCACGACCTGCGCTCCCTAACCGATACTCCGGTTCTTACAGACCCGCTGACGACCCGGCCGATTGCGCCGGAAGGGGCTCAGTAGCCCGGTTATCCCGGAAATGGCACCCCGGTAGACCATCGGGTAGACGCGCCTGACGTTGCGGCAGAGGATCCGGAAGGCCGGCCATTCGGGAAGATCGAAGCGCCCAGAATCCGATCATACGCCTGATCCATTTCTCGTAACATTCGACTCAATGCGAATCGTGACCTCCTGACCTCGCGCCCCAGCTCTGCCAGCCGCGTTCGCAACGGGGCATCGAGCGCCAGACGAATCTGCGCCTCTGCCGCGGCCTTGGGATCGTTGTCATTGAAGAGCATACCCCACCCCTGCAGCACATCGCGGTTCCCCACCACATCGCTGGCCACAATAGGAATGCCTTGCTCCATGGCCTCCAACAACACCAGCGGGAGCCCCTCCCAGCGAGAGGTGGAGACGAAGAGATCGAAGGCTCTCATCAAGACAAATGCATCCTGCCGGCCGCCGAGAAACATCACCCGATCCGGCTGAGGAAGCGTCTCCAGAATCGATCGATACCGCTGCCGATCCTCTTCGCTCCCCTCGCCGATCACAACCCAGGTGGCTTCCGGTACTTGCCTCGAGACCATCCGCACGGACTCCAGCAGAATATCCAGGCCCTTCTGCCGGTGAAACCGTCCAATCCATCCGATCAGGAATCTCCTGTCCGGGATCTTGAGTTCGGTTCGTAAGCTTTTCCCCGTATCATCGGAATGAATCCACGGTGCGTGCTCTTGCACCAGTCCGGACAAGACGACCAGGGAGTTTGATGTCGGCAACCAATGCCGACAAGCGGTCTCCCGCTCCCCCGGAGACACATACACGATGGCATCCAGCAAGAGACGACAGCACAACTCGAACAACCAGCCTGACAGATAACGCCATCCCCGGTTGTCCGCATAGTGCGGCCCGTGCGGCGTATAGATCACCGGCACGCGGACAAGAATCTTGACCCAGATGGCAAAAAATGCGGCGCCGCGGCCATGTGCATGAATCGGCGCCGGGGCGCGCAACAACTCTTTCAGCAACTGCCAGACCGAGCGGGCATTGGGGCGTCGCATCGGCAGCACGGACAGGTCCAACGGCATCCGACTCCAGATCCCGACATAGGGCTTCTCATCCGAACAGAACACGCGCACCTGCATGCCCGAGCCGAGTTGGTGTTCTGCCAGCGCCGTCAGATAGGCCGGTCCTCCCCCAACCCCTGCAGTCGCCGTCATGTGTACGATACGATTCGGCAGCCATTCCGCCAGCGCCGTTCCGCAGAGTCCGAGCAGAAGGCCGAACAAGGCCGTCCAATGGAGCATCAAGTTATCCGTCAACAACTCCTCACAAGTCAGACTGACCAACAACAGCGGCGGCCAACAGGCCAAGGCGATCCATCCAACGCCGATACGCACGACGGCACTCGACTCACGCACCGGTATCGAAACACTCTTGATACCCACCCACAGCAACCAGGCACAGGCGGCGACGAGCGGCAGCAGCGGCCCGATCCCGCCCTTGATGAGGACATCGAGATACAGGTTATGAGCCGTCTGGTAGTTGAAGTTGAAGCCTTCAAAGGGAATCCCCACCACTTCTTCGACGAAACGGCGGCGGTCATAGCCGATGCCGGTCACCATCGTAAACGGATGCCGCAGGAGATACCGGAACGATTGTCCCCAGAGCCAGACACGCGTCTGAACGTTTTGTACCGCCCGTTGGGACGATGCCTGCCGTTCGTCCACGGGGGAGAGTTCCCCGCGCACGGTTTGTTCGAGTTGCATGGATGCGGTCAGCGTATCCCGCACCCGATCAAGTGTGGGAACCTTCACCCCCAGCACGTGAATCAGTCCTAACAGGCCGAGGGGCATCAGGAGCAGCAGGCCGGCAAACACCAAGCGGCGGGACCGCGCGAGCAGCCTTCCGGGATTGATCAGAGCCAGAAGGCCCAACATCAGGACGGCCCCAAGCAGTAAGACGAGGCTGGAGCGCGACCCGGTCCAGAGAATGCCCATGAAGCACAAGGGAGCAAGGATCAGCCCTTGCAGGACCGCGTACCCGCGATTCACTACGCCGTGCCATCCTTGAAACAAGGCCAAACAAAGACTGAACAGCGCTACGAACGTCAGGTACATGCCGTAGGCGCCGTGACTCCCGGTGTCGGATCGCACGACCAGACCCTCGGGCGACAGGACTTCCGCGAACATGCCCATCGCAAAAAAGGTGGAGGACGCATCGACGTAGGCATTGATATACCGGCCATCGAGGGCCTGCCCCATTCGGTAGCACGAATAGAGCAATGTGAGAAGGGCCACCGCAGGAATCAGGTAGCTGACCAGTCTGACGACCTGAAAGCCGGTCCTGAGTGCCAGCAGCGCAGTCAGCGGAAGCGGGGCCAGATAGAGCCCCCATTTCAGCAAGAGCAGCCAGCCGGTCGATTGGAGCGATCCCAGTCGAATGGAATTGATGCCGAGACTCAGCGCCAATCCGGCGATCGAGAGACCCAGCAGAATCAGCGGGGTGTTCCACGTCTGCCACTCGGGAGAGTACCACCCGCGTTTCTGTCTCGAAAACGTATCGGCACTCGCATACAACACCCACCCCCATGCGACGATCAGCACCGGCACGAACGGGTGGACGACAAGGCCACCCATCACACGAACTTTGAACACCGCCGGCGACAGCAGGAGTATCGCGAGAATCCACAAGCCCAGGCGATTGACCAAGCCCGCATGAGCCGGAGATGAGACGCCGGCGATCGTCATATCCTTGCCCTCAAAGCCTGCTCATAGACCGCTTCGAGCTCTGCCACGTGCCTGTCTAAGGTCCGCGGATTCTCCCAATACCGCTGATGGGCAGCTTGCCCCATGGCCCCGACGAGCGCATCGTCACCGGACAGCGTCCGCATCGTTCGAATCAGATCCGCCTCGTCGGCGCCTGCGAAACACAACCCCGTCACCCCGTTCGCAATAGACATGCGCGCGGCCGAGGTGTCGGACACAATCGCCGGCACTCCCAACGCCGCCGCCTCAATCACACTCAACCCCTCGGTTTCGTACCATAACGAGGGAAATACCAACGCCCGGGCTGCTTTTAGGCACTCCGTCACCTTTTCCCTGGAAACCCATCCCGTCACACGGGCATGGGGGTACACCTGCACCACCTCCTGAGCGCAGGGACCGTCGCCCACGAACAGGGCGTCATATCCCAACGCGCGGGCGGCTTTGGCGAACAGAATGGCGCCCTTTCCCTGTGTGATCTTTCCGACCATCACAAACGCCCTGTTTTCCGCCACCCGCGCCGGTACGTCCCGTGAGACATCGATCGGGCTGGGGACGTGGTACACGCGAGCACCTGCGGGAAGACCCGGCGCCAGGATCGCGTGACTGAACTGCGAAACCGCAATGAAATCAAGAATTCGATTGGGGATCCCTCCCCGGTGGGCCTGCACCGCCTGTCGCAGGATTCGCCAGAGCTTATGCGAATAGCTGCGCTTGTCGCAGTGGCTGGCAATACAGGAGAGCGACATCGGTCGGAGCCGGCAGATCTCGTTTTGTTGATGATTGAAGAACGTGCCGTTGGGGCAGAGAGCAAAGTAATCGTGCATGGTATACACAACCCGAACCCCTACCGCCAACGCGGCTCGCACCACACTGGAGGACAGGGCTTGCGTCCAGCTGTGGAGATGCACCACGGTACAGGCGGGATCGAGATCTCGAAGAAGCGCGCGAAGCATCCGGGCCGCCGTGACGTTCCACGTCCCTTGGAGGATGGCTCGCATTCGGTTCGAATCCGTCAGAATTTCTTGTTGATCGGTTGAAACCAATCGAACCCCGTCTAGATCATCGCCGTGCGTCGTCGCTCCGACCGCGGACAACAGGGTCACGGCATGACCGCGACGAGCGAGCCCCCTGGCACTCGCCAACGCCACGGCAGCGTTGCCGCCGTTCACGTATCCAAAATCGCTGAGAATTACGAGATGAAGTTTTTTCATGTCCACACACGCGCGCGAGCAGACCCCAGATCGTCGATTTGCGCCCTGAACGAACCTCCTCCCGCCGGCATCGCAAACCTCAGGTATATCGGATTGACGGGGATCAGTTCAGGCTCACCGGCATGCCTCACCATCGGGCGCCTCACAGCCGGGAGGCGCACAGGACGGCAGCGAGCTTTTCTACGGTTGTGTCCCAATCGTACTGCATGGCCACAGCCTGCCCGGCAGTGAGGTACTGTTTTCGCACTCCGCGATCACTCACCATCAGCCGGATGCGTTCCGCAATATCGGACGGGTCGTATGGGTCACAGTACATGGCGCCTTCTCCATACACCTCGGGCAACCCCGCGACGCGGGAGACGATGACCGGACAGCCGGACGCCAGCGCTTCCAAGGCCGGGAGCCCGAAACTCTCATAGAGCGAGGGCATCACCAGAACATCCGCGTACCGGTAGTACCGACGGAGCAATTCATCTCCATGCTCCAACTCGCCGACACAGATCACTCGATCGCCCATGGCGGAGGCCATCGCCATCGCCGACGCGTCGCCGGTAATGAGGCCATTTCGGCGACCGATGATCACCAGATCATGCGGAATGTGCTTCTGCACCAGGGCAAATGCCTCCAGCAGGCGGGACAAGTTCTTGTGGGGCTTGACGCTTCCGACAAACAATACGTATGGCTTCCCGTGAGGCGACCCGCCCGGCACCGGCGCGAACCATGAGACATCCACCCCGTTGTGCACCACGGTGATTTCCTGCCGTCCCTCGGGAACGAACTGCAGGAGTTGGTCCCTGGCAAATTGAGAGACACAGACAATAGCGGCCGCTTTGGCCCGAACGGCCCGAAACATCAGACGCGCGTAGGCCCGTCGATGCCACCCCTCCACGAATTGCGGCATCGCCAGGTGAAATGTGTCGTGGACCGTCACCAAGAGAGGCCCTCGATAGAACAAGGGAATATTGTAGTGAGGGGACCAATAGAGGGTGGTATCGCGGGGAATCAGCATCGGGAGCTCAATCTGCTCGCGTAGCGAATAAATTCCCGCCCGGCAATCGACGATCTTGATATTCGGATGTTGAGCCCAGCTGAAACCGCGGAGGAGATCAGCATGACCGAGCAGACAAAGGGCCGGCTTGGACAAAACCGTGAACAACCGCGGAACCAGTTCTTGCAGGTATGTCCCGATGCCCGCGGACTGCACCATTCGCATGTCGATGGTGATGGGTCCTCGTTGAATAGGCCACTCTCCTCCCGGTTAACCGGACTGAGCCAACTGCAGCAACCGCGTGACGCGGTGTTTCCAGTCGGCCTGTTCCGCATACGCGCGGTAGAGCTCCCGCTGAGGCTCGCGAGCGACACAGCCTTCGATCGCCGTCACAAACTGCTCGGCGGATTCACAAAGTGTCGCCGGGCTCTGCAACCGCTCCAATTCCCGCCAACGGGTGGCGACAACAGGCAGCCCTGCTGCGAGATATTCATAGAGCTTCAAGGGATGGATGCTGTGAACCAACGTCGGGTGGTTCCGCACGTCGAACGGAATGAGCCCTACATTCGCAGCCCGCAAATATTCCGGCAACCGTGAAAACGGCCGTGGCCCGAGCAAATAGAGATTGGCCGCCGGCGCAAACCTGGCATGGGCCTGGGGATTTCCCCCGATGAGGACGAACGAAACGTCCGGCAATGCCGCCACCACACGATTCATCAGCGCGTAATCGAACCAGGCATCCATATAGCCCGCATAGACCGCAATGGGCCCGCGGATCGAGGCATACTCGGACGGAACGGCTACCTCGGGTCTTGCAAAGTGCGAAAAATTGACCCCGTTCGGCAAATGCGCCGCGCGATGAGGGTTCAGGCCTTCCACATAATCTTTCAAAGTCTCCGCACTGTAGACCACCAGGTCGGCGAGGGCAGCCAGTTCACGTTCGGCTGCCCGGGCGGCGGGCGTCGTGCGTCGGAATCCGGACGTGTTATCGGCCACTCGAAACACAGTTCGCGCACGTGCAATGTGGGAGAACCAGGACAGGTGCTTGGGGCTATCGCAGTACAAGAGATCGACATCGCCGAAACCATGGTTTCGCACCACCCCGCCGACCGAGGGCCAGGTCAAATGGGCCCAGCCACGCTCAAGCGCGTGGCTGCGAAGCAGGGGCTCATTCCGGGGAGTGGCCAATGCCGCCGGAACGTAAGCCCAGAGTTTGTTGCCCAGATCCCACAGGCCGTCGTTTCGATAGAGTTGGAATCTGTTCGTCAATTCCTTCCGCGCAGGTCCCAGGAGATGCAGCGGGGAAATGGGATCCGACACGAAACCGACCGTCCATCCGGCATCCACGAAGCCACGGGCTAGATGGTGGCTTCCCACTTGGAACGGAGTCGTCCAGTAATTGGCGCAGGCCATCAGAATTTTGTGTGTCGAATGCCCTTGCTCCACTTACTTGACCGCATGAATGCAAATGAACCACCCCCATCGGGCGGGCAGCCACTGCGTCAACCAGGCCGGTAGCCGCAGCCGGTCATAGGGGGTCAACACCGGTGTGGCGGTCACCTGTGAGAACTGCGCATACAACTCCCGCACTTCACGAATCGTATAGGCCTTGGTGCCCGGGCTCTCCATGTGACGGGCGACCACATGAGCCAGCGTTCTGTCCGGCCGCCCACGGAGCAAACCATACTTCACCCACAACTTCAGGGCAACCAGTGAATGTCTCCCGTATAACATGCCGATAAACAGGCCATTCGGTTTGAGCACTCGCCGGACTTCGGCAATGATTCGCTCGGGATGCTCCGCATGGTGAATGACACCCCAGGAATAGACCAGGTCGAAGGACTGATCGGGGAAGGGAAGAATTTCGGCATCGATCCGTTGCAGATGGCTGGTCAATCCGTACAACGCCAACCTCGCGCGGGTGACCTCGATAGCCCGTTCGGTCAGATCGACCCCGTGGCAGTCCAAGCCGGCTCGCGCCCATTGCAGGTGATCGGTACCGGCGCCGACTCCGATCTCCAGCATACGTTCGCCGTGGTGCCGGGTAAATTGCGCGACCGAGTGGATGAAGGGCTCCAGTTCATACCGGTAGGATTCGATCCGTTCGAACCATTCGCGGCTAAGCTCCGGCACCTCTCCCACGATCGGCCGGGCTGTCCCGCATGCCTCCTGATTCCAATACCGGCGGACGTCTTCGTTGTCGTCTTTCACTGATGAGCGTCGCATAAATGCTTTCGAGCCTTCCCACGCATACCTAGGCCTTGAGCCGATTCCAAATGACAGCCCCCGCTCAGGAAGACCGGGACGGCCGATGAATTTCCAGTCACCGCAATGCGGGTCGCGTGCCGTCGCTAGGCTTCTCTCCGTCGTGCCGCCTCGCAGAGCGCCGTCCAAAAGGCGGCCTTGACCACCGACGCATCATGCCGCTCGACAGCGACCTCGCGTGCCCGGCGGCCCAATCGCTCGCGCAACGATTCTTCCTGCATTAGTCTGCGCACGGCTGCCATGACCTGCGCTTCCCCTTGGGAATCCACGACATACCCCCACTCCTCCCGTGTCGCATAACGCGCGGTCGCCACGTCGCCGGGAGCATACACTAGAATCGGCGTTCCTGAAATCATATACGCCGGCGCCTTCGTCGGAAGCGAGAGTCGGATATACCGGGCGCTTCGCGCATCGAAGTTGTACGGCAGGACCAGCAAATCCGTTCCGGCCAGCAGCCGGGCGATCGACTTCGGATCAGGCGGACCTTCGATCCGAACGGCAGGAGAGGACAGATCGCGAAGGTACGCGGACTCGTGGGCCGGTGAATGAATCCGGAGCTGCACATCGATGCCGTCGGTTGACAATCGGGCAACGGCGCGAGCGATGTCTCTCAGACTTTCACGTTGTCCGTCCGGCACGATCGATCCCACATACCGCAGGACAAACGGTGTGCCTGCCTTCCAATCGGTTCGAGAATCCGGCAACCACCGTTCCACATCCAGGGCGTTCTGAAACGGCAGAAAAGGATAACCATACCGTTGCCGATATTCTTCGCACATTTGCTCGCAGATGGCGAACCGCCCCACCGCCTCACGGAGCGTCGCTTTCAGTTCACGACGCAAAATTGGTCCCACGACCGGCCCCAATAAGCCGCCGGTGTGCAGCACCGCCGGCCAGTCATCCATCATATGCACCACCAGGGGAATCGCCCATCGCTTCGCAAGCTGCCGCGTGAGGTCCACCTGCTCCAGGGAACCCAGAAATCCGTACAGTAGCGTCGGCCGAAATTCTTCAACCCACGCCGTAAGGTCTTTCGTGAGACAGGCGCGTTTGGGCACGCTATCACCGATGACTCGTTTGGCCGTCTCAATAGCAGACGCGCCTGCCGACGGACCCCGTGCGCCGGTTGATTGCGGCCCTCCCGCCGAGTGGTCTTTGAGGCGCCCGTACGATCGTCTGAGCAGCGAGAAGGGCCAGACCCACCGGATTTCCTGCTCGGTCAGGCGATAAAAATTCCGGCAGACCGTCCGGTCCACCGGCGTCGCATCATCGTGCAGATTGGCAAGTCGATCCGCCGGCCAGCCTCGGAACAGATTGGTCAGCGTGATCCCGCCACCGGTCACGAGATTAAAATTATTCCCCGTCACCACCAGAACTCGAGGATAGTCCTGCGTCACCCGATCCTCTTTTCAGCCGGCTCGAGGAGAAACATCCAGTCGGCGGACCACGAAAACGGCAACAGGTCGGCAACTCGATTGTTCATCCGATAGAGTGCCTGCCGAAACGGCGGCAGCCGGAGCAGCACATCAATGTACGGCCCGCAGAGGAAGGTCCTGGCCCGCCGTTCCGTCACACGGAACCCGCTGGAAACGAATAGGTCCAGGAGACGCCGCACCCGGAAAAACTGCACATGGCCCGATTCGAAATTCAAGAATCCGACCTGCCCCTGTTGGAGCGAGTTCTGCACCGGCGCCGCAGCCTCGACGGATCGGGATTGCATCGCCCGTCGTGCATGCACCAGGCGGCGAACCGCCTGATCGATCCCGATTCTAGTCAGACCTCGTTGCAGGCGGCAGAACGTTTCATACGATCCATAACCGTTGGGGGTGGTGATGATTACCGCCCCGTTCGGCTTCAGCAGACGCCGCAGGAGGATG
The DNA here is from genome assembly GCA_040376625.1 of Nitrospira sp. GTDB lineage: Bacteria > Nitrospirota > Nitrospiria > Nitrospirales > Nitrospiraceae > Nitrospira_A. The sequence continues at coordinate 11,911 of JBEIQG010000032.1, read as the reverse complement.
AGACAGTCTTGTGGCTGCTGGAGATGTTCGAGGACTTCCGAACAAATAATCAGATCGACGGCCACCCCTTCTTGGATCAATGACTCGAGGCGGGCGGTTCGAAACAGCAGGTTCGGCAGCGGATATCTGCGCTGGGCTTCTTGAATGGACGGCTCATGCATGTCTACCCCCAACACACGATGGCCCAGACAGGCCAGGGGATAGGTCACATGATCACCCGTGCCGCACCCGAAATCCAAAATCGAAAGCGACGGACTGTCCAGTCGCTGCGCAACCCCCTCCGTCCAGGCCTCGATCGTCTGCAGCCGCTTGACGATACCGTAGGAGGTTTCTGGAAAATCCCCGGCCCGGCTATCGGCCATGAATCACCGTCTCATACAACTCCTCGAACCGTTGTGTTTGTAAGGTCATGTCGTACTCGGCTTCCGCAACTTCACGGCACCGTGTACGCAGGCATCGCCGCAGATCAGGGTCATCCAGAAGACACTTGATGCCCTCCGACAGGTCGCCGGCATCCTTGTCGCGCGCCAGGTAACCGGTCTCCATCGGCCGTACGGCCTCCCCTACGCCACCCACGTCAAAGGCCACCACCGGAGTGCCACAGGCCAGACTTTCCAGCACCCCGTTCGGCAGATTATCCGCAAGGGCAGGATGGACGAACAGATCCGCCGCCGAGTAGAGAATCGCCAGCAGATGGTCGTCCTTCACGGTCTCGATGGCCGTCACGGGGACAGTCACGGCTGCCTCCCATTCGCTGGCGCGATTCCCGACCACCAGCAGGCGGAAGGGCTTCCGGGTCTTTCCCTTGAGAGCGTTCACAGCCTCTGTGACGAAGGTGCCGCCCTTGCGATAGGCCTGCGTTTCCACGGAACTGAACAATACGAGGTCCTCATCCTGCGGGAGCCCTAACACAGCTCGGGCCGACGCTCGATCGATCGGTCGAAACACGCTCAGATTCAGACCGTTCGGAATCACTCGCACCGGCCAATGTCCGACCAGCGGGCTTTGCTCAGCCAGCCCGGCCATCCATCGCGACGGCGCCACCACCGTCACGTTCGCATCGGCATAGATACGCTGCTTCGTTCGCCACAGCAGCGCCGTCCGGTCCGCCTTCAAGGCAGGCTCATCATTCAACAACGGGCAGGCACCGCATCCTGTTTTCCACCGGTCGCACTCATAGGAGTAACAGCAATGGCCGGTCAGAGGCCACATGTCCGACAGACGCCAGACAAACGGTTTGCGCCGACTGGCGACGCCCAACACGGAATGGCTGAAATATCCGCCGTGCGTATTGTAGAGCTGCACAACATCAGCAGCCTGGAACCAGGGATGACGCAGCAACCGCCAGGAGGAAGGCAGGAAGAGATACTGCAGACTCAAGGCATCGGTCGCCCGGCGCGCCAGCCAATCCGCAGCGCGCCATGGCATGCTGCCCCAGATCGGTCCCGCGTCCGAAGCACCATGCACCAACCCCGAGACAAGCATGCGCGAGGTATGGCCTCGCCGCATGAGGCTCGAATGAATTCGATAGGCCGCCCGGCCGGACCCGCCCAGGTTGTACTCTGTGCTGAGGTGAAGAATGTTCATACATCGTGCGGCGGACCTAGAGCGCCACCCCGCGAATACTGTTGCGAATCCGCCTGAGCGGGACCTCCACCACGACGTTCATCCCGTAGGCGAGCGCCAAAGACAGTAGAATTGCCGCCAGCTGATACCCGGCACCTTTCGCCTCCAACAGAGTCGCGAACCCGACGACGATGGCATAGTGATTCAAATACAACGGGTATGAAAGGTCACCGAACCACCGGTCTGTGTTCTTCAATCTAAGCCCCGCTCCGGCATAGGACAGAGGATAGATGAGTCCTGACGCTATCACAAGGAGCGCGAGGGCTGTCAGCCCTCTGCCTGTCATGAGGTTCTCGACCCAGGCATGATCGAGAGGCACCTCGCCCTGAATGTAACGGGAAAAATGCAACAGCATGAGAGGGACCACCACTACGACACCCGTCCATTCCACCGCACCGGCTCGTTTTCTCAGTCTGTATAAGAGTGCGCCAAGCAAAAAATAGGGAACGAACGACAAGGGTCTGTAGAGCTTGTACACATATTCATGGCACAGATGCGCCAGCAGTATTCCTCCTCCCATGCAATACAACAGGAACCCGACGGGAGCGTACCTGCCGATGAACCTTCGAGCGGACACCACACATATCGCGAATACCGAGAGATAAAACATGACCTCTATGAACACGGCCCAGGCATAACTCACAAAGTGGTAATAGTCTTTCAAGCCAATGATGTTGTTAAAGTTAAGAACAGGGATCAGCTCCGTCAAATTGACGAGGACGGTTTCGACGGAGAGCATGTCAGCACGAAAATATGCAGCCGGTAGAGCATGGGCGCCGTGCTTGATCAGCGCCGCATGAACGATCACAGAAACGCCTATGGCAGCCCAAAACGGGGGAATCAACCGTAAGAACCTGTTGCCCAGAAAGCTATACGGCCGGCCCCAATAGAACCGATCGATGGCTTCGGAAATAATAAAACCCGAGAGAATAAAAAACGTCATCACTCCGATGTTGCCGATCCCGATAGACGACAGGAAATGTCGCTCGGGTGCTTCGAAGGCAAACTCCCAGGTGTGACTCAACACAACCAGCAGGGCCAGCACAAAACGGTATATCCCGAATACCTTGTATGCACCCTGATCCTGTTCTCCCTTCGTCCTATCGGCGACCTGACCGGACGCGGATCCGGGTCGATCGGTCACTGGTCCACTGCCCTCTTCCGCCGGTGATCTCGAGAAGGCCATCTAGCGGCAGAGCTCCTGCCAGGAAAAACTCGGACATTCGGTCAGCGCCTGTTCGATATACAGGTTGTGCCACAGCTGAAACATGAGGGCCGTCCAGACCTGCGGATGGTAGTCCGCCCGGCCTTCAACATGGGGGCGAACGAACCGCGCATAAAACTCGGGTCGGAATATTCCCTGCTCGGCAAGCCTGGCGGGGGCAAGTAGCTGTTCAGCCAGCGGACGGAGCGGCCCGCGTAACCACTGCGCCGTGGGGATCACGAACCCGCGCTTCGGCGCATGCAGCAGGTCATCGGGCAACAGATCGCGCACGGCCTGCCGGAGCAAATACTTGGGATCCTCCGGCTTCGTCCGGATCTGGGCCGGAATACGCATGACCGCCTCGACAAACAGGTGATCCAAAAACGGCACGCGCGCCTCCAATGAATGGGCCATTGAAAACCGATCGGTCATCAACAGGAACTCTTCCGGCAACTGGGTCCGCATCGCCAGGTGCATCGCGGCATCGCGGGGCTGCTCACTCTGGGATTCCCGGTACTGTTCTCGCAACAGTTCCACCGTGTCCTGAATGGGTCTTCCTTCCGGCAGCGGCGCCAGGACCGCGTTCCGTTTCATGGATTCGGAGAGGTAATAGAAGGCCTGCATGTAATCCCATCCGAACGGATCACGCCGTACCTGCGGATAGTGACGCCATCGCTCCTTCCGTCGCAAACTTCCGATACCGTGCGGAAGACGGTCGACCAGCGAGGCGACCAGCGGCCAGGCGCGCTCCAGCCACGCCGGCAGCGGAGCGGCCTGTGTCCCCGGTGAAGCCCGCTGCTCCAGCTGAATGTACCGCCCGTAATCTCCGAATAGTTCATCACCGCCGGTCCCCGTCATCCCGACCTTAACGTCTTGCTGCATGAACTGAAACACATACCAGGACGGCAGCCCGCCGCCGTACGGTTCATCCAACGACCACACCATTTTAAGCAAATCACGCAGCAGGTCCTCCGGCCGCAGCACCAATTCATGATGGTCGGTCCCCCACCGCTGCGCGACCGCTCGCGCGAGCGGTAACTCATCGAGCTCAGCGGCGCCCTCCCCTACGAACCCGAGCGAGTAGGTTTTGAGCTGCCGATGACCGCTCTCCGCCAACAATCCGACGATGCTGGACGAGTCCAATCCGCCGGACAACGAGCAACCGATCGGCACATCGCTGAGACTCCAACGACGGACCGCGGCCCCCAACTCGGCTCGAACCAACTCGCTCCATTCCCCCACGGACCGATCCTCTTGCGGCGCGAATGAAGGACGCCAATACGAGCGAGTTTCGAATCGGCCGGTCTCCAAGTCGTACCGGAACCAATGACCCGGCGCAAGCCGGGACACGCCCCGGATGATGGAAGCCGTCCCCGGGACGAATCGCAGCGTCAGGTAATGGGAGAGGCTGCTGTCATCGAGAGTTCGCGTGAGACCAGGCATCCGCAGCAGGCTCTTCAGTTCTGATGCGAATGCAAACGCATCGGGCCGCCGCGCATAATACAACGGCTTGATTCCCACTCGGTCTCGCGCGCCGAATAACACGTTGCGCCGCCTGTCATGGAGCACAAAGGCGAACATGCCGTTCAACTCCGCCAGCATGCCCTCCTGCTTCTCGTCGTACAATCGCAACAGCGTTTCGGTATCGGAATTCGCCGTGTCGAACCGATGTCCACGCTCCTCAAGTCCGCGGCGCAGATCCGGAGAATTGAAGATTTCGCCGTTGTAGACGATCCACACCGACTGCTCGGGATTCGCCATCGGCTGGTGGCCGTGCGCGAGATCCAGAATACTGAGCCGCCTCATGCCCAGGCAGAGCCTGGCCGCGGGATCGTCGTAGTGACCGCCGTCATCCGGGCCACGATGGACCAGCGCACCGGTCATGGCGCGGACAACCTCTGCGGCTCCGGGCCCCGCCATTCCGGCTATGCCGCACATGACGACGCCCCCCATCGGTGATGTAAACTGAAGAGTAAGTGACTCGTGTTAGGCATGCGGCGAGAGGAAATCTTCCTGTCCGGATTGAATCCAGGCAGCCAACGCGCTGAGATCGGTCCCCGCGTGCAATTCCTGCCCTTTCGGCAGGCAAACCCTGGTCTGCAAACTCGCCTTGGCATCGCGCTGATATTCCAACGCAACCGTGCGCAGTGTCAGGGGGCGCGCAATGAACACGCCATAGGCAAACCGCTCCGCCAACTCGCGTTCCCGGGCCGTGAGCGCAGGAAGGTCCTGAATGTGCGCCAGGCGGTCCAGATACTGTGCTCTCGATTGTGAGTCGACGGTGAACCCGAGACGATCATATCGTCCGGTCCCTGCGGTCAACACGGGAATACCGAAACTGGCCGCTTCAATCCCCACGGTTCCACGAACCGTCACACAATAGTCCATGACGGAGTACAGGGAAAGGGTACTGAGTCGGCTGTCGGGTTGAATGACGCGCACATGCGGCGGCGGACTCCCACCGAGCGAACGGATCGCCGTCAGCTCGGACGGTTCGGACCCGACTCCGTCTCTCATGTTCTTGACGATGTTGGCAGGATGAATCTTGACGATCCAGTTCACGTAAGGATTCGCATACGCCACCTTCATCGTCTCCACGAACCATTCTTCGTAGCTCTCGAACAGATCGGTTCCATAGAAGAAGGTGCCGTCCCAGAAGATGTGCGGAAAGATCACGACGGTTTTCTTTCCATCCTCCAAACCTAAGGTGCGCCGAACCTCAGCAGGATCTTCCAGCTTCGTGTGAAACTGGGTACCGACCTCGCTGTACCATTCGCCGCTGGTGTAGCTGCCGACCAGTTCGTGCCGAAGGAGATGACGATCAGCCTCCGTCCACGGCTTGGCTTGCAGTTCCCTCCACGTGGAAGCAGACAGCGAGGCCGGATGGACTTCACGGTTTACCCGGCTGTAGCGCTTGAGCATCAACTGATTGTTTCGGTGCGCGGCATTCCACGTAATCGTGTCGATGCCGGCGGCCAGACAGAGATCGAACAGTTCTCCTCGCGGGCTGTACCCCGTATCCACGGATAGCACGAGTTGCGGGCGAAGGGTTTCGACGATGGCCTCCGCTGTCCTGGCATAACACATGGCGCGGTGAAGAAACGGCAGGAGCGCGTCGCGAACCGTCCGGTCCGAGAGATGGAGCCGCCCCACCCGCAGGTGGCGCAGTACCGTCGAGGCCGCATACTTTCCGACCCGGGCACCGCAATAGTCGGCCTTGATCAGCTGCTCGAAGGAACCGATGGATGCCATCAAGTCCACAGCCTCGGCCATCGGCACCTGCCGGAAGCAATCGTCCCAATACAGATGCTCTTGGACACCGATCTCGCGGTAATAGGCATCCATCCACCGGTCGTAATCCGTCAAGATCACCGGCTTATAGCCGGCCAACCGGAACGCCGTGACGAGAGCGATCTCAACCAACTGCCCCAAAGACCCCGAACTGACCACCAGCACCCGCCGATTGTCGGAGGATTCCGGGGGCGCGGCACGGCGAAACGCGGCCCCATAGTCAGCGGCGAACCGACGGAATGCTTGATCGAGACCGGCTTCCTGATGACGGAACTCGCGATCTACACTCTTTCGAAGATGATACTGAAGAGCACGAGCGGCGGGAAGCACGTGGACCCGAGAAAGGACGCGCTTGAGAGACGTTTTCCAGTTGCGATGGGTCATGAAGGCGCGCGGACGAGGTGCGGTCTTCTGTTAGGTCATTTCATCGATCAGGTACGGCAACTCGGTGCTTTCCCATTTCTCAAAAATGCTGTTCATTTCAATGATACGACGGATGCCGTCTTCCAGTGTGACACGCGATTCAAACCCCAATAACCGTTTTGCCTTCTCGCCGGAACAGTAACGGCGATGGATTTCACGGCTCGCATGACGGTCGGTGCCTTGAAAGTCAGCGGCGTATTTGATTTCAACCGAGGGATTCCCGCTCGCCTTGACCACGAGATCCGCCAGTTCCTTCAATGAGGTGGGCCGGTCGCTGTTGCCGAGGTTGATGACCTGACCGACGGCTTCCGGCCTGAGCAGGGCCTCCACGACGCCCCTGGCCGTATCCTCACTGTAACAGTAGGAGCGGATTTGATCGCCGCTGCCGTTGATCACGATCGGCTTCCCCGTCATGGCATTCTGAATGAACTTGGGCAGGACGAACTGGGCGGCCTGATAGGGGCCGTAGGCATTGAAGAAGCGCAGAATCACCTGCTCGAATTCAGGATACCGTTGTGCATACCCGATGCAGAGTTCCTCGCCGGCGAGTTTGCTTACCGCGTAGACAGTCTTCCCCTGCGTGATGGTTTCTTCAGTGATGGGGTTCTCGATGGGCTCGCCGTAGACCTCCGACGAGGAGGCGAACACCAGCCGCTTGATGCGATGCTGGATAGCGCAGTCCAGCACCCGCTTCGTCCCGTCCACGTTGATTTCGAGGCACCGTAAGCGATTGACCTCCGTCCGTCGCACACCGAGCAGTGCGGCCAGATGGATGACTGCTCCACAGCCGGCCATGGCCTCACGAATCGAGGAGACGTCCAGAATCGAACCGTAAAACACCTTCGCCTTCTCCGGAAGAGCCTTCCTGACACGGGCGATCTGCTCGCCCAAGTCCAGCAAATGCACCTCGATACCGCGCCGGTCCAACTCACGGCAGACCTGAATTCCGATACAGCCGGCTCCGCCGGTCACTAACACAGGAGCGTTCATACGCGATATGTCCTCTAATACGTCATCTGTTTGTTGAGGATGCTGCCGAGATCGACCTCTTCCAGTACCTTGCAGATTCGTTCCGAACTGTTGCCGTCGCCGTAGGGATTCTCGCAGGTCTTCAGTGTGGCCCGGAACTGATCGTCGTGCAACGCCCGCTCGATTGCCTGGCCGATCAGCCGGCGGTCGAATTCCGGCACGGTGATCACGTTACACGCCCGCATACGTCCGGTCTGGCGGCTGCCGATGTCCAACGCCGGCAACTTGAACGACGGGGCTTCCAGAATGCCGACGCTGGAATTGCCGATCAAGACCGAGACGGCAGCCAACAGGCTTAAGAACACCTCGCGGTCCAGATTTTTGAACGTCTTGATCGTCGGAACCTGTTCGTACTGCCGGATGACGCCGATGATTTCCTGTCCTGCCGCATCCACGTTGGGATAGATCACGAGCGCCTGATAGCCGCTGTCCTTTACCGCAGCGAGAGTCTCTTCCATCTGCTTCTTGGCCAGATGCACTTCCGCCAATACCGCGTGCTGTATGACGAGCAGAACCGGCTTCTCGAAATCCACCCCGAAGACTCTCGCCAGTTCGTTGCGATCCAGCTTCTTGCCGTGCACGACGTCGTCCAGTTGCGGGGCGCCGACGTTAAAAATTCGCCTGGGCTCCTCACCCATTTTCCGCACCCGCTCGGCAGAATCTTCACAAGCCGGAAGATGGATGTGAGCCAGCTTGGTAATGGCGTGACGGGCAGACCCGTCGATATGGCCGGACAGGTCGCCGGATTGGATGTGCGCAACCGGAATATTCATGTAGGCCGCCGTGACCGTCGCCGCCAGGATTTCGGCGCGGTCCCCCGCGACCAGCAGAAGATCCGGCTTCAGCATGTCGAACACCTGCGCCAACCCTTGCATTTCAACGCCCAGCGATTTCGACCAGGCCGTCGGTGTATCCCCGCCCACATACATGTCGACGCGGGCGGCCGGCGTAAACCCGTCCCGTACGATTTCATTGATCGACGATCCATATTCCTTCAACAGGTGCATGCCGGTCACGATGAGCTGCAATTCCAGCCGCTCGGACTGCTCGATCAAGTGCATCACCCGTTTGACGTAACCGTAAGTGGCCCGGGCCTCAGAGAGGACGGCGATCTTCCTCGACTTCATGCGTTCAGTTGCTCCCAGCGAATCTGACTGTCCTTGGGAATGTCCGTCTTGGCGACCTTCCCGATCACCTTCTTCAGATCCTTCGCCGCCACCATCCCGGGTCCCGGGCTGGGCCGCTTCACCCACACCATGGCAGGCGTAATGACTGTACCGCGCGGAATGGCGACTTCCGACACGACACTCTCCCGCGCCCATGCGACGATTTCCCGCTCCTCTGGGAAGATCTTCCGTTCTGCCCCCCGTCCCCGGAACACCGCATCCACCCCCTTGACCAGTTCGCTCAATTCATCCGGCTCGATCGACACGGGATGGTCCGGCCCCGGCTGTTGCCGGTCGAGTGTGAAGTGCTTTTCGATCAAGCAGGCTCCCAAAGCTGCAGCCCCGATGCCGGTATAAATGCCTCGTGAATGGTCCGAGAGGCCGACCGGCACGGAGAACAGTTCTCGATACCTGGCGATCATTCCGAGGTTCACCCGGTCGTAGGGCGTGGGATAGGCAGAGACGCAATGCGTCAGGGCAAACGGGGTCTTCAGTTGCCGTAACAGTGCAACCGTCTCTCCGACCTCTTCGATCGTACACATCCCGGTAGAGACGATCATCGGTTTGCCCTTGCGGCCGATATGTTCGATCAGCGGCAGATTGGTCAATTCACCGGAGCCGGTCTTATACGCAGCCACCCCGAGCTCTTCCAGCATATCCGCGCCGATCCGGCTGAACGGCGTGCAGAGATACAGGATGCCCAAGGACTCGCAGAGCCGCTTCAGTTCACGATGTTGCTCGATCGACAGGTTGGTTTTATCCAGCGTCACATAGAGCGGCTCGGCAAAATTCGCCGATTGCGGCGTCTCTCGCAGCATCTCGTTGTCCAGGACGTGAATCTGGAACTTGATGATGTGCGCGCCCATCGCATGTGCGATATACACCATCCGTTTGGCCGTCTCGAAATCACCCTGATGATTGACGGCCGCCTCGGCGATCACCAAAGGCGAATGGTTTGGCCCGATGCGATAGGGGCCGATGGGAATGGATTCGATCTCAACCATGCTGCTCCTCCGTGAGACGCTGCGCCAGCACCGCCTCCGCCACAGTAAAATCCAGGGGCTCATTGATATCGATGGCCTCGCGCGGATCCTCGACGACCACTCCGTACCGCGTTCGGCCCAGGACCGATCGGTGTCGTTCCAGCACCTCGGTTCTGGTCACATACACCGTGCTACTCTCCTCAAACAACGGCTGACGTTCCTGCCGCCGTCTCGGCTGATCCGGAAACAGGTATTCGAAGCGGCCATCCTGCAGACGACCATAACATTTGCGGGTCTCCGCCACCGTCATCACACAATCCAGTTGCGGATGCCGGATCGCCTCGGCAATGCAGCGATCGATCAGCCCCGTGGTCCTGAGCGGAGAGGTCGGCTCCAGGGTAACCACATACTCCGGCCGGTAGCCGTCCTTTGCCAGCACCTCCAGGGCATGCAACAAGGCCCATTCGGTCGGGGCCTGGTCGGTCGCCAGATCTGCGGGACGTTCGATGACCTCAGCGCCGTACTCTCGCGCCACCCTGGCGATTTCAGGATGGTCGGTGGAGACGATGCATCGATCGAGATGGCTCGAGCGCCTGGCGGCCTGGATCGTATACGCCAACAATGGTTTGCCGTTCAACGGACGGATGTTCTTGAGCGGAATCGATTTTGACCCCCCGCGGGCTGGAATGACAGCCAGGACATGCATCAGTGCCTCGCTGCCTCCGGCCTCTGCGCTGAATTTACGACTTCCGCTTGCGCCATGCGCAACCCGGGGATATGCCCGACCAAGTCCGTCCCGAACGGGGCCGGCTGCACCTTCGGTGTCGCATGGTACAGGGAGAAGTGGAAGTTGTTCAACGCGTTCCCCTCCAAATACCGCGATGTTTCCGGATTCACAGACAGCAACGTCCCGCCCGGCTTGAGCGTCCGCGCCATGAAACGGATATAAGCCGCGATGCGAGTACCGGCCTCCTCCCACAGAAACCGCACATAATCCAGCAATGTGCGCGCCTCCTCGCGGGGAGGAGAGAACGCCGCCTGAAACATCGTCTTATCGCGAACGGCAAATTTCATATCGTGTCATCCTGCCGACTACGCAAGCGGCGAAAGCAGGACCCGGCACAGATAGAGCCGGCGCTGAATCAAGGCGCGGGTCAACCTCACCTTCGATGAAGCGTTCATATACTCCCATTGGTCCGGCGCCAGCCATTGCAGGAACAGCGGCAGTTTGGCCGGGACCTGCGCGGCGTCCTCTTCGGAAAAATATCCCAGCCGGCGACCGAGCCGATAGGTCCGGAGCAAAATCAAGTTCCGCTCTCGCTCGGTCAGGATGTCATCGTACCCAAAAGCCTTCGCCATATCCGACACGACCTCGGCGGGTGTCTCCACGCCTTTCAGGCTCGAATTGATCGGCAACGACTTGGTATGCCGTCCTCCCAGAACCGTTTGAACCGTCGGCTCCACGGGGGGCGCGACGCCTAGCCAGGAACAGATATTCGTGACCGTGCGGGTCGGCGAATCGCAGATATCCTCATAGCGCACGAGGTAGTGCCGGGTCGGATCCGTCGTAAGACCCTGCAGCGTGAACTCCGCATGGGGAATCCAGCGGGACTCCAGTTGCAACCGGAGAATGTCGCCGCCCTGAAACCAGAACGGCTTTTGCTTCAACACCATGTCCGTGCGCTTGAGCGAGCTGTAATTGGAATAGGGATGGCGCATGATGTGAATACATTTCATGTCGGGAAACATGGCCTGGTAGCGGGAAAGATCCGAGACTTCGATCGACTTGAACATCAGCAGCGGCGTTGCCGGCAACGTCCGCTGATCGTAACAGAGGCGGATCGCGTCCAGATAGGATTTCAGATCGTCCTTCGCATCCCCCGTGATGCGCGCCATGATGCGCTCGAGCGGAACGCCGTCGGGAGAAATGGGCTCCACCAACTTATCCAGATAGGTCTGCTTGAGCTCATCCAGCTGGTCGGCGACCCAGGTCCGAAACAACTGCTGCTGCCGCTGCCCGAACGTCTCTCCCGCTTGACCGGGCAGGTGCGACACGCAGGAGGCCAGCGTACGCTTGACGGCGCTCTTCAGCGAACGCGGCGCGAAACTGCGCAAGTAGTTCAGTTCAATCGGGTAGATCCACAGGCCCGGACTGCCGTCCAGCAGCCGCATGAGCAGCGACGACCCGT
>JBEIQG010000060.1:0-16497 GCA_040376625.1 Nitrospira sp. | reverse complement strand
TTCACCCAGGCATTGCACCAGTTGCACGCGCCATCGAACACAATGACGTGCTCATACCGGGCCCAGGGGTGTGATTTCCGATCAAATCCGTCGTTCATCCGTTGCGGCTCCCGCTGCCGCGCCTGCCGGTTCCGCTCTCCACGGATTGGACGCGGTTCAACGCATTGCCCTCCTATTGTACCGGTTCAGAAACAGGCGGGTCCATCAACTCGATTTCTATCCGCTGTCGGCGTATGCTTTTGCGAGAGACGATGCGCACGGTGAAGCCGGAAGAATTTCCGGTTGCGGTCGAGCGCGAAGCAGGCACGGGCGGGTAAGAAAGGCGGGGCAGCATGAACAATAAAGGATTCTTCGTCGGCCTCATAATCGGCATTGCGGCCACCGTTCTGTTGAGTCAATGGGCGATGAGCGCTGCGGGTAAGGAGGCGGGGACGGCCCCCTGTGTGCCGGCCGGCCTCGTCGCTGATTATGTGCACAGCGTGATCCAGGCTGATCGGGAGTTTTACACCACCGACATCGTGGAACGAATGCAGATGAGAGGAATCGTCTTCGCCGCAGAGAATTGGAGAGAAACCTCCAGGCTCCCGCTTCCTGCTCAATTTCTGCTCGAATCCGGTCGGATGGTCGCTCAGCAACGCAATGGGATTCGTTTCCGGCTCATCAGCAACTGGGCGATCAATAAGACGAATCGCCCAGCCACCGACTTCGAACGAGCCGGTCTGGCCGAGATCCTGCTCAATCCCGATCGTCCCCATACCGGTGTGACGACCGAGGAAGGCAGGCCCGTCTTCCAGGCGCTTTATCCGGACAGGGCCCTGTCCCAGACCTGTGTGAGTTGTCACAATGGGCACCCCAATAGCCCGAAGAAAGATTTCAAGCCGCATGACGTCATGGGGGGAGTCGTTGTGACTCTTCCGCTTCCCCGCTAGACGGTGTGTATGACCACACGGCCCGTCCAAGGGTGCGAACGGAGTTGGCTTGGGCCGGCACTCGGTCGCATGGAGCGAACATCCTGCTGAAGACATCCGAAGGAGACACTGTATGCCGGACATTGTCCACGCGCAATTTACGCAGACGAACGCGTACCTCACACAACTCATCGAGCAATTCTCCCGGATCGACCAGCGAATCGAGAAGGGAGATAAGGTCACCATCAACATGCGCGACGGAGATCGGTTGCTGTCACTTACGGTCAGCCGCGACCAGGTCGTCGAACATGCCCCTCCGCTACCACGGCCCTCGACAGGTATGGCTCCTACGTTGACCGATAACGATAGTCTGGTGTCCGCTCTCACGAAATCGTATGGTTTCGACATCGGCGAAGCGAATCGGAAGACGTCCACCCGCGACATTCAATCACAACTCGTGAAAGCGGCAGCATCAGCTGCAGCCCACGATTCCGGGGCGCATCTACGCCGGATGGTGGAGTTGCCTGATCCCGCCGTGACGTACAAAGGTCCCGAGTGGGTTGTACTCGACGATTGCCGGTGCGCGGCATTGGACGGGTTCACCGTGACGGTCAAGCGCGGCTTCAAGACCGACCTGGCAAGTATTCCGCGTTTGTTATGGGGCTTCATCGCGTCATTTGAACTGTCGCTGCTTGCACCGATCGTGCACGATTTGATTTACGGCTCGGCTGGAACCGTGGCATTGCCTCATGGTGAAGTCATGCCTGCGGATAAGCGCTTCGATCGAAAGGAGGCCGATGACCTGTTTCTGGAATTGATGACGCGGAGTAAGATTGCGTACTGGAAGCGCAACGTGGCCTATCTGGCCGTCCGGGCGTTCGGCGGTGCATCCTGGCGGCAGGGGTGAGGGCACAAATCGTAAAATGCGTGCGACCGAGCCCTCTCAGATCCTTCCAGCAATGTTTTTCCTCTGATCAGACCGAATCCGAGCAAGCCAGTCAGGAGAGGTATCGTCCATGCGTACCCAGTATTATACGGCCTCAAGCCTAGATGGATTTATCGCAACTCTGGACGACTCGCTCGATTGGCTGTTCCCCCTTGGCGATATCAACGAGACGGGGTATCCTTCGTTTATTCAGGAGGTCGGCGCCTTGGCGATGGGCGCAGCCACCTACGAGTGGATGTTGCGCCACGTCATCCACGTGGCCGGACGCGAACCGTCCGCCTGGCCCTATGCTCAGCCCGCCTGGGTGTTTTCCAATCGTCGCCTTTCCGGCGTGGAAAGCGCGGACATCCGATTTGTACAGGGAGACGTCCGCCCGGTTCATGCCGAAATGAAGGCAGCGGCAGATGGTAAGAACATTTGGCTGGTCGGCGGCGGCGAACTGGTCGGTCAATTCTATGATGCCGGGCTGCTGGACGAACTGATTGTGCAGGTCGGTTCTGTCACCCTCGGATCAGGAAAGCCGCTCCTGCCTCGCAGAATCACGTCGCCTTCTCTCATCCTTGAGTCGGCCCGCGCGATCGGACCAGGATTTGCCGAGTTACGATACCGTGTGCCGCGTGGGTAGGGCTGCGACGCTTTCCGCCTGCCTGCATCCTTTTCGATCGAGCTCCGTCTTTAAGGGTGAAGGCAATGGCGTCTTCGGCAACCCCTTAAGAAAGGAGCTCATCATGCGAACTCACCTGTCTCTCGATGTGCGGAACGTGCCCGCTTCCGTCGAGTTTTATCAGAAGATCTTCGGCATCGTCCCGCAGAAGTATACGAGCGATTATGCCAAGTTCGATCTCGTGGACCCAGCCCTGAATTTCTCCTTGGTGTCTTCGACCGGCCGCATTAGTGCAGTGGACCATCTTGGCATCGAGGTCGAGTCTACGGAGGAGGTCGCAGCCTGGAAAACACGTCTCCAGAACGCCGGGGTCCTCTCGCGGGTCGAGGAAAATGTTGCGTGCTGCTATGCGCGGCAGGATAAGGTATGGTTTTCCGATCCGGACGGCAATGCCTGGGAAGTGTTTACCGTGCACGAGCAGCTGTCGGTTGACGGGCCGCTGGCGAATACGGGTTGTTGTGTTCCCGCCCACGATGGAGCAGGACCCAAAACCTGCGGGACTTCCGTGGCGGCGTAATCAGTCCGTGGAGGAGATGATGGAGCATCAGGCCAATGAGATCTGGCGGCAAGTCCATGAGAGACTGCGGGGCTTCATCGCCAAACGTGTCGGCGACATGGCGGAGGCGGACGACATTCTGCAGGAAGTGTTCATCCGTGTGCATCGGCACATTGAGCAACTCCGCGAACCCGATCGTCTCGTGTCCTGGGTGTTTCAAATCACCCGGCACGTCTTAATCGACTATTACCGGACGCCCGGACGTCGCCGGGAGTTGCCGGGCGGTTTGGCGGAGGATTTGGAAGCGATGTATTCGGGTCCGCATGGGGAGCCGGAGGCGGCGGCAGGTGTGGAACTGTCCGGTTGCCTCCGGCCTCTGATCGAACGATTGCCGGCGGAGTATCAACAGGCGATCACGCTGGTTGAACTGGAGGGCCTCACGCAGAAACAAGCAGCCGACCGGTTGGGGCTCTCCGTACCCGGCATGAAGTCACGTGTTCAGCGCGGCAGGAAGCAGCTGAGGATGCTGCTGGAGGAATGCTGTGTCATCGAGCTGGACAACAGGAATGGTGTGGTGGACTTCGAGCATCGCCGACCCGGTTCACCGTTCTGTTAGCCCCGGCAAGGAGAAAGATCGATCGTGGGCAATTCGTTCACGCGGTCACCCCGAATGCGTCCGGTGGGACGAGGTCGTCCGCAGGGACGTCTCGAATCTGAATCGAGTCGACCCGTTGTTGGGCGAGAACGTCCGAAATGATGACGACCTTGTCCCCGGCCTTGAATGCCTCGCGATCTTTCAGAATCCTGAACGCCGTCTGCAACGTCTTTTCCGGGTCCGAGCTGAAATCGATCTTAAACGGAAGAACGCCGCGGTTGAGCATCATGGTCCGTCGCGGCTGGCTCATGTTGGTGAAGGCATAGATGTTGGTGGCGAACGGGCGACAGTTCGCGACGAGATCAGCCATGAGCCCTCGTCTGGTAATCACGACGATTCCTTTAGCCTTGACCCCCTCAGCGAGCTGCACGGCCGCCGCCGCCAGTTGCTGCTTATTCTCCGTGTTGCGCAGGTGTTTCGAAAACTGCAACCCGGGTATGGTTTCCGATTTCAACGCGATCCTGCGGAGAAATTCGACGCACTTCACCGGATACTTGCCCACCGTGGTTTCCCCGGACAGCATGACTGCATCGGCCTCTTCATAGATGGCGTTGGCGACATCGGTGACTTCCGCCCGAGTGGGATAAGGATTGTGGATCATGGATTCGAGCAGATGGGTCGCCACGATGACGCGTTTGCCATACTCGGCGCATAGCCGCACGATCGTCCGCTGCACATTCGGCAGGTCTTCCAGGTTGATCTCCACGCCGAGATCACCGCGCGCGACCATGATGCCGTCCGATTCCCTGATGATGGCGTCCAGGTTTCTCACGCCTTCCTGGTCTTCGATTTTCGCCACAATCTTCACCCGCCCGACCTTGTCGCCCATGAGAGATTTGAGCTGCTGAATGTCTCCTGCCTCGCGCACGAACGAGAGGGCGATGAAGTCCACATCCCGCTCCAGACCGAAGAGAATATCCTTGATGTCTTTTTGCGTAATGGACGGGAGATTCACCCGGACACCCGGAAGGTTCACATGGCGTTTGCTTTTCAAGAGCCCGCCGTCCAGGACGCGACACCGCATGTGGCGTTCGTGCTTCTCCAGCACCTCGAAATTGATCAGGCCATTGTCCACGGTGATCCGGTCCCCGACGTTGACCGCCTCCAGGAGGTCCGCATAGTTGATGTGGATCGAGCTTTCCTCAACGCTCATCGGCCCGCGCGTGGTCACGGACACAATATCGCCTTGCTTCAGATCGAGCTCGTTGGAAAGGTCGCCGGTACGGATTTCAGGACCTTGTGTGTCCAGGAGAATAGGAATGGGAAACTTCACCTTCCGGTTGAGAGATTTGATGTGCTGGATGACCCTGGCGTGTGATGCATGGTCGCCGTGGGACATGTTCAGCCGTGCGATACTCATGCCTGCCTCGTAGAGCTTCTGCAGCATCTCGTAGGACTCCGTGGCGGGACCGATCGTGCAGATGATACGAGTCTTTTGCATCCGTGCTCCCTGGGTTGGCGGCCGAGCCCTGCAGCTGAGGTGCAACCGGCGAATGACTGACGATGTTGCGCGGGGAAGACGAGAGAACGGAAGTCATTCTACTGGGTCCCGGCGATCGAGTCTATCGCGGGGAGATTGACCATCCGGACGGCCGTCGACGAGCGGCCGCAGAATCCAGCTGCTCCGCCTATGACCCTGCTGTCGGAGCGGTCACCCACCCATACAACTTACGACGGTACCTCGCAAGGGCGATGATGAGCGCGACGAGGACCAGAATCGCCGCGAGCGCGAATGTGATTTGCATCCCGTTGGCGACGGCATCGGGAGGTGCGGTTGTAATGTCGGCCGTCGACGATGCAGCCGCGAACACCGCGCCCATGACGGAAGCTCCGGTGATCAGCCCGAGGGTACGGGACAAATTGAGTCGGCCGGACACGACGCCCCGCTGGCCCGGTCGGATGTCCTCCATGACGGCGGTATTATTGGCTGTCTGGAACAGCGCATGGCCGACGATGATGACGATGAGAGGGGGGATGTAGCCGTAGATCCCGAGCCTCGCAGGTATCATGGATAATAGGATGGCACCGGCCGCTATTTCGATAAGCCCGCTGATGGTCACGTGTTGTGCGCCAAGGTCGGCAGGCTCACATTGGCGATGCTCGTTCCGATTGAGGACAGCAGCATGGACAACGACAGGCTGGCGAGGATCCAGCGGAACGAAGGTGTCGGATCGGTCATTGCTGCTTGCCCCGTATCTCGTCCTGTCCTGAATCGTGTGAACATCATAGGCCCTTTCGCAGAAGCCACACATGTTCTGTTGCCGCGCATTTCCCCTTGAGTCCACCAGGCACATCTTCGCTGGTAAGGAGCCTGAGCTGGTACCGATGTAAATAGCGTCGCCGGACTTCCTCCTGGCTGATCGAGAAGGGTGGACCATCCGCCGCTCGTTGGTCGTACTCATAACAAATAAGCAGCTGCGGCGCGTGATCTGTGATCTCCGTGAGGTGAGCGGTGTAACGATTGCGCATGTTTTCCGGAAGGGCGACCAGCGCCGCCCTGTCGTAGATCGCATCAACCGGCCCCAGCATCGTTTTTGTGACATCAAAGATATCGCCGACGAGGATGTCGATGTTCTTCGCGTGGTAGTGATCGATTCCACCATTCCTTGTGATCGTGGGCTTCACTCCAAGCTCCGCAAACAACTGCTCAATGGCAATGGAGCTCAACTCGGCTCCGGCGACCTGGTAGCCGTTTGAGAGCAGCCAGGGGATATCCAGCGTTTTTCCACACAAGGGCACCAAGACCCGGCTGCCCTTCTCCAGCCCCAGTTCGTTGAAATACTTCACCAAGAACGGGTTGGGTTCACTCTTGTGAAACCCGATCTCATGTTTTGCCCATCTGTCATGCCAAAATTGGGGCTCCATAATGTGCGACCTTTCTATTGAGTGGCTGAGACGTTTCCTGTTCCAGCCCATCATGTCTAGAGCTGTCGCGAGTATAGCCTTCTCAGTGACATGACAGAAGGCGCATCGGTTGCTCTTTATTAGCGCATGAGACGCCACATCGCGGTCAAGCTGTTGTATGGTCGGCGTATGTCCTTCGCGACGGTACGGTCGATCTCGAGACCGGCGTGGTCTAGAACAACACTGCGCAGGAGTTGCGTGTTCAAGCCTTGTTCCGGGACCACCTACATCGGGGTCGTGCAAAGGGGACATCCGCTGGCCAAAGGTAGGATCACGCCATCCCGTTATGCCGCTGGCAGGCACATCTCTGTCTCACGGCAGGGGCCTGAAAAGGGACCGATCGAGGACGCGTTGCGGACACTTGGGTTGGAACGGGATGTCGTCACGATTGTCGGCGGCTTCGCGACGGCGACTGCTCTAGCCCGAGCTTCTGATCCGATCGCCGCAGTTCCTGAACGCCACAGGGGAATTCTGCGTGCGGGAATGCAGAGTGTTTCACTTCCGTTTGTCACGCCGGAGTTCGGGTGCCGTTGCTCTGGCACCCTCGGCTGGACGACGATCTCGCGCATCGCTCGTTGCGCGGACATGTCCGGCAGATCTGCGCGGCAATCAGCTGACGCGGACAGCCCCGGGAAAGACGTCAAGCAAACACCATCACGTATTGTCTCTTTCCATGGAGGCGATGAAGGAATCCGCTTCCTGAATGGACGCGTTTAAGTCCTTGATCAGTGAATCGATGTTGCCTTCGACCGCGACCAATTCGCTCTTGAGCGAGGCGATGGCTTGCGCGTTCAGGTTGTGCTTCAAAAAGAGGACATGGTCTTTCAGTTTCGCCAGGACCGGGTCCATTTTCGATTCCGCACGCTTCATGGCCTTGATCAACTGCGCATATTGGCTGCGTGTCTGGGTGAGCTGCTTTTGGCTCTTCTGGCGTAACGTGGCGTTGGAGTACTGCTTGAGTTCAGCGGTCCATTCCTCGAACAAAGCTTCAGAGACATTTTCCACCGACGCGATGCGATCCCGGACAGTTTGGGCTCTCTTCTCGCTCTGTTGATACTCCTCGTTCAACCCATCGTATTTGTCTTGTAATTCGCCGCCCTGGACATTCAAGGTCTTGGTAAAACGATCGAGCGCCGATTTGAATTGCTCCTTGGCATCCTGTTGGGCGTCACGGGCCTTTTTTACATCGCTCACCATCAGGTCGCGCTTGTGATAGCCGAGCCTTTCCATCGTTTCATAGTAGGCGGTCTGGCAACCGGAGCCAGTGAGGCTGACCAGGACGATGCCGCAGGTCAGCGTGAGCGACAGGAGTCTATGAAAGCGGCGAAGGGACTGTCCGTACATGATGCTATCCTTCTCTTAGCGGTTCACCCGAACGACTTACTGCCGCTACTCTAGCAGACCGGCCGGGCTTCTGCCATTCGTCCGGAGCCTGGACATGGACGGATGAACCCGTCATCCTTGAAAAATACTTTCTCTGCGATCTCGCGTCCGGATTGCATCAGCGTTCAGAGGAAAGGAGTGTGAGAGATGCCGAACAATACCGTCCGCCTGCACCGCGTGGTTCGAACTGGTCATGTCGTCTGGATGGGTTTCAACTCAGCGGTTGTGGCGTCGCGAGTGACTGACGGCGTTCTGGGCGATTTGGCCTGGTTGCGGAACCTGGCGGGCGGAAGCCCGAACTCGCGTTTGAAGGCGCGGTTGAAGGAGGGTTCGGATTCATAGCCGATATCGCCTGCGACTTCGGCCACACTCTTGGACGTGGAGGTGAGGAGTTGCGCGGCGAGGTGCAACCGCCAACTGGTGAGGTAACCGATCGGTGTGTTCGCGAGGAAATGCTGAAACCGTTCGGCAAGGACGGACCGCGAAACCCCGACCTCAGCAGCGAGTGTGGCGATGGTCCAGGGTTGGGCCGGCCGTTGATGCAAGAGCGCCAGCGCTTTGCCCACCTCCGGATCGCGAACTCCGGCCAGCCATCCGGTCTGGGTGTGCGGCAACTGCGCGATATAACGTCGCAACGTTTCCACGAACAATGCTTCGGATAACTTGGCGATGACCGCCGCGCCTCCGGGACCGGAGGCCTCCGCGTGATCGACCGAATAGCGGAGCGTATTCTCCAGCCACTGTCCCGACGGCGTATCTCGAATATTCACCTTGAGCATGGCGGGCAGCCCGGCCAGGACGACCTGGCAAAGCTGCGCGTCACAGGTCAAATACCCGCAGATCAGTTTCGTGACTTCCCCGCCCCCGGCGAGTTGAGACAGCATGCGTCCCTCCGCGAGGATCTGCCGGATTTGCAGGGAGTTATCCACCGGGGTGACGGGCGGGCCGTTTCCCATGAGGTGCGCATCCCCATGCGTGAGAATGATGATGTCACCCGCTGTGAGTGGTACGGCGCGGTCTTCCTGCTCCAGGCGGACATAGCCCCGTCCTTCGAGCAGTAGATGGAAAATGATGATGTGACCGGCCTGGGTGGGCAGATACGACGCCATGGTCCTGGCGTCCGGCTCTCGAGCGCACCAGGGCGCGGCGAATTCCCCGTGAAAGAACACTGCGCCGTCGAGTTTCACGGCCTTGAGGACTTCGGACAGCACGTCCATGAAAATTACCTCGGCGAGGGCCGGATGCTGAGCAAAGCCATCCGGACGCCCGGCTAAACGACCTGCAGCTTAGCACGCTCCTGATAAGAGAGCCAGACGCGCTGATAAGACTCGGACCAGTCTCCGTCCTATAGTGCCACCAGACAGAACGCGGCGTCGGAAACCGGCACGCAGGACCCACTCAGGAAGGAGGAGGCCATGACGACGAACACGGTGGTACCGGAACTAGACGGACTGAAGGCCCGTCTCAATACCATTTGGACGGCGGGGGACTACGATCGATTCTCGCGATATATGGAAGGCGGCGCAAGGGAGTTTTATGAGCGTCTCCAACTCGCTCCAGGATGCCGCCTGCTCGATGTGGGATGTGGATCCGGCCAACTCGCGTTGATCGCCGCGAAGGATGGCCTGGAGGTGACGGGAGTGGACATCGCCGCCAATTGGGTAGAGCGAGCGCAAGCCCGTGCCCGCGCGGAAAGGGTGCCCGCTCGGTTCGAGGTGGCCGACGCAGAAGCACTTCCGTATGAAGCGGCTAGTTTCGACGCCGTGACGAGCCTCATCGGTGCGATGTTTGCTCCGCGGCCTGAGTTGGTGGCGCAGGAGTTGTTGCGGGTGTGCACCCCTGGAGGGATCCTCGCGATGGCCAATTGGACGGCGGAGGGATTTGTCGGACAGATGTTCAAGAACGTGGCGAAATTCATCGGCCCGTCCGGGATGCCGTCGCCGGTGTTGTGGGGCAATGAAGCCACAGTTCAAGAACGGCTTGGTCATGGATTATCCACGCTCAGCCTGGTCAGGCGGCAGTATCTCTTCAGCTATCCGTTCCCTCCTTCAGAGGTCGTGGAATTTTCCCGTCTCTACTACGGACCGACCAACCGGGCCTTTGCCTCGCTCGATGCCGACGGGCAGGCGCACCTGCGCCGGGATCTGGAAACGCTTTGGACCGCGCACAATCAAGCGGGGCCTGGCTGCACGGCGGTGCACGGCGAATATTTGGAAATCATCGGAACCAGAGCCTGACCGGCTCTGACCTGCTCGTCTTCAAGCACAAGGAGACACATCATGACCATCGATCAAGACAAGCTGAATGAGTTCTTGGGCAAGGCCGTGGCCGACATCGGCGCGGCATGGAGCGCCAACATGGTGCTGCTAGGCGACAAGCTGGGGCTGTACAAGGCGATGGCCGGTGCCGGGCCTGTTACTCCGGCGGAATTGGCCAGGCTCACGAAGACTGCCGAGCGGTACATCCGCGAGTGGTTGGGCAATCAAGCCGCGGGTGGCTACGTCACCTACGATCCGGCCTCCGGTCGGTACGAACTCCCGGCCGAGCAAGCCGCCGCATTGGCCGATGAGACGAGCCCCTGTTTTCTCCCGGGCGCGTTCCAAGGCATTGCCGCAGGCTTCGCGGCAAATCCGAAAATTGAAGAACGTTTCCGGACGGGCCATGGCATGGGATGGCACGAACACGAGCCGGAGTTGTTCGTGGGCACCGAACGGTTCTTCCGGTCCGGTTACGTGGGGAACCTGCTCAGCAGCTGGATCCCGTCGCTGGACGGGGTGGAAACCAAGTTAAAGACAGGCGCGCAGGTTGCGGACGTGGGCTGCGGGTTCGGTGCCTCCACCATTCTGATGGCCCAGGCCTTCCCACACTCGACTTTCCACGGCTTCGATTATCATGAAGCGTCTATCCTGGCGGCGAAAGAGCGTGCCGAGAAGGCGGGGGTGAGGAACATTCGTTTCCAGGTCGCCTCTTCGACTGATTATCCAGGAGGGGAATATGTGTTGGTCACCCACTTCGACTGCCTCCATGACATGGGCGATCCCGTCGGGGCGGCGAAGCAGGTGCGAAAGACCTTGGCGCCGGGCGGCACGTGGATGATCGTCGAGCCCTTTGCCGGAGATCGGGTGGAGGACAACCTGAATCCCGTCGGTCGAGTCTTCTACGCCGCATCCACGATGGTGTGTGTACCGGCTTCGTTACACCAGCATGGCCCGGCGCTGGGTGCGCAGGCCGGTGAAGCGCGCTTGCGTGAAGTCATCCAGCAGGGGGGATTCTCAAAAATACGTCGCGCGACGCAGACGCCGTTTAATCTGGTGCTTGAAGCCAGGGTTTAGGAGTCCGTCCGAGGAATCGACTCCGCTCGTGGGCGGTGGGGACACGGCAGGTCTGGGCCTTCCCGATGAGGCGGGAGCGGTGGCGCGCCACGTAGTCGTACAGGCGGTCGCGCAGGGGACGAGGGACCAGGATGAGGAGGTAAAGTGCCCGAGAGTTGTCTGCCAATTCTTAGGGCCGCGGTGGATTTCACGAACACCCGGCCTGCTTTAACAGGAGAAACGTCTCGAAGTCCCGCTCGGGCAATCCCAACAGATGGAGCAATCGTCGCCCCTTGTCAAATCGCAGCATCGCGACGTGGAAACGTCCGCGGTCGCAAACCATCGTCAATCGACCCAGGCACCGCATCAATGGCAGATTCCGTCGAAGACGATGATCCGCTCCACAGTCGCCCATTCATGTGTCGTGGGATCGAGCATCGTCATCACGAGTCACCTTCGCATGGCCATCTCGATGGCCTGTATTATGAGGTGCCGCCGGGAAGAAGGGATGAGGAGGAAGGAGAGGCAGATGCAAGAACTGAGGCAGGTGCGAGAGGAGACGGCCTTGCGTGCGACTTGCCACAAGATGATCATGCCACATACCTTTCCCAAACTCGTCTTCCTCGTGGCCGGGGTGTACGGGCTGGCGGTCCTGTCCCCCCAATACTTCATGGAAGGCCAAACCGGACGGGACTTCCCGCCGCCGATCAATCATCCGGAATACTTCTACGGTTTTATCGGCGTGGCACTGGCCTGGCAGGTGGTATTCCTGCTGATCGCGCGGGACGTGCAACGGTATCGGCTCTTCATCCTGCCAGCCGTGCTGGAGAAACTCACCTGGGGCCTCGCCACACTCGTGCTCTATGCCCAAGGACGACTGGCGTTCGCCGTCGTAGGCTTTGGAATCATCGATCTCATCCTCGGGACGCTGTTTGTCGCGGCCTTTTACGCCACTCGACCGAACCAACACTGAGGGCGCAAAGTCGGAGGTTCATCCCTTCTGCTTTCCATCCAAGAGACAACTCACATTCATATCACCCATGACATTGATGGCCGTCCGGCAACGATCCAGGAACCAATCGACGGTGAGCAGGACGGGAATATAGTGCACGGGGAGTCCAACGGCAGTAAAGACCATGGTCATCGTGACGAGACCCGCTTCCGGAATTCCGGCGGCGCCGACTGAGGCAATGACGCTGGTCAGCACCACCACCACTTGCTGATGGACGCTCAAGTCCATCCCGATCATTTGGGCGATAAATAATGCCGCCATGGCCTCATAGAGTGCGGTGCCGTCGTTGTTGAAATTCGCGCCGACCAACGCTCCCATTCTGGCGGACTGCTCACGCAGGCCCACGCGATCCTTCAGGGCGACGTAGGTCACCGGCATCGTGGCCGTTGAACTCGCTGTAGAGAAGGCCATGACCAGCGCGTCCCGTCCTCCGCGAATCAACTGACCTGGGCGTACCCAGGATCCGAAACGGATGCGCACGAGGTAATACGCCGCCTGGATCGCGAGCGCGAGTAGCACGCTCAACACAAAGATCCCCAGTGCCTGGAACTGCGCGAAGCCTTCCGTTCCCACGATGCTGGCCACGATGCCGAAGACGGCAAGCGGCACCACGGCGATGATCCAATGCAAAATCTTGATCAGGGATTCCAGTAAGAGTTCGACAATGTGCTCGACCGTGCCGAGAGGACGGTGACGTTCATTGCGTAACGCCATACCGAATGCCACAGCGACGAAGATGACGCCAATGACCTTCCCATCGTCACCCAGCGGTCCCAGCAGACTCTTAGGCACGTTGTCGAAAAAGGCGACGAGCGGATTGGCCTTCTGTGTGGTCTCGGCAGACAATGGCGACGGCGCCAGTCCCGCACCGTACCCCGGTTGGATCACGTTGGCGACGGTCAATCCCACGGTGATGGCAACCAGCGTGTTCAGCAACAATAGCCATCCAAGCCGTGCCGCGAGCGGCCCGCCCAGACGCGTCGTCATGAACGTGTGCATGATTGCCGCAAGTATCAGGGGCGGCGCGAGCGCCCCCAGGAGGCGCAGCACTAGTTTCCCAGGCACCGCGAGGACGGCCGCCTGGCTTCCCAGCACCAGCCCTGCCATGACGCCGAATATCACACCGATCACGATACGTCCATACAGCGGGACGTTGCGCCACATTCCGATCAAGCCGGTGCGGGGCGGCACGATAGTCGTCTTATCAAAAGTATTGTCATCCACCAGCTGTTACTCCGGTTATTCCTTGTTCCTCATGTAAAGCACCATGCGAGCCAGTTGGGACATGCCCAGATATTGACCCTCTTCGTTGTTGTGGGTGGGACCAGATCTGACTAGTACCAGTCCTTCGCCGACGCGGTGAATGCCGCCGCATGTTTCCTGATGAACCCGTGGAGACTCTGCGGCGCTTGTCCCGTGGGCGTGGGCACGTCGTCCGACATTCGGTCGTAGCGTCCGGCGCGATGCAGATCGGCCATCGTCGCGAGGTGGTCCACCAGATGAACGGGAAGCCGCGCTTGAGCAGCCCTTGCCGCCACGATTCGACCGGAATGTCCTCGTAGGTGATCGTGCGGCCAAGCGCCTTCGAATATTCCTGCGCATAAAACTGCATGTTTTCTGATTGCCACCCGGTCAGGTGATAGATCCGGCCGATGTGCGGCTGCGGGTTGGTGAGCAACGCCGCGACCACAGGTGCAACGTCATCCGTTGCGATCGGGGAGGTCTTGCCTTCGCCGAACGGGAGACGGTTCTGATTTGATTGCTTGACCGATTCGGAGCTGAAGAGGAGGAAGAATCCATCGAGAAGCACGGTCGGCCGCACGTGCACGACCGGCAGACCGGACCAGATTAGCGCCTGCTCGGCGAGCCAGTGCAGCTTGTGATGTGAACACGCGGTGGTATCGGTGATCCTCATCTGAGAGACCGTCATCTGCGACATATTGATGAACGCCTTCACGCTGTGGTGTTTCGCCGCCGCCGCTGCATTGACCGTCGCGGCCAGGTAGGCATCCGACACCGACATGCCGAAGTACATCGTCTCGCAGCCGGCAATCGCTCTGTGCATGGAATCGAGATCGAGCGGATCCCCCACCACGACGTCCGCACCCATGTCGCGCAACGCTTGCGCACGTTTGTCTTCATGGCGCACCATCGCACGCACCGCGTGGCCGTGTCTCAATAACAAATCCGTGACGGAGCGCCCGACTGCGCCGACGCGGCCCGCAGCGCCGGTGACCAGACTGGGCTTAGGCATGCGGCGCCTCCTATGCGTCTCCCTGAATCGAACGTCGGATGGGGTGAATGCGAGTCGCTACCAACCGAATCATTTAGAACAGATCAACGGTGGGGCTGCTCAGTCTATTGCAAAGTCGGATGCGTATCCATCACTCCGGAAGCGATAGGGAAGCGGTGAGAGTGGGGAGACGAGGAAGGCGCCGGACGACCACGCATGGGGAAATGGCTGTTGAAAGCTTTTCTGCACCCGTAGCACCTTCAACCCACACATGGCAGTCGGTTTCGCTTTACGTCTATTTCGCCGGCTTGCGGGGCTGCCGTTTTTTCCAATCGTCCGTCAGGAGTCCTGAGAATCCCCAATCCGCTTCGGCGATTTGGTGAATCACGATATGGGTATGCTCCGGTTTCTTTCCGAGTATGCGGACGAGCGAATCCGTTATTTCTCGAACGAGTTGAGCCTTCTGTGCTCTCGTCGCACCTTTTGTGATCTGTACGTTGACATACGGCATGTGGGCGCTTCTCTCTTTTCTTTAATCGGAGTGGGTGGTGCGCTGGATACCGGATGGACTGCTCGTGCCGTACGAGGTCTCGGAGACCCGTCAATACAACACCGAAGGAAGAAATGCGCCGGCCGGCTTTTGGTACAGACCGCGGCTCATGAGTGTCATGGGCTGGACCACGCGCAGACCATGAGCCAGGCACCATCGCAGCAATTCGGCGTTTCTGGTCGGGAGCAAGAACCCCGGGCCTGCAAATGCCGGCGCTGCCGCGATCAGCGCCTTGAGCTCTTCATTCGTCTCGCCCACGGCATGGGAGAAGAAGCCGATATCGGTCGCATAACCGGTGATTCGATTGCCGTGCTCGACGATTCTGGCCGTGCCAGCGGAGATGGCATGTGCGAGTTCGCCCCGACGATCGTGTCCGTGGACGTTGAGGCATAAAGCATTGCACGCGGGCAGATCGTCGAGGGTCGCGACGCGCACCCTATAGCCCGGCAGCTCGACATTTAGCGTTGGTCCCTGCAAGGTCGAGAGCGGTTCGCGCGCCTGGAAGCCGAGCTTGGTGTACACGGAAAGCGAGCGATTGTGGTACGCGGCCTGGACGAGCCGGACTCCGACATGCTGCCGTGTGTAGGCTCGCTCAAGCACACGCTCCATCAATTGACGCCCCACGCTTCCGTTCTGTGCGCCAGGAACGACGGTGATCGGGCCCACGCCGGCGATCGTATCGCCTTCCCAGAGGAAATTGCTGCCGACGATGCGATCATCGATCTCCGCAACCACGGAAAACACATCGGGGCGTGACAGCAGCATTGACAGCAGGGACACGGCGAGGTGGGCGGAGGGAAAGTCAGGAGGGAAATTGTGTTGTTCGGCGATCGCCTTGAAGGCGTCATAGCAGATGGTGCCGCAGGCCGTTGCATCGCTGGTTGTACCTGATCGGAATATAGTCTTCACGGGGAACCTCCGGCACAAAAAATAGCCTCAAGCCAGAAAGGAGTCAATGGGTCCCTTCAACGACGGGCTGAAGCGGCCAGTCAGGAAGAACGAAGAGGCGCCAGCATCGTCAGACAAACCATTGGGCAGGGGCGCTTCAAGTGGACCCGATTTAGAATTCCCGAAGTAGTCTTCCCGACCCGGCCAACGCCGCGACGAATCCGTTTTCCCGGAGTGCGTACCAAAAGGTCACCGCGTTAATTCCCAAAATCGGAATGCCAAGTTGGGGCTCCAACTTTTCAGTGACATCAAGCAAGCTCATGTTCGTGCCGCATTGCACCACCGCGTCCAATTGATTCCTGTCGTTCGCCAGCAATTCCAGAATGGCCTTTTCCTTCGCCCAGTCGGGGACATGCGCGATATGGAGGGCGTGCGCGCAGGAAAACCCAACCGTCGACACCACCTCAAACCCCAATTCCTCGAACATCTGCGTGGCGAACGTATTCCCTTTCTTATCGAACGGCGTCAGGATCCCGATGCGCTTCGC
>JBEIQG010000205.1:0-6759 GCA_040376625.1 Nitrospira sp. | reverse complement strand
CGCGACGGTCAGATTCTCGCCGGATCGCGTGAGGAACCGTTGCTGGTGAGTGCTCCGCTCGGGCTGGGGGATGTGACTGTTCTCGCATTGGACCTCACACAAGCGCCGCTCGCGAACTGGGGTGCTCTGGCCGATTTCAACGCTCACCTGCTGAACGTGTCGAGCGTCGCGGCCCAGAACAGCACGCGCCGATCGCAACAGATGGGGCAGCTCACCAGCACGGGCATCACCGACCTCGCGTCGCAGGTGGTGGCCTCGCAAGATCATCTCGTCACGGTGCGTGGTGAGGTCTCGGACGAGACAGGCCGGGCGGCGCTCGACGGGATGGACGATCAGGGCGAGCGGTTGCACTGCGCCTCCGTCACCATTCAGAAACGCTCAGGCCGTGAATCCCATCTGGCCGTCACGTTGACCGAAGGCAAGAATCGTGAGATCCGGCGGCTCTTCAAGGCGCTGGGACATGAGGTGACCAGATTGCGGCGGATTCAATACGGCCCCTTTACCCTCGGCGATCTCCAACCCGGCGCCTGGCACGAACTCACGATCGAAGCAGCCAGGGCGCAACTCCGGTTGCCGACCGCCAAGACGGCACCGTCATCACCGGCGAAATCGGGCTCACAGGACAGACGCGCTACCTGAGCGCCCACTCACCTCGCACGCCGGCTGAAATCCAGCCTGGTTACGACCGATCAAGCACCAACCCCTGCCAGGCTCATTCCTTACGCCGTTTCCCTCAGTCGTTTCGTTCACTGTTCCACGGCAGGCGAAAGAACTTGCCAACCTGCGGCCCTGTGCTATGGTGAATACAGCAGACGAAATTTCGAAGAGTCGCTGTCCGCATCGTAGCGACAGTCGCCCCCAGCTGTAGTCCACCACCAGCGAGACTCTGAGCCATCCTATGACAGGGGAATTGCACCCCTTCGATCGCAGACGGTCTCTATAGAGGAGTATGAAAGCAATGATTCACATGACACAACGATTGGCAACCATGGCCACCATGTTGGCGTTTGTCGCGAGTCTCGCCGGACCGGCGATGACCGCTGCGGCCGCTCCGGAGAAGGCCCCGGTCGAGATCAAGGTTCGAGTCAGTGAAAAGGGGTTCCTGGATGAGAAGGGTCGACCCTACGGAGGGAAACGCGCCCTGCAGGTGCCGAAAGATACGATGGTAAAGATCACCTTCGTCTTTGCTGAAGACATGACCAGCCTGGCCGTAGGAGACACGCACCAGATTACGATCCGGGCCGAAGACGGCTGGAAACTGGAGAGCGGCTCAGTCTGGGTGATGAACCGGGAATCGAGCGTGAGTTTTCTGGCCGGAGAAAAGAGCCGCACCCAATACCGCGCCTACTGCATCCTCGACTGCATCGGCATGGAACATCTGACGAATCTGTTGATCCAGGTCGTCTAACCGGACCGGTCAACCAACCAGTCCGGCAGAGCCACGGGGACATGAAAACGCTCGGCGTACTGATGTACCACGCCGAGCGTTTCTATTTGTGAGCAGGCCCTGTGGCGAGATTCACCCGCCTGCTAATACCCCCGGCCGGTGCTGCCTCCTCCCCCACTCATCCGATTCAACGGAAGCGCCTCATACCGGGTCTTCAGATCCGGATGCTGGGCCAGATACCCTTTCACCGCCGCCTCATCGGCAAATACGTCTTTGCTGCGCGCGCGGTAATCCTCCAGCGTCAAACCATGCTTGGACAAGAGCGTGGTCAGCTTCGCGTTGATGTCGTCGCCCATCTCCTTCATTTTCTCCGGCGACGGCCGCTGCCCGGACCCGTAGGACTCCCCGCCCTTAAAATAATTCGTCATCATTTCGCCGATCTCGATGCGGGCGTTCACAAACTTTTCCACGTCGGCCGGTTCCGCCGCCAGACCGGTTCCTGCGAACAGCACGATGCCCAATGAAGCCGTAACAACAAGTCGTGTCGAAAACGTAGCCATAATGTCCCCTTAGATGGTGAATGAAGATTCAGTGGAACAACCATCGTCATCATACCATTCTCGCCGCCCGATTCGAACGCAGGAATCAGCAGGTGCGCGCGCATCTCCTACCGCGGCAGACCTTTCAGAAAATCTCCCAGTACGGTGCGAAACTGATCAGGGTCTTCCGCCATCATGAAATGGCCGGTGTTGAACTCGACCAACTTCGCCCCTGGGATCTGCGCCTGAATTCCCTTTGCGATGGTCGGCGTGGCGACACCATCCTTGGCGCCGACCATCACCAGGGTCGGTACGGTGATGCGGCTGAGCTGACCATGCACGTTGAATTGCGACATGGAAGTCAGCGCCTGCCTGATCACCGTGGCATTCCAGGTGGGGATCCGTTCAAGCAATGGCCTGTAGGTATGGGCCGGCGCATCGGGAGGAAAACTCTCCACGATCATGTTCTTCGACACCTCCCGATAGTCTCGCGGCGCGCCGATGGTCGGAATGTCGTCGTCGAGTATCATCGCCCCGTCGGTCGTAGACACCAATACCAACGCCCGCACTCGATCAGGATGATCCAGCGCAAGACGCTGTAGA
This sequence comes from Nitrospira sp., assembly GCA_040376625.1. GTDB lineage: Bacteria > Nitrospirota > Nitrospiria > Nitrospirales > Nitrospiraceae > Nitrospira_A. The sequence continues at coordinate 4,230 of JBEIQG010000205.1, read as the reverse complement.
ATCATCCCGCCCATGGACACCCCCACCCACACAGCCCGGTCGATCTTCAGCTTATCGGCCAGGGCAATCAGATCCTTCGAAAACTGCTCGATCGTGAACCCGCCCGGCGGTTTCTCCGAATCGCCGTACCCGCGCAGATCCACCGCAATACCTCGAAACTCCGGCGAAAAGGCACTCACATATTGGGGAAAGATATTGCTGGTCGTCACCACGCCGTGAACAAAGATAATCGGATCGCCGCTGCCTGCCTCGAGCACGCTGAGGGTCAAGCCGTTGAGATCGATCATATGGCGTTGGAACAGATGGCCCGGCGGCAGGGACTCGGCTAAGGCCTGCTGGGTGCGGTTGTTGCGGGCGGGCTGAGTGGAGTCCGCACAGGCGGACGCGCCGAAAACACTCAACGTGAGCAGGATCGTCATCCACCGCATGCAGTTCCCCTTTTTACGACATCACTGAATCTACATGCAGCCTAAGCCGTCAGGCGAGCAGATGCAATGCTGAGCTGCCACCCGGCTTTCTCACTCCCATATCCTGTCCGATTCGTCGGAATATCGACTCCCTGGCAGTCAGTGATTGCCCGGCGCACATGAACGCAGGACGCCCTCCTGTAGATCGTCGGGTTCCTCGCATCCGCGCGCCGGTGGAGCCGCCCGGCTCGTGGATCCAGCAGGCACTGCCCAGACCGGGCGAGCATCCGAGCTCACTTCATCCGCGAGACAACGACCCGGACCGGCGCCCATTCGACCTGCGGCTGCATAGCGAACAGGACCTGCGGAAGCTCCCGGTATGTTGCTTCCAATTCACGGCAACGCTCGACGAATCGACCGGAGGCCAGCCGCGGGAAATAGTCGCGGTGACGCTCATAGAAGAGCGCGCGGCGTCTCCAGCGTTCGGCATTGGCTGTGAACAACCGCGCGGCAAACCCGGAGGGACCGGTGAGCGCCAACCAGTAACGGTCCGGGCTGAGCGGACGTTCAGTCGCTAAAGTGGATGTAGAACCGGTCGCTGCTTTCATCGTTCTTCCTCCTTCTCCTATGCGTCTCCATCATCGATTCGAACCTCGCGACAGAGACGGCGATGACACCGGGCTCGGTTTACTCTGCCCCTACTGTAGTCCGTGCAGATGAGGAAATGATTAGTCCAGCATGAGAATGACTTCATACAAGAGCGCAGGTCCGGGCTTCCGGCAGAGCAGTTTCACAAGTTCAACATTGGCGCGATTGTGGAAAGGAAGGCGATGAAGGATTCAGCTACAATTTCCTCGTGAAACTCTTTCCGGACGCGATCATAATCCTGGTGGCACGTATCCAACCGGCTCGGTTCATACAGGGAACAGGGATCTCGACAGGGAGGGAACATGACTGAAGATCAGAGCGTGAACTTGGAGGCCTGCTTAGCTCAAGCGCGTCGATCAGAACGTCGGCTTCGTGCCCAATACGCAGTCACCCGTGTGCTGGCCGAGTCCTCAACCCTGCAGGAAGCAAGCCGGGAGATCCTCAGGGCCATCGGTGAAAGCCTCGACTGGGAGTTGGGGATGTTTTGGGCCGTGGACAAGCAAGCGGAGTTGCTGCGTTTCGTTGACTTGTGGCATGCGCCGCAGGTGGAGGCCTCCGAATTTGTGCAAGACAGCCGGGAACGAACCTTTCAGCGTGGTGTGGGGCTCATCGGTCGAACCTGGGACAGCGGCACGCCCATTTGGATTCCTGATGTGACCGGCGACCCTCATTTCCGCCGGGCCTCGATCGCGGCCCACGTCGGGCTGCATGGAGGATTTGCCTTTCCAGTCCGCAAGGGCGAACGCATTGACGGAGTCATTGAATTTTTCAGCCACCAGATCCGCAAGCCGGATCAGGATATTCTCGACATGGTGGCCGACATCGGCATCAAAGTGGGCCAGTTTGTGGACCGCGAGCAAACCGCGGAAGCGTTGCGCCAAGCCGAAGCCCTGGCCGATGTGGCAAGACTGCTGGGAGACATCGGCCACGACATCAAGAATATGCTGATGCCGATCATGAGCGGGGCGACGCTGCTGGAGGAAGAACTCGACGAGTGTTATCACCGCTTACCGGAGAGTGTCACCGGCAGTCTGAAACACAGCCGGGATCTGACGAAGGAGCTCCTGGACATGATCAGGCATGGTTCCCGCCGGATTCAGGACCGGGTCAGGGAGATGGCGGAATCGGTCAAAGGTCTCACGCGGCTGCCGGAGTTTGCCCCCTGCCGACTCGAGAAGGTGGTCGCAAGCGTATACGCAGCGCTCAGAATCCTGGCCGACCAGCGCAAGGTCGAGCTGCGCGTGGATGGTCTCGACACCCTTCCCGTCATTCAGGCTGACGAGAGCCGGCTGTTCAATGCGATCTATAACCTCGTCAACAACGCGATTCCGGAAGTGCCTGCCGGCGGATCCGTCACGCTGCGTGGCCGCACGGACCAAGCGGGACAGCACATTCTAGTATCGGTCATCGATACCGGCAGGGGGATGCCCGCCGAAGTCCTCAAGAGTCTCTTCACATACAGCGCCATCAGCCGAAAGGTCGGCGGGACAGGGCTGGGCACAAAGATCGTGAAAGATGTCGTCGATGCCCATGGAGGCAGCATCACTGTTGAGAGCGAGCCGGGCGTCGGCACCTCGTTCCATATCACGCTTCCAGTCGAAGGCCCCTCACCTCATTCGCAGAAAGTTTCGAAAAAGGGGCTGCAGTGAGCAGGCAACCAAGCCGGCTCTCTTCGGGATGCCTTGGCCCGATCGCCTGATCAGGGGGTCATCGAACCCAGGGTGGGGTAATCGGCGCCGGAGGTGGAGGCCCCTCGAGCAGCCCCGGGGCCCGCTTAGGAGGTTCCGGAGGGAGCGCACGACCATCTCCTTCGACCGTGCGCTTGAGCCGTACCACCAGGGCGCCCATCACATCCCATTGTTGAAAGTTTCTGCGCACCGCGCGGGGATGCTGATTGTGACAATCAACACAGGACCGCACCAGCCCCAAGTCCGCCGACACCGCCTTGAATTCATCGCCGTCGACGAAGCCGATCACCCCGCGCTGTCGATCCCTCTCCAGCTGAAGCAACGCATCCATCTCCGCATCCGTGCGCGGGCGATTCGCAGGATTGAGCGGCGTCAAACTGATCAGGCCGATCTCCAATCCCTCCACCTGTTCAGCCGCTTCCTTGACGAACTGAGCGGGAAGCGGAAGGAAATGGGCATCTTTCTTCCAATCCTCCCGCGGCGACAGCCCCGCGTCTCGCGCGTGCTCGACGACGTGCAGCACATAGGCGGTACGAAAAGCCCTGACGATATTGAGGATATACCCGGCCGTCTGATCAAAGGAGGGTTCGGCCCTGATCGCACTCCACCCGAGTACGGTCAGGCAACCGGCCAGGCTCAACGCAATGACGGCTTGAGGCTTGGGCATACTACCTCGCGAAGGATGATTTCGGGAGCGGCAGAGACGCAGCAGAACGCCAAGAGCCTAGCCGATTGAAACTCCACCGGTCAACCGGCTGGCGCCACCCGTCGCGTGCCCTCCGCAATTCTAGGCAGCACCCAGGATTTCACGAAAGACGGACGCGAGATCGCGCCGCGCCTGGGCGCCATCGCCGGCATAGGCGGAGCCCTGCATCGTCGCGACCTTCCTGGGCTGCAGCGCAGCGAGTCTGCCGGCAATCTGCCACCGTCGCTTGAGAACTCGAAGTCTCGGCCGATTCCTGCACAGGTTGAGCGGGATAGACGGATGGAAGAGGCAGGATTGAGGCATGGATAACCGAGTAGCAAAGAGCCGAGACGCCCCATTGATCAGGGCGTACCGATGATAGATGGTATGCCTGCCGGACGAGGGAGAAGCCTCTATGGCGCGGTAGGAACGTTCCTGCCGGGAGGCCCGCAGGATTGCCATCGCGCCCCGCTCAGTATGCGCGATGGTCGTGCGTGGCAGACCAGGCGTAGGGAGTCAGGTAATAGCCCAACAGGAAGAGCGTCAAGCCAAACACCCCGCCGGGCGCGCCCATGAGGTAGACCCCCACAAATGGGCACAGAGGCAAAATGAAGTGCATGACGCGCGCGGCCAGGTCATGGTGGTCGTAGAAGGCCTGGCGGATGTCGGCATGGAGCGAGTCGATGAAGGAGATGGATGAGGTCTGCATGGCCGTACCCCCTTTTGTCCAGAAACCGGAAAAAGGACGGATGACAGGTCAGTCAGGTAAGCCTACGCGCATCGCAGAGCCGGGTCAACAAGG
>JBEIQG010000186.1:0-7517 GCA_040376625.1 Nitrospira sp. | reverse complement strand
GATCGGACCGGACAACGGCTCCCGGAGCGTCGACACCATCTGAAGATCATTAGCGGCGCGGGTGCGTAGATCCTCGTCGGTCAACACATAGGGCTTGATCATGCACCCGGAGATCATCACCATTGCCCCCACCAACGCCAATACCTTCAGGGGTCCGTTTGCCATCGTCTTCATGATTCCGCAGACACCGTCATCACTTTCGTGCGCGTACGGATCCGTCTCAGGGCACGACACCCCCTTACTGCAGAATTATCGGTTGAATTCGACAAGAACTTGACGAAAGAGGCGGAAGCGGGATGCCGATGGCCGGAGCTATGTGGCGCACTGGAAGTCGCCCCTACTCAGGCGAGCCAGACGACACCGCCTCAACGAATCTATGGAACGGCTGCTTCAACCTTTTCTTGAGCCCACGCACTTCTGCCGCAATCCCTGTTAGTAGACTGAGCAGTGGCAAGCCTCAGAGGGAACAGACTTAATCTACGCCCGCGACGAGAACGGCCACCGGGAGAAGGCTCACTGACAAAGGTGCCCTCTGAGAGGAGGAGTGACGAATGGCCTACCTATTTGATCGAACAAGCGGGGACAAACGCTGGGGCAACTATCAAAATAACCTGTTAGAAGAGGGATCAGTGCCGGTCAAGGTGGCGCTGCTGAGGTAGCACTGTACAGACTTGAAGCTGTAAGAGAGCACAATGGGGCCGTCTACGCCAACAGCCTGGCGTAGCCAACGATTCTGGGCGTTTCTTCGCGAGGAATAGTCCGGAAAGAACCATGCGATCATGTCCCCATCAGTCGTCCGGACAACGAGCGCGGGAACCAGAGACTCCGAATAGTGTGATTGGCTCGACTCCAACCCAGGAGTCAAATCGCCAACCACAACGGCCGAGCCAGGGCACAGAAGCAGCGCGCAAGCAATTCACAACAGAAACTCGCGACGCGTTCGGAAGGAAACCGGATATTGCCGGAAGCTCTGGCGAGCCGGCCATTCAGCCGACGATCACCCGGAACCCTCGTGCGTGGCCTTTCCGAGTTACCCGCAACAACCAGCTTCGAATTGCCGACGCTGGTAGGTCAGCACCAAACAACGGATGCAGACCTCCCGCACCGCCTTCGCCTTCTCATCGAACAACGGCGTGCGTCGTAACACCATCTGTCCACAATCAGCGCAACATCCTGCCGTCACCGCATCGAGGTCAGAAGAGACAGAGATCATGGCGTTTAATCCTCCTATTCTCTCGAATTGGATGCGTGGCGGATATGACCGGTTTCATTCCGCCGAGAAGCGTTCGCAAGCGCGAGCCGCCGGACCACCCCTGAAACGTCATTCCCTTGGTATGCTTCAACTCTCGCTGCAATTCCCCGATGCGGCCATTGAGCCGGACAACCATACGCTCCAGTTCGTCCACACGCTCGACCATGGCTTGCTGCTGATGGCTCATCATCATTATCCCTCCTTGAATTACGCGTTCTCGCAATGACGAATCACACCGACGAGCACCCCTGCGATGGAAAATTCATCCTCGGGTGTGACGACAAACGGTTTCATGGCAGCGTTGGCCGGATGGAGTTCAATATGCCGAGCGCGCTTGAAATAGGTCTTGATGGTGGCTTCCCGATTCACAAGCGCCACGACCGTCTGACCGTTTTGTGCCGTCGCCTGCTTGCGAACGACGACCAGGTCCCCCGGGAGAATTCCATTCTCGATCATCGATTCCCCTTTCACGCGGAGCGCAAAGGTTTCACCTCTTCGCACCATGCCGGGAGGCACCTCGACCCATTCAGACTGGGTCACCGGCTCGATCGGCAGACCAGCGGCAACCACCCCTGCCATGGGGATCTTAGTCCTGTTGGCCAACTGTGTGATCGCAACCTGAATCGCCCCGCTGATCCGCCGCATTCCGGCTTCATAACGGGCGACCGATACCCGTGTCGTCTGCAGTGCCGCGGCAAGCTGCTCCTGCGTAAGCCCCAACTGTTCACGGATTTGCCTAAATTCGCTCGACGTCATCATGTAACCGATGGTTACATAAAAATTGCGCCTCTGTCAAGCATCTGCTCAACATGTTTCTTGACTATTCCGGCGACCTCTTCCAGTGCGGTTTTTACGATCCAAAGTCTTTGTTATCTCCTTGGAAAATGAAACCTTCTGTGCATAAGTCAAGGGCCATCTGGATGGTGGAAAAAAATAAAGCCCCTATCCACAGATGATTTTCGCAACACGAGGAGTCCGGGACAAATATGAATGCTAATCCATGCACATAAGAGAACTACCACTAGATATTGTGGTCATGGCAGTCATCATTCTCTATGCTCAATAAATAGGCAACCAGGTGGGAGGCATGAGTTAGCGGGTCTATTCGCAATCGACCAGGTAACTATCAACAGAGATATCCACAGAATTTGGGGAGAGATCTTTTTGGCAGAATCTTCACTTTCTTGATTGAAACCTCTGATCCGTTCCCCTAGAATCGCGCCGCGACTTCCTCTCGTTTCTATGCACGCCGGCACCTCCGAGAACACACAGATGACCGCAGGCTTCTTCCGCAGCTTGTTGGCAGGAATTCTCTTCTTCACCGGATGTGCGGCCAACGTCCGGGATACCGACTTACTCGCCAGTAACAGTCTCATGCTGCCGCCGTCGACGGCGCGGACCGTCTTTCTCCAAAATCGGAACACTTCGGACAACCAAGCCGTGTCGCTCAACGATCTGAGAGCAAGGCTGAGCCTCAAAGGGTATCAGGTTGTCCAGGATCCCCAGGAAGCGGCCTATGTCGTACTGACCAATATCGTGTATTGCAGTCAAACTAAGGTCGAACTGCCGGTTGAAGACCTGGTCGCAAGCGGCTATGGCTCAGGAATCGGCGGCTCGATCATGTCGGGGCTTCATGGGCTGACGGGGATGGCCGGCATGGCAGGCCCGCAGGGCGCCCTCATAGGCGGCGCAGCCGGAATGGGCCTCAACGCAGCAGAAGGACTCGGCAATGCCGTCGGCAATATGTTCGGCGGACCGTCACGGCCCGATGCCAATGAAAATATCAACTACGCCTGTGTCGCCGATCTCCAGATCACGGAGCTGGCAAAAACGGGCGGAACGCTGCCGGTTTCGCCACCAGGGACAACGCCCCCTGCCGGGGTCTACCAGACCAGACTGGCGGCCAGCGTGTACCAAAAGAAACTTGATGAACAGGAAGCGACTCCCTTGGTGCAGCAGCGATTGAGCGCGGCAGTGGCTGGACACTTCTAACAGGATGCGGGTTGATGCGGGTTATTGTGATTATTGTGATACATGCACAGCCTATAAGTGGATCGTAGCCTCCTGCGCAACGAGCGAGTTTTTCCACAACCTGATAAACAACCATCGATGACTAGACAAGTGACCAGAGCTTTCTCTCCTTGTATAGCTGGTGGATGGCTTGTTGCGCTGATGTTACTCACCGGCTGCAGCAACATCCTGCGTTCCGGATTAGTCAACGACACCTCCATCCTTCTCCCACCCAGTGCCGCGCGTTCCATATATGTGCAAATCCGCAATACGTCTGAGAATCAGAACGCAACCCCTTCGGATCTCCCGGCGAGGTTGACGGCAAAGGGATACCAGGTCGTGAACGACCCTCTTGGTGCTGCTTACTGGCTGCAGGCCCAGATCGTGTACTGCCACAAGGCGGGAGATGGGGTGAGACCGGAACTGGTGGCCAAGGCCGGATTCGGCACGGGCATCGGCGGTGGAGGCGCTCCGCTCACCAATGCAGGCGGGATTGACATGGACGCCATGGGCGGAATGTTCAGCGGATTAGGGGGCGGCGGGATGAATATGCAAGCGCTACGCGGAATGGCGATGGGAGGCGGCGCGGCACCGGACCTCAATGCCATGATGCGGATGGCCATGAGCGGCAGGGGCGGTTATTCTGAAATGGCACAGCCGCAACAGAGCGACGACAATCTGTACCTCTGTGTGGCAGACGTGCTGGTCACCGAGCAGGGAAACACAGACCACCCACGACTCCACAAAATGCGGTCAGTGGCCCACGTGCTCCAAAAGAAGCTGAACATCGAAGAGGCGACGCCCATCGTGCGAGAGAAATTCGGTGCCAGCATCACCGGTGCGTTTTAGCCCACACACCCTAAGAACTAGCCGGCTGTTGGAAACCATCTAACAGCCAAGAAACAGCGAAACGACCTCTTCCACAGTTAGTGATCAACGCAGGCGCAGGATGTTCAAAAAGGCCACACAGCAAGGCCGCAGCAATGCGATGTCGCGAGGCCACATTGTTCTTACCCGCCCTACCCCGAGCTTGCCGAGACAAGCTCTTTTCCCGTGAGCGGTACGTTGAGCCTCTGAGGTTCACGACGCGCGGATTAACGCGCGTCACGTTTGTGAACGCCGCCGAGCCGGTGAGGCGGCCGTGTCTTGCGAGAACGCCGCTGGCGAACTTTTTCAACATCCTGCTACTCAGCCTGTCTCGACACCAGATGGACCGAACCCGCCTTGATCGCAGCCACGACTGGAACGCCGGATGACAACCCGAACTCTTCGACCGTCGAACGAGTGACCATAGCAACAAGGGGAAATCCACAATCGATCGTCACTTGCGCCAAGGCCCCGAGCACCGTGGCCGAGATGACGGTCCCGGCCAGGTGATTCCGCGCGCTGCTCGCGCCGGCTTGCCCGCGTTCCAGCACCACATCCTCCGACCGGATGCATACGAACACATCGGGGCCTGTCGAGTCACCTTCCACGGCCGTCAATGCGGTGCCGTTCACGCTCACCTGCAGCATACCGTCAGAGGAACCGACAACCCGGCCCTTCACCACAGTTTCGATCCCCACGACGCGCGCGACATTCGCATTTTGCGGACGGCTGAATACTTCGATCGGCGCACCCACCTGCAGCACATTGCCCGCGCTGATGACCGCCATTACATCACCAAGGGTGAGGGCCTCCGTCCAATCGTGCGTGACGATGATCGACGGCAGCGCCAGCTCCTTCAATAGACTTCGCAGTTCATCGCGCAGATGCAGCCTGGTCGGGGCATCCAAGGCGGAAAGCGGTTCGTCCAGCAGCAACAACAACGGTCGAGGCGCCACCGCGCGCGCAAGCGCCACCCGTTGTTGTTGTCCGCCGGAGAGTTCTCGCGGCTTCGCAGTCTCCAGTCCTCGCAACTGGAACAACTCCACCATCTCCTCGACGCGCTTTGTACGATCCTGTGCGGAGAGATGGTGAAGGCCATACCCGATATTTCCCGCGACCGTGTAGGTCGGGAAGAGCGCATAGTCCTGAGCCATGTAACCGATGTGACGATCTTGCGGCGCCACCCTGACGCCTGACGCGGTATCCAGCCAGGTGCGTGACACAAATTGAATGGTCCCCTCTTCCGGCCATTCCAGCCCCGCCACCGATCTGAGGATGGTCGTTTTCCCGGAACCGGACGGGCCAAAGAGAATCAAGACCGTTGCGGTCTCGACCGGATACGCAATGCGCGCCCGTATGGGAGACCGCCCGGGAAACGTTTTGACGAGAGCGATGGTTATTTCTGCGGCCATGCTGCCCACACGTTCCGATTGACCGCATACACCAGGAGCAAGATGGCATACGAGACGACTAACAGAAAAAGCGCCGTTTTTGCCGCACCGGCATAATTCAGCGCCTGCACTTCATCGTAGATATCGATCGAGACGGTGCGTGTCTCCCCTTCCAAATTGCCTCCCACCATCAGCACGACTCCGAACTCTCCCATCGTATGGGCGAAGCTCAGCACGGCACCGGTCAACAATCCGGCTTTAGACAGAGGCACGATCAGTTTGAAGAAGGTACCGAGCTTCGACACACCCAGCGTCCAGGACGCTTCGATCAATCGCCGATCCACTTGCTCAAACGCCGCAGCGAACGGCTGCACTGCGAAAGGTAGACTGTAGAGGACGGAAGCCAGCAGGAGGCCTTCGAAGGTGAACGGGAGCGGATGGCCGACGAGTTCGTTGTAAAATCGTCCGAGCGGGCTGTGCGGCCCGATGGCGACGAGAATATAAAATCCCAGCACGGTCGGCGGCAACACCAAGGGCAGTGCCACCACCGACTCCACCAGAAACTTCCAGCGCCGGCGCGAAAAGCTCACCCAATAGGCAATGGGCAGGCCCACAATTAAGAGGATCAACGCCGTGGCAGCGGCCAGCTTGAAGGTCACCCAAATGGCAATCCAGTTCATTGTCTCGTCCACAATCGATGTCGTTGAATCGGATCTGCTCCTGCCGAATGCTGCCTCGGGCTGACTCTCGACAGAAGCTTATTTTCCGACGATGACGTCGGTCGCCTTGACCGCAACCGTTACGGCATCACCGACTTTGATGCCCATATTTTTGACGGAACCTTCGGTAATCGCCGACACAAATTCCAAGTTGCCGACCTTCACCACGACTTCCGCCATTGCCTGGCCTTCGGTGATTCGAACGACCTGGCCTTGAAATTGATTTCTCGCGCTAAGCTTCACGGATTCCTCCTGCTTTGTTCAGGCTGAGAGATTTGAGCCGCTCTGTCGCCGTCGCCCCCCTTGCATTCGAACTGAATCCCCCATCGCCTGCCACGCTCTTCGTCTTCCGTACCCTCGATCGTGCCCATCCCTGCACTGGTATATCCTTTCACCTCGCCCTCACGTAGCACCCGAGAACCGGCCTTGCACTTGGCTTGTATCGCATCAAGCGCTTGCCGTCGATAAGGCGATCCCATCGGCCCGCCACGGTCCTGCTTAAACATATAGGTCACCACGCCGCCATGGTCCGACTCCTGGCTCATCAGCACAGCCTCGGAACAACCGGCGACGAGCAAGATCGTCAACGCACAGAGGGCCAAGTGTCGGCGGCTACTTCGGCAACGTAAATCCATATCGGATCATCATCTCCTGGCCCGGCGGGGACTGCATGAAGGCAAGAAACTGCCGGGCCGCGTCCTGGCGTTTTGACTGTTTTAAGATGACCGCGCCCTGCTCCAAGGGTGGATGGGATTCCGCCGGAATTTCCCAGTAGCTGCCGGCATTCTTCATCACGGGAGCTAATGCCAGGGAGAGGGCAATAATCCCGACATCGCAGGCGCCGGATTCAATAAACTGCGCTGCCTGCGAAATGTTTTCTCCCAGCACCAGGCGATCCTTCACGTCCACGTACACCTGCGCGTGCTCCATCGCGGCAACCGCCGCGCGTCCGTAGGGAGCATGCTTCGGATTGGCAATGGCAATTTTCCGTATCGCTGGATCACGCAGTATCGCGAGCCCCTTCGACACTTCGAGCGGCGAACTTTTCGGCGCCCAAAGGACCACCCGTCCGACCGCGTAACGATACAACGAGCCCGACACCGTCAGCCCCGCCTCCTCAAGCTTTTTGGGATAGCCGATGTCCGCCGAAAAATACAGATCAAACGGCGCACCTTGCTGAAGCTGCGCATAAAAATTCCCGGACGAACCCAGGGAAAGTTTCACATGGTGGCCGGTCTGCTTTTCATACTCGCCGATCAGTTCCTTGATAGCGAAGTT
>JBEIQG010000268.1:0-4199 GCA_040376625.1 Nitrospira sp. | reverse complement strand
TCTGGTTCTGCTGTCCCATCTTCCTGCTCTCCGGCTCCCTTCTCTGGGCAGAAGATCTCCCGCTCACCCGCAATGTGCCGATTCCCGATTTCCAGAACCGCACCGAGAGCGCGAAACCCTATAACTTCGACGCCCCACCCGAAGGGATGTTCCGCCACATCGTGCTCGCCGAAGGGTTTGATGAGGAGCTCGGATTTCAACGAACCCATGAAATTGTTCCCGTCAGACCGACCGAACAGTTCGCCGCCGGCTCCAGACCGGTCTTCATCGTCTTCGAACTCCATCAGCATTACCAATCGTTCCAAGTATTCGGGCGCTGCTACCCGGAGGAAGTGACAGGGCTGGACGGAAGAACCGTGGTCGCTGAAGATGCGATGTATATCGCCTTAGAGGACCAAACCGGCTATCTGAAGCTGTTCCCGACGGAAAGCGGCTGGAAACCAGGACGGTATAAGGTGGAAATCCATGCCGGCGAACAGATCAACGACATGAGCCTGATGGGCACCATGCGCTTTACAATCATCGACTCATCGGTCTCGGAAACCCCTGCCAGCAGCAGGTAAACTAAGCCCCCACCCTGCGAAGCGATTGACGCACACTCCAACGCTGGGCTATATCGGGCTACCGGACGGGGAGTCGAGAGCCTGTCCGTCGCGGGCATGTCGACCCGCGAGGAGCAGCATGAGTATACAGTTGAACGTTCTCGCCACCATCCTTCTGACGGCAACCTGCTGCAAATAAGTACAGACTACCGGCATATCCAGGTGCCGTTCTACCGCCACGTCCTCATCCTGTCGATTTCCTGCGTGGTGCTATGTTTCCTGTTGGTCAGAACACTCAAGCTGAACATCGGGAGCATTGTCGGACTCTTCTTGATCATCGCTGCGCTCAAGAGCGGCTATGAGCCGTTCAATCTGTTGATCGAGTCGCTGGTGCGATATGAGCGCACCTATATCGTCGCAATGGGCATTGTTCATGGCCTGACCAATCTAGGCGGCTCGCTGCTGACGGCCGTCATCCACAGCATGCAGTACGACAACGCTCAGACCCGCGCCACGACCGCCGTGTCCTACGGCACGTTTGCGCTGTGTCAGCTCATCACGTTGGGCGTCTCCCTCGGTCCCTCTGCAATTGCCACCTCTGCCACCGCACTCTACATTGCGGTAGGCGTGAGCCTGTTTCTGGCTACCGAACTGCTGATCTACAGCAAGATGAGCACCGAACGATACCGCACCACCTTTGCCGCATTCCTCTTTCTGTCCAGCATTTTCCGCCTCCGCGAAGCGTATCTCATCGAGAAGCATCATCGTGCTTGCGCCAGAGACGAACAACCCTTCACGAACGACGGACGAGGACGGTGGACCTTCTCCACATCCTGCTTCGACCGTCGCTTGTGTTGACGGAAGAGGGGGTCTCGGTCTAGACTTCGAACGAGCCTAGAACATCCCCCAGGTGATGGAGTTCACCGAGAACCGCCGGTCGCGATCCTCGCCTCCGGCTGATAACTCCTACCAGCGCCCAACGCGGTAGGAGTTTCTGTGAACCAGCGCCCCACAACAGCCCCGACCTATCCCCAGTATCAGCTGACCGAGGTTCTTCGCGATATCTTCGCCCACTTGAGCATGCTGCTGAAGCTGGAGCGATCGATCCTGGGCATCATCGCCTCGTATGCGGTTGCCATCGGGTTCTTTCTTCTCTGTGTCCCCATTGCCGTCCAGGAGCTCGTCAGCACGTTCTCCTTTGCGATGGAACCCCGCATGATCTTTACACTGGCGCTGTTCGTCGCCAGTTCCCTGACCGGCGTCGCGGCATTCCGTGTGCTGCAGGCCCGCGCAGTGGAGACGTTCCAACAACGGATCTACGCGCGCATCGCGATCGGCTTCACACGCCTCCTGCCTCGCCTCCGCGACGATACGTTCGCCGCGCCGCAGGCCTACCGGTTCATGGAGGCCGACCTGCTGACCCGGGCATTGGTGGCCATGGTGGCGGATCTGTTTAACGTCGCCGTGGTCGGTAGCATCGGGGTAACCATGCTGATCCTGTTTCACCCCTTCTTTCTCCTCTACATCCTGGTGCTGATCCTGGGCTTTGTGGGATTACTGACCGTCTTCGGGCGCGGTGGCTTCTCAATTACCCTGGAGATGTCCCGGCTGCACTATGATATTTTCGGCTGGATTCAAAACATCGCACACAATCTCTGCCACCTGCGAGCCGCCGGCGACAGTCCATACCTTCTTGAACGAACGGATTCACTGACCCGCATGTATGCCCAAATTCGACAACGCCGGTCCGATACACTCACCGGGAGGCAATACAAAGCCGCGGCACTCTGGCAAGTCGCCGGTCACAGTGGGCTTCTCATTACCGCCGGACTCCTCGTGGTGGACGGACAACTCACCGTGGGGCAATTCGCCGCCGCCGAGGTGTTGGTCGGCAACCTGCTGGTCAACATGGATACGTTGGCTCGACGCATGGTCGCGATGTTCTTCACCTTCGTATCCTGTCGGGAAATGGCCGGGGTGTTCTCTCTGCCTACTGAAGCGGACGACGCGAAGGAATACGTACCGCCGACGCTGTTCGGAGCGGCCGGTATCCGCTTGACGTGCCGGAACCTATCCTATACGAGTCCGGAGGGCACGCCGATTTTCCAGAACGTGTCCCTCGATATTGCACCCGGCGAGAAGGTGGCGGTCCTCTGCAGCACGAACAATGTGAAGACCGCTCTCGCCAAAGTCCTGGCCGGACTCCATTCGCCGACGGCGGGGTTCGTCCGGTACAACGAGATGAATCTGTCAGAGGTGAACCGCAACTCCATCAGCCGGGTTCGCGGACTTGTCCTCGACTCTCTTCCCACGTTGCTGGACGGCACGCTCGAAGATAACATCACACTTGGCCGCCCCACGATTGACTATCAAGACCTCCAGTGGGTGCTTCGATTCGTGGAACTGGACTGCGACATCGATGCGCTGCCGCTGGGATTGAACACACGCGCGTCCAGCCTGGAAACCAATCTCTCCATGAGTCAGATCCTGCGGCTCCTCGTGGCCCGCGCGATAGTGATACGGCCGCAACTGCTGATCTTTGACGGCACGCTCCACAACATGCTGCCCGCCACGCGGGAGGTGCTGCTTCGCCGTCTCTGTGCCAAGAACGAACCCTGGTCGGTCATCTTCCTCTCCAACGATCCAAACTTCTCTGCTTTTGTCGATCGTCGGATCCTGCTCGATTCGTGAGCGCGGTCACACATTTTGCGACAGAACCCTGGACGGAACCGTTTGACCGCCCCTCCATGCGTTTTGTAGAATGTGCGCCGTGCACACCGACAAACCGCTGCGTGAAGGAATTGTTCCTGCTCCATGACTGTAGTGACCCGCCCATGGGCATCCGTAGTCATCCCGATCAAGGATGAGCGCGACAATCTGGTGCCACTGACTGAGCAACTGGTGAAGGTCCTGGACGGCCGGGAAGAGTCCCGATCGGCTCCGTTCGAATTGATCTTCATCGACGACGGCAGTTCGGACGGCAGTTCAGACGTGCTCGATGGACTGGCCACTCGATATCCTACGGTGAAGGTCTTTCACTTTGACCGGAACTACGGGCAGTCAGCGGCCTTCGATGCCGGGTTTAAGCGATCCGCCGGCGAACTGGTCATGACCATCGACGGGGACCTGCAAAACGATCCGGCGGATATTGCCACGCTGCTTCCGCTCATCAAGACGTTCGACCTCGTCTGTGGCTGGCGCAAAGACCGCCATGACAACCTGACACGCAAGATTTCCTCCCGCGTGGCCAACAGCGTCCGCAGCGCGGTCACCGGCGATCGGGTGCATGACACCGGCTGCTCGCTTAAGTTGTTTCGCCGCGCGGTGGTAGAAAAAATGCAGCTCTTCGAGGGCATGCATCGATTCTTCCCCGCCCTCGCCTTGATGCACGGATTCACCGTCACCGAGGTGCCGGTGCGCCACTATCCACGCACCCGCGGCACCTCGAAATACGGCGTGGGCAACCGCCTCTTCAAAGGCCTGTACGACCTGGTGGCCGTGCGATGGATGCAGCACCGTTGCCTGCGTTACCAATACCGCGCCGCCGCGACGACGTCATCGCCTCCATCGGCCTCCACAGGAATATGACACTCGACACTATCTGGCTGATTATCGGATTCCTGGGACAGGGGATCTTCTTTATGCGCTGGGTCGTCC
>JBEIQG010000214.1:0-6084 GCA_040376625.1 Nitrospira sp. | reverse complement strand
TTGCTGGCCGCGGCCGGGTTTGCCGAACGGATGGGCAAACACCGATTCGCGACAGGCTGGAGGAACCAGGCCCGAATGTTGCGCGACAATTGGCAACGCAGGAACCGCAGTGGCGCTGCAGACGCCAAGGCCTCGACGGCGAGGTTCACGCCTGCCGATCCGCCTGCCGCTGGTCGTAGCCAGTTGGACCGGCAACCTACGTCGTACCGCCCCGCTTCCGAGAAGGCACCCATGGCAGCGCAAGTGACTGACGCTCATCTGGCATTGCGGCAGGGGCGACCGGATGCCGTCTGGGCTTCGCTGCGGCAACTGTGGAATCAGCAGGCCTCACCAGGACTGTACACGTGGGATAGGCCGCGACCAGCGGCCACAGATGTGGCGGACGGGTGGCAATACGTCAGAGGGTGGCACAATCAATCCGTGGTGTCTCCCGACTATGAAACGGCGGCGTTGCTCTTGCTGCTGCAACAGGACATGCTGGCTTATCTGGATGATGATGCGGCAGAGCCGACGGTGGTGATCGGCGCGGGCATTCCCAATGACTGGATCCCACAGTCGATGACGGTCTCGAATCTCGCGTTGCCGGGCGGCTCCATCGATTGGCGATGGGATGGACAGACGATGCGCGTGACCCTGCATGGCCCTTCGCGGAGGATCCGTCTGGGCCCGGCGTTTCCTGAGAGCACGGATATTTCCACCACACGTGACGATCGAGCGGGCGATGCCCCTTCGCGCGTGTCGTGAAGCAGCGACGGTCGTCAGTACGCCTCGACCATCGGCCGATACGCAGAGCAACCTCCCACCGCTTCAATGCTCTCATGCTTCATACAGTGCCTCCCCTACGGATCCGATGACGGCTTGAATGCCAGCGGACGGCATCGCGGCCGCATCCGTTTCCTGCCGGATTAACATTGAAATGGAATCTGTCGATGCCTGGTGCCGACCGCTGTCCGGAATCGATGGCAATGAGGAGAAATCTAATGCTAGCCTAGAGACCTGCTTCCTGGAACTGAAGCAGAAAGAACTGAGGACGCGATGGGCGAGGGAAGTCACGACCGGCCACAGACGCTTGCGATACTCTCAACCTCCCCGACCGGGATCATTACGAGCTTCAACGAGGCTTCTGAGCGCCTGCTAGGGTATCGCGCGGAGGAGGTCGTGGGGGCGCTTCCCCTGGCTGCTTTGCATGATCCGAGCGAGTTGAAGCGTCGTGGTGCGCAGTCCACACTGACACCCGCGACCGCCGGGAGGGATGAATTTCGCATCATCGTCGGGAACACCGAACCGGGCCACCCGACGGAAGACCAGTGGACCTATCTTCACCGCAACGGCCGGCCTATTCCTGTTCACCTCTCAATCAGTGCGGTGCCAGACGGATCGGGACATATCACGGGTTATGTCCTGGCGCTTCAAGAAAACCGCGCAGAGATATGGTCGAACGACGTGCTCCAACATCACATGAAACTGCTGGATCTCGCCAACGATGCGATTCTAGTCCGCGACTTGGATCGCGATACGATCGACTATTGGAATCAGGGAGCGGTGCGCCTGTATGGGTGGAGCAGCAAGGAAGCCGCGGGCGCCTATATCCACGATTTTCTGAAAACCACATTTCCACAACCATTGGCGGAGATCAAGAAGACTTTTCTGGCGAACGGTTATTGGGCCGGGGAACTCCTGCACACGACTCGAAACGGCCAGAGGATCACGGTCTCCAGCCGGTGGACCTTGCTCAAGAATACAGAGGGCGTAGCCAGCGCAAGCCTCGAGCTGAATACCGACATCACCGAACAGAAGCGTGCGCAAGAAGCGCTGAAGTCAGCCCATGAAGAATTGGAACATCGAGTCGCGGAACGTACGGCGGCATTGAGCAGTGCCAATAGCCGCTTGCAAATCCTCTCCCGACGGCTGATGGAGATCCAGGAGCTGGAACGTCGCGCGATCGCCCGGGATTTGCACGATGAGATCGGACAAGCGCTGACGGCCATCAAGATGAATCTACGTGAGCTTGACGAGCAGCGCGACGGTTCGACGGCCGCTGCAGCGGGGAAACCGCTTTTCGACAGTCTGCAAATCCTCGATCAAGTGCTCCGACATATACGCAACCTGGCGTTGGACTTACGCCCCTCCATGCTTGATGAACTTGGCCTCGTCCCGGCGCTGAGATGGTATGTCGGGAGACAGGCCGAACGTGCCGGATGGAAGGTTCAGTTTCTGGCCGATGAGATGATGACCCGCCCCTCTCCCGAAATGGAAATCTCCTGTTTTCGGCTCACCCAGGAGGCCTTGACGAATGTCGCAAGGCATGCGAAAGCAACTGCGGTGGAAGTTCATCTCGAAATGGGGCGCCGGCAACTGGACCTCATTGTCCGCGACAACGGGATTGGGTTTGACCCGAATCTGATCCGCACGGGCGCTCGCGCGGGAACGAGTGTAGGGCTCTCCGGGATGGAAGAACGGGTCCGCCTCGCGGGGGGACACCTGGTGATCCGGTCAGCTCCATCGACCGGAACTGAAATTCGCGCGACATTTCCGATTGGGGCTGAGTCGACCGGGGCAGAACATGAATAACATACGCGTACTCCTTGTCGAAGATCATACGCTGGTGCGCGCAGGATTCAGGGTCTTGCTGGAAAAAATCGAGGGCATCCTCGTGATCGGAGAGGTCAGCGATGGTCGAAGCGCCACGAAGCTCGCGAAAGAGCTCACCCCCGATGTCGTGCTCATGGATATTGCCATGGCGGGCATGAACGGGCTCGAAGCGACCCGCCGCATTCGACAGGAGTCTCCGAGGACTAAGATTTTGATGCTCTCGATGTATACAAACGAGGAGTATCTCAAAGAGGCGCTTCGCGCAGGCGCCGCGGGCTATTTACTCAAAGACGCGGATCGTAATGAACTGGAATTAGCCATCAAGGCCGTGTGGCGAGGCGAGACCTACCTGACCCCGGGTATGGCCAAGTTCGCCGTCGACGCCTATTGTCAGAAAGGTGAAGCGCAAACCGGTCCTCTGGCACGGCTGACCGGTCGCCAACGCGAAATCCTTCAACTGATCGCAGAGGGATGCTCGACCAAGCAGATCGCGCAACGCCTTGATCTGAGTGTGAAAACCGTCGAAACCCACCGCGCGCAGCTCATGGAGCGGCTCGATATCCACGATGTCCCGGGACTGGTCCGGCTCGCCATTCGCACGGGCCTCGTCCAGTCGGACTAGCCTCTGCAGTGCTCCCCAAAACAGACCCCCTCCCATCCTCAGGTGTAATTGGATCGATTTCCAGGGTATCCCTGATTCCGCCGGTCTGGTCCATTGTGGCACCCTATGTGCCGCAAGAATGGGACATGTGGAGATCGCACCGATGAATCCTGCACACACAGAACTAAAGCACCTTGGCATGACGTCCAGGACCATACTGTGCGAGGCAAATGATCGTCTGCGAACGCTCTCTTTCAGCCTGCGAGAGACCGGAGAATTTGAAAGGGGCGCCCTTATCCGCGATTTACATGCTGAGATCACAAAGACCATTCCGCTGATCACACTGCGACTTTCCGCACTTCGGACAGTGCCTGAGGGTCCGGATGCTCTACCGCATGCACAGGTTACCGATAGTTTTCACATTCTCGACCGGACGCTCCGACAACTCCGGGCCTTGGTGGCGGATGTGAGGGACCATAACGCATGATCCGCATCGCCTTCCAGGGATGTGATCGAAGGTCACGTCACAGAGGAACAGGACTCATGCCTGCCCATAAAACCTTCAACGAACTGAGCCTGAAGAACAGCCAATACAAAAAGCTGGCTCTGGCATCTGCCGTTCTCTTTCTTACCGTCATGGCCATTCTCATCCTTGAACTGAGCGGAATCAGAAACCGATAGCTCCTCAGACGTATGCATCGGCACAGACCTCTACACCCGATGAAACGCGATGCGACTGGCCAGGACGCCAATCGCCCCTTGAGTACATCCCCTTTTGGACTACCCATCAGCGACGAGAGGGCATTGTCGCCCAATCGGCCGGCCATTATCCTCGTTTTCGGCCCCCTCCTCCTTCTGCTCCTTACCCTCAGCCTCTGCTTCGGAGAAATGGTGATACGGACCGTTCACCTGTTGGCCAACGACATTCCATTCATTGAGCATATAGGGGACGAATCGAGTCTATTCACATCGGACAGGAACCTCGGCAGATGGGCCCCAGAAAACTACGAGCAAACGCCAACGAAAATAACCCTCGGCATGACGAGGCGCCGGGTATCTCCCCCCACAGAACTTTCACCGGCACGGGAATCTGCAGGCGACGCAGCCGAACTTCTCCGTGATCGACGATTCTTTCAATCAGACCAGGCCAGGCTCTAACGCCGATCACTACAGGACATGCGGATACCGTCTAGGCGTGATCTCTCGCCAAGACCCCGTCCTGGCGCGAACCCGGCACCACTAACCGATTCGGCCCGACCTGGTAAGGAATGGCTGAAGCCTCCACGCGGCGAAGGGCGGTTTTCACGGTTGCCATGGAAAGGTGACTTCACGAGCGAAATCACCGCGAGCGCAGAGAGCAGAATCGCTCAACTTGCCCGGATAAGAGGCACCATGCCGCAGCACATGCCATGGATGCACATGAGATGTACCCGCACCGGAGAAGGGGATGAGGCTGGTGAATGCTGCTCGTGCAGTCTAACTGGGCAGCGCTCAGCGATGTGGCGTGTATCTTGCGTTCTTTAGAATTGCCACGCACTCACATCTAGATCCTATAGAACCACGCTCCGCGTGAGGGGAATGCTCTGATATGAAACTGAATCTATTGACGTTCGTGCTGCTACTCGTGCTGCTACCCGGACTGAGCTACGGACGCTGCCGAACGGTAGGTGAAAGCGCCAGTCTCGGTACAGCATACGGCACCTTTCCCCTCTACCCCGCACAACGCGTGATCGCCAACGGCGAGCACCGTGACAATGTCGCGTTGCAGTGGGTCGGGTACGCGATAGGGTTGCCGCTCTTTGTCGTAGCCATGCCGTTCGCCATGGTGGGGGCGGGAGTCGGGGCCGCGCTCCATCCGTGGACAAAATACGATCAGCACGAAGAAGATCATCCTGCCTTCCAACTCACAAACATCTCAGGAGGACCGGGATGACCCGGTCAAAACCGCCATTCCCCCTTCCTACTCGGCCATCACGGGTGGAGTGCCGAATCTCAGGGCGCCTACGAACGCTCCCGTATGAACTCCCAACCGCCAGGCAAAAATGGCCTTGCCCTCCGGGGTTCTGATCAGTTCCAGAGCTTTTCCCAGCAACGTGCCGAGTGAGCGACCATGCGCACGCCACCGCCAGAGCTCCCATGATGAACGCTCACCGTATTTTTTATACAAATACACGGCATTCTCTGCATAGCGAAACCCCTGCCCGTACATTTGTGATTGAGTTCCGCGCAGTCGATAATGCAGTCGGGCATCCGGCACAAACACGAGCGTCTCTCCAGCAAGCTGTATTCGCATACAGTAATCGGTGTCTTCCCCAATACGGATACTCTCGTCGAATCCCCCCACCCCGACGTGAAGGCGCTTGGAGATGCCAAGACTTCCTGCCCCGGCATAGGGAAAGGGCAGGAACCTGCAAGTCTGCAACGCATCGATTTGCGTCCCGCCTCGGGCGGCCGCAATCGAAGGAGGGTTCAACCTGTCGAATTCGAAGCGAGCTGCCACAAAATCATGGTCCCTCAACGCTCCGGCAAGCGCGGGGGCCCAACCGGCCCCCGGCACATCATCGGCATCGCAGAAGAGCAGGCGTTCACCGCTCGCCGCATTCACCGCGAGGTTCCTCGCATAGGCGGCGCCGCGCTTCGCCGACGCATCGACAACTTTCAGCGATGGAATGCTGGTTTTGAATGGCTTGACAACAGATCCCAGGGCATCAGTCGAACCGTTATCCGCAATGATCACTTCCCATTCGGTGGGCCATACTTGTCCGACGAGAGCGTCGAGTGTCTCGCCGATGGTGTCGGCCGCATTCAAACATGGAATAATGACGCTGATCTTCATCAAGACCTTCGGTACTGGAGTCTGCGAGGTTCAATTTTTCTTCAGCCCGGCAAGA
>JBEIQG010000108.1:0-11911 GCA_040376625.1 Nitrospira sp. | reverse complement strand
TCTCAAACTGCCCGCCGTCATCCGCGCCAACGTGTATGACTGCGTGGACTTGTTGCTGACCAGCGAGTGGGACGACGACGATTACACGAACTTCCAGTCGTCCAAGATCAACATCCATCCCCACTTCTTCCAGTTCGACACCGGTAATTCCGACGGTGTGATTTCCGGGATGGAGTACGAAATGTCGGTCCGGCCCTTCACCATGTGGGGAAAGAAGACCAAGCATGGTTTGCCGGCACCGATGGTTGCGAAGCTGACCGGCGAAGTGAAGGCCGGCGCTTCCTCCGTGAAGATCCAGATGGCGCCCGGCGCCACCGCGTTCCACGTCAACACGGAGTTGATGGTGGGCATGGATGGTTTGGAGACGGGCAACGATCCGGCGGCGTCACTGCCGCGGGATAAGAGCTGCCAGGAAGTCGCCCGTGTGAAGGAAATCAAGGGCGATATGGTCACGTTCTTCAAGCCACTGAAGCACCATCACCCGGCGGGCGATCTCGTGTCGCCGGAGTTCGTGCGGTATCGGTGGTGGGTGGACGTGGATATGGGAACCGTGTTCTGGCATGACCACGCGTTCGGCGCGACGACCTGGCCCCATGGCGGGTTCGGCGTGACGATCGTGGAGCCATTCGGATCCACCTATCATGATCCGAAGAACGGCAAGTTGGTGTATAGCGGTCCGATCGCGGACATTCACAGCAATGAGCCGATCGGTGTCGGTGTCAGCGGCAGCTTCCGTGAGTTGATGGTCTCCATCCACGACACGGTTCCGCACACCGTCAACGTCATCGAAGCCGGCAATCCTCCCGGACAGCCGATCGAAGTGGCGTTGGAAGCAGGAAAGACGGTGTCCTTCCAGATGCCGGACAAGATCCTGAATGCGCCGAACAAGTACATCAACGGCGGGACGCACACGACCGGCAGCGGTTTCAACTTCCGCGCGGCTCCGTTTGCACAGCGCCTGTCCAACAATCCGGACACGTCCAAGCTGTTCAGCAGCGCGATCCACGGTGATCCGGGCACGCCGCTCCTGCGGGCGTACACGGGCGACACCATGGTGTTCCGCCTGTTGCACCAGCTGATGAACGAATCGCACGTCTGGACGATCGCCGGCCATACCTTCCTCACGGAACGGTATGCGGCGGACGCCAACCGGAAGAACTCGATTCACGTCGGGATCGCCGAGCGGTACGACCTCGTCACCAAGGCGGGTGGATTCCAGGGTATGCCGGGTGACTACATCCACTTCAACGGCAGAACGTCGCACTTCGCCGAAGGTGGATGGGGCATCATCCGCGTGCTCGATAAGGAAACTGCGGACTTGAAGCCGCTGCCCAAGGGGACCAATCCTCTCGGGATCCCGGCGACTCCTAATTCCGTCTGTCCGTCGGATGCTCCGGTGAAGAGCTTTAACGTCGTGGCGTTGGATCGCCCGATGAAGCTCAATCCGAAGGCCCCGGATGCGATCGAGGTGGACTTCGAGCGGAAGATCGAAATGACCATGCCGGAAGGCAAGATCTTCGCGCTGGAGGAAGAAGCCGCGACCGTCGCGGGCAACGTGATGCCGAATCCGCTCACGCTGCGCGCCAATCTGGGCGATTGCATCAAGGTGAATCTCAAGAACAAGATGAAGGCGAGCCGGGCGTCGTTCTTTGCGCCGGGGCTGGCCTTCGATCCGAAAGACAGCCAGGGCTTGAATGTCGGCAACAATGCCGGCGATCAGACCGTGGCTCCGGGCGAGAGCCGCGGCTACACTTACTACGCGCATCCTGCAAACAAGGAAACGACGTCGTTGGTGTGGGATGGTGGCAACATTGTCGTCAATCCGCGCAACGGATTGTACGGCGCCATCGTCATCGGTCCGAGGGGATCGCAGTACCGCGATCCAGTCACCGGTGCCGATGTCTCACAGAAGAATGCATGGCGGGCCGACGTCATCGTCGACACCTCCCTGTCTGAAAACGCCGGCAAGCGGAACTACCGTGACGTGGCCCTCTTCTTCCAGGATGAGGACAACATCATCGGAACCGCCTTCATGCCCTATGTGCAGAACGTGGCCGGTTTGACGTCGGTGAACTACCGCGCTGAACCGTACAAGTTCCGCGAAGAACAAGGGTGCTCGTTGGGCAAGATCTTCCAGCCTTGCGCGGTGGATAAGCCCGAAGATCCCGTCACGCCTCTGATCGAGGCCCACGCGGGTGATGCGCTCCGTATCCATGTGATCGGAGCGAACAGCGAGCAGAACGGCATGTTCAGCGTCGAGGGTCACGAGTGGCCGATCGAGCCGTACATGACGGGTGCCGACATGATCAGCGTGGTGGAATACGCCGGGTCTGAGATCCTCGATGTCTTCATCCGTGGCGGTGCGGGCGGACCGTATCGTCAGGTGGGCGACTTCGTGTGGTCGAATGCACGGCTGCCCTACACGCAGTCCGGACAATGGGGTTATCTGCGCGTGTTGCCGACCGGCGATTCGCGGATTCAGCCTCTCAGCGCAAGTGGAGCGGGTGCACGTCAAGCCGAAGTGCTTCCCGATCCGCAGGCGATTCCGACTGCCATGAAGTAAGCAGGTCAATCATGGCGTAACACCGGATGGGGGAGCTGCTTGTATGACGCAGCTCCCCCATCTGCGCTTTCAGTTTCGAGAGAGGAATTGGGTGATGGGTTCACTGTATGATTGAGGAATGTCTGTCGATCGTATCATGGACCAATCACAGAGGAGGCCGGACGTGACACTGGGTACCACAATTCAGAGTGAACAGCAGACGATGAAGAAGAGTTCTTCCGGATGGGTCTTGGCATTGGCTACGGTGGCCCTCGCATCGTCTCTCGCGAGCAGCCCTGTATCAGCCTATGAAGAAGTTATCGTATCGGATGGCGGGACATTGACCGGGGTGGTGAAGCTGGAGGGTACAGTCCCGAAGCCGAAAGGGTACAACCTCACCACGCTCCCGGACCCGTTTTATTGCGGGCGCATTTCCGACGGGGAAGGCTGGCGCATTCTGCAACCGTTCAACGTCGGACCTGGAGGCGAGTTCCGGGAAGTTGTCGTGTATCTGGAGGGGATCGAGAGAGGAAAACCGTTCGCTGAAAAAGAGGTGCCGCAGATTGAAGCGAAAGATTGTCTCTTCCTGCCGTTTACGACCGTCGTGAGGGACGATCAATCGGTGACGGTCGTCAACATGGACCCGGTCATGCACGACATTCAGGCCTATGAAACGTCGAACTTAGGCGCACGTGTCCTGTTCAACGTCCCCCTGCCGATGAATCCGCAACATCCGCGCAACTTCAAGGATCGCAGTGAAGCCGGCATGTATCACAAGCACATGGCCGGTCCGCCGATGAAGGAGTTGGTGAAGTTGAGCAAGGGTCGCCGGATCTTCGTCATGCAATGCGGTTTCCATGCGTATATGGAGAGCTGGGGGCTGGCCATCACCAATCCCTACTTTGCCAAGACGGACGAACAGGGCCGCTTTACCATGACCGACGTGCCGCCCGGCACCTATAAATTGGTTGTCTGGCATCCATATATCCGAACGGCCACGGAACAAACCGTCACTGTCGGTCCGAAGGGAATGGTCGAAACCACGGTCGGGGTTCCGGCGCCGACAGGGCGGCTCTATGCCAATGAAGTGTTGGACCATGCGTATACCCGCTACAACGTGACCGAGGAAACGAAGAAGGAAATCGATCCGTTGGTCCGCAAGCAGGGACACTGAGCACGAATCGCAACAGTCAGCCATGCACGATCAGCATACGGGGTCCGATTCGGGAGCCTGAGAATGGAACTCCGGGCGGCCATGAGCAGAACAGTGAGCAGCAACATTGTGCTGGCAGTGGTTCTGTTGTTGGGGTTCCTGCCTCATGGGTTTGTGTACGCCGACCATGAACTGCCGAAGCCGCCGCCGCTCTGGTCTCCGCTGGATGAGGCGGAGCGGCTGGCTTTGATCGAGGTGCCGAGCGGAATGGTTCAGGTACCGGCTGGCTCGTTTCTCATGGGAAGCGACCCGAAGTTCGATCGGGCTGCGGGGCCGCAGGAACTGCCTCAGCACCAGGTCTACGTGGATGCATTCAGCATAGACCGGTATGAGGTCAGCAACGTGAACTATCTGCGGTATGTCTTGGCGACCGGCGCGGCCTGGCCGCAATACTGGAGGGCACAGCCGTTCGCGGAGAAGATGGCCAAACATCCCGTGATCGGCGTGACCTGGCGGGAAGCCGATGCCTATTGTCGCTGGCGGGGGGCTCGTTTGCCCACTGAAGCCGAATGGGAAAAAGCGGCTCGCGGTGAAGACGGGCGGATGTTTCCCTGGGGCAATGAGCCGGCCGGCTGGATCAAGAGCAACATTGCGCATTCCGGTTCGAAGCGCGGGGCTAAGTATCCGCCGCTCGCGAATGTGGATCGTTACGACAACGGCGTGAGCCCCTACGGGGTGCATCAGCTGGCCGGCAATGTAAGTGAATGGGTCTCGGACTGGTTCGATCCGGAGTATTACCGGCGCCGGGAGAATCGCAATCCCCAGGGGCCTGATTCCGGGCAGGACAAAGTGTTTCGCGGAGGATCATGGAATGAAGATCCCGAGGTGGCCCGGTCTGCCGGGCGCAATGCCGGGGCGCTGGATCACTGGAGTTATTTGACCGGATTTCGTTGCGCGGCATCGGGCGAAAGTGGTCGTCAGCTGTCGTCCATCGCTCCGGACATGCTGCGGAATGCAGAACGATGAATGTGTGACGAGAGGACAACGGAGGAGGCCAGGGATGAAAGGACAATCAACGGGTATCACAAAGAAACGAACCAGGTTGGCAGGGGCCCTGGTGATCGGGGCCGCGCTGTTTGCACTGGCTCCTGCCGCACGGGCGCTGGACACCCAGGATATTGTCGTTGAGTGGACCGAAGAAGGCAAAAAGCTCGCAAAGGAGCGGGTTGCAAAGTGGAAGACCAAGGAAGAAATGGTCCTCATTCCGGCCGGCGAATTCGTCATGGGCAGCGATAAGAAGACGGATCGTTTGGCGTACCGGAGCGAGATTCCACAGCGGTCGGTATATCTGGATGCATTTATGATCGGCAAGTACGAAGTCACGGCGCTCGAGTACCTCAAATTCGTTCTGGCGACGGATCGTCTGCCGCAGCTGGACTGGCGGTACGATGGAGGAAACTTCCAGGACACGATGGCGCATCATCCGATCATGCATGTGAACTGGTATGACGCCGATGCCTATTGCAAATGGGCAGGCAAGCGGCTGCCGACCGAGGCGGAGTGGGAGAAGGCGGCGCGTGGAGTCGATGGCAGACTGTTTCCGTGGGGCAGCGAATATGCCGGTCCGACCCGGGCGAATTTCGGTCGAACCGGATTGTCCGGGCCGGTTCGGGATCGTCCTGAGCGGTTGCTGCTCTATCCGCCGATCATCTCCGTCGACAAATACGAAAATGCGCTGAGTCCTTATGGGTTGTATCAAACCATCGGGAACGTGGCCGAGTGGGTGTCTGATTGGTACGACCAGGACTATTACAAGACTGCGCCGAGCCGGAACCCGAAGGGGCCGGCGACCGGCTCGCAGAAAGCGTTCCGTGGCGGTGGTTGGATGGATAGCACCACCACGATGCGGGCGGCGATGCGGAACGGCACCGATCCCAAGACCAAGATCAATTGGATGGGCTTCCGTTGTGCGCAGGATGTCAACGAGGGGGCCGCGAGCCCCGTATCCTATGTGGTGACGGACAAGTAGTCGAGCGAGTATGAGACGAATCCTGAATATGCTGATGCCTCGGGCCGGCGAGCGCTACCCAGCAAGCCAACGGGAGAGCCAAGATGGCTCTCCCGTCGCCACAGCCCAGAGAGGGGGGCATTATGCAGAAACGGATGGGACGGGGGATCGGTGGAGTCGTGCGTGCGGCGCTTGTGATCGCCGCGGTGTTCGGTGTTTCTTGTGCGCGGCCGGCATCGGCTGAGGAAGGCACCGGAAACATGGTGTTCTTCAAGGGCGGGTTCATGAATTTGAATCAGGACCGGAGCGGGGAGATTTTTACGGATACGGCGGGGCTCACGGGGGCCAACGGAGGCAATGCCGGGTGGTATGCCGGTGCGGGCTTGGATCTGGTCATGTCGAAGGACGTGTGGGGAGGAATGGACAAGACCTGGGTGGTCGGCGAAATCGGACTGCAATTTAACAGCATCAATTCATCCCGCGTGAACAATGCCGCCGGGAGTATTGCGACCCGGACACTCACTGATACCCTGGCCACCGACCCGAAAAAAGTGCAGCTCACGATGGTGACCATCGACGTGGCTCCGAAGATCAAATTCATGGAAGGCAGCGCATTCAGGCCCTGGGTCATCCCGATCGGTCTGGACATCCATGTGATCAGTCCGCCGTCGAACCGAACGCAGTATCTCGACCTCGGTGTCCAATTCGGAGGCGGATGCGAATACGCGGTATGGAAGGCGTTTAAGGTAGGAGTCGATGCCCGCTATCATCTGACGGCGCGTCTGACCAACACCAACAACGATTACTTCCAGGTTGGACCGTATGTAGGGATTTCGTTTTAGGAGGGAATGCCGTCGCTACATCGGATGCCTCCTCCGACAGGGCAATTGCCGCTGACAGCGAGTATGACGCCGTCACAAGGTCCGGGCGTAAGGTCGGACCGTCGTGGCGGCGATCCTCCAGCGCTCGCCCGTCCCGGGCCAGGATCCTGGCGGTCTTGGGTGAAATCCGCTGGAATTTGAATCTGCGTTGTCCCTCCGAATCCAAGTCGCCCCTCCCTTGCCGCTTCACACTCTCCTCGATCATGGTGCGCTCAGTGATGCGCGAGAAAGGACGGTCTTGTGTTCGCATTGGTCTGGTTTCACTTGTTGGCTGCCATAGTGTGGATCGGGGGTATGGTATTTCTGTCCGTCGTGCTGGTGCCGGTGCTGAAGCGGGATGGGGCATTCGCCCAACACGCCATGCTGTTCCGCACGGTGGCCTATCGGTTCAGAGCTCTGGTCTGGGGGGCGATGGGGATCCTGGTGGGCACCGGACTCACTCTGGCTGCAGGTCGATCGATTCCGTTGATGGAACCATCCCGCTGGCCTACGATTTTTGTCGCCAAGATGGGATTGGTGACGCTTCTGTTCACCCTGACGCTGCTGCACGATCTCGTAGTCGGACCAGGTGTGCGACGGAGCTTGGGCACCCCCGCAGCAGAGCGATCCGCGAGGGATCGGATGCTATTGCGTTATTCAGCGTTCGTCCCGCGTATTTCATTACTGGTCGCGCTGCTGGTGCTGTTGCTGGCCGTGGTCCTGGCCAGGACGTAGGCCACTATTGTGTTGTCTGAGCGGGGGAGGAATGCGGCAATGAGCGGAGGAGGCGTTCAGCCTGTGCCTGGCTGGTGAGGGCCATCTTGATCACAATGCCGCAGAGAGTGAAGACTACCGCGTTCAACAGGAAAAACACTGCGGCGAACGAGCCGGTCGTGAACGCCCAGGCCTCGGAGTCTGCACGGTGGCGTTGCAGGTCCCTGGTTTCCTCGTCCCGGATTTGCGCGACGATATCCTGAATGGTACCAGTGGTTCGATTCTGCTCGTTCACCGCCACAACCGACTTGGCATAGGGCAGGCCCTTGGTCCGGCGCGTCACGATGGCCTGGTCCATCTCTTCGGATCGCTGATCAACCTGTGTGGCAAGATACGCTACACGGTCCTGTTGAATCGACTTGTTCCTCGTGAGTCCTCCGATTCGGCGAATCTGGTCCTCAAGCGCGAGGACTGCCTCGCGATAGGGTGCAAGGTACTCTTCCGAGCCGGTAATGATGTATCCACGTTGATTGGATTCAGCCCCGGCCACGGTGCTCACCATCCGTTCCAATTCAAGCAGCACCTGCTCGCTCTTCGTGGCCCAGTTGTTCGAAGTCTTGAAGTGCAGCAGGCTGAGGAAGCAGGCCGCAACGATGGACTCCACGGCTATAAATCCTACGGCAAGGGCAATTACGAGGCCTTTGCCGGCAAAAAGACGATGAAGCATGGGAAGCCCTCCTCGAAAATACATCCATAATAGGAGTAACGGCTCGTCAGCGGCTATGTCAACCTGACAAATACCCTTGGGCATCCGAAAATCTGTCCAAGTGTTCGTTCTAGATGCAGGCGAATGACGGATCCCCCCATTCCGGCCTTGCAGCGGGGCATGGAATTTTCCCCTGACACCGGCTTTTCCCGATTCGGGTTGAATCCAAATGACGTTGGCTGGCTCTTAACAGATGAGGAACGGACCGTGCTTTGTTCCAGGCTTGGATCAGAAGGGGTTACTCGCGGGAGGGGGCGGGAACTCAGCAAGGTAAACGGTAGGGCTCTGCATTGGAAGGAGGTGTCTCATGGCAAGGGTCGTGATTATCGGAGCGTCCATCGGGGGTTTGCCGGCGGCGTATGAGGCGCGGGAATTGCTGGCCAAGAAACACAAAGTGACGGTGATTTCCAATGTGGACTCGTTCCACTTCGTGCCGTCCAATCCCTGGGTGGCGGTTGGGTGGAGGACGAGGAAAGATATCAGCTTCGCGCTGGGACCGGTGTTGGAGAAGAAGGGTGTGGAATACATACATGCCATGGCCGAGCGGATCGAGCCTGAACAGAATCGAGTGATCACCTCAAAGGGCGAAGTCCCCTACGACTACTTGATTATCGCCACCGGGCCGAAGCTCAATTTCGGCGCAGTGCCCGGACTCGGACCCAGCGGGTACACGCAATCGGTATGTAATGTGGACCATGCCGAGCAGGCCTGGGGCACCTATCAAGCCTTTCTGAAAGACCCCGGTCTGATCGTGGTGGGGGCGGCGCAAGGCGCTTCCTGCTTCGGACCGGCCTACGAAATGGCATTTATTCTGGATGCCGATCTACGCAAGAAGAAACTCCGGAAGAAGGTACCGATCTATTTTGTGACGCCGGAACCCTATATCGGCCATATGGGGCTCGCAGGCGTGGGGGCATCCCGCCGTTTGATGGAAGATGAGTTTGCCGAACATTCGATGAAACCCATCTGCAATACGGCGATCAAAGAAGTGCAGCCGGGCAAACTGTTGCTCGACGGAGGACAGGAGGTCCCGTTCCGGTATTCGATGATCATTCCGCCGTTCGCCGGCGTGGATGCAGTGGCAGGGACGCCGGGGCTCTGCAATCCCAAAGGGTTTGTGAATATCGATGCCTATCAAGCCAATCCGAAGTATAAGAATATTTATTCTGTCGGTGTGTGCGTGGCCATTCCGCCGGTCGAGCAGACGCCGATTCCGACCGGTGCGCCCAAGACCGGCTACATGATCGAGTCGATGGTGTCGGCGGCGGTGCATAATATCAGGGCCGATATCGACAACGATTCGAAACGCGAGACCGCAACCTGGAATGCGATCTGTCTCGCAGACATGGGGGACACGGGCGTGGCTTTTGTGGCGTTGCCGCAGATGGCGCCAAGGAATGTGACGTGGGCGAAGAAGGGCAAGTGGGTGCATCTTGCCAAAATTGCGCTGGAGAAGTATTTCTTGCGCAAGATGAAAAAGGGCGTCAGCGAGCCGTACTACGAAAAGGTGATTTTGAAGGCCATGGGGATCGCCAAGTTGGAGGGATCGGCGTAAACGACATGGAGATGGGGCATCGCGTGGCGACGATCGAGAAGGAAGCGGCATGATCGACCAGGCGTTGCGTTCCCTGTTGGCGGGCGTTCCCATCGGATTGCAACTCGGCGCAACGGGAACGGGGGGCGCGATTCTGGGCCTGCCCCTGATGGTCTACGTTGCCGGGATTCCCATGCAGCAGGCGGCGGCGATGTCGTTGATCATTGTGGCGACCTCGTCGCTCCTGGGCGCGTGGGAATATGGGCGGCAGGGACAGGTGAAGGCCAAAGCCGTCCTGGCGTTCAGTTGGACCGGCGCGATCGGGTCCTGGGCGGGCGCGTTCGGGCATCGCTTGGTTCGCGAGGAAATCCTGCTGGTGCTGTTCGGGCTCCTGTTGCTGCTGGTTAGGGCCGCGATGACTCGCCGTCGCCAGATGCCTTCCGGATCCGACGGGGAAGAAAGTTGTGCGACCCGCTTTCCCCGCACCTGCTGGCTGAAGGTCGGCGGCATCGGACTGGCAGTCGGAGCCATGAACGGGTTGTTTGGAGTCGGCGGCGGATTTATGGTTGTCCCGGCCCTGATCCTCATCCTTGGATTCCCGGCCAGGCTGGCGATCGGAACATCTCTCAGCATCATCGCCTGTATCTCCATCGGCGGAGTAATCGGTCATCTCCAATTCGGGCGGATCAACTGGCCGCTGATGGCATGGGTGCTGGCAGGGAGTCTGGGGGGGATGGCCGTGGGAGTGCGCGCCGGCGCATGGCTCTCTCCCGGCACGATGGGCCGCATCACGGCCGTCATCACGGTTTCGATCGCCGTCAGCATGATCGCCTTGAATCTGGTGAAGTTATGGGGTACGCACGTCTGAAGGCTATTGACAGGAGGCTCGTTCTATCGGACGCTCTGGAACAGGCTCTCGCGAGACGGTGTCTGTTGCGCGACAGCTATTGAGATTGCAGGGGAGGAACTCCCCGTTCCATGCTTCTGTGGGTCACACAAGCCGATGAGGCGGTATCCGCATTCCTTCCTGCCGAACGTATGCCGCGCCGCCTTGTGGGGGGTGATGGCGAGTCTCATATGGGAGCCGGATCGGCCGGTGCAGGCTGAGTGGTCGGCCATTGCCGAACAGAAGACGAGCTATACCACCGATGCCTTTCAGTTTTCTTCCGCGCGCCGGCTCCGCCTGACGGAAGATCCTTCGCAACCGACGGTGGTCTCCGCCGACAAGCCGGAGGATGTGATTTGGGAGCCGGCGCTGGAGGTGGTGCACTCCACGCCTACGGCGCAGGGGAAAAATGAACTTGCCGTAAAGGCCCAGGGGGCGATCTACACCAACAATCCCATCTTCAACCATGCCGACTACCGCATCCAGGACCGATTGTCGCTTGACCGGGCGACCACGCTATTGGTGCGGTATCGGTATGTGCCCAACCTCTTTCTGGGCCCCAATTTCGAGCGGCGCACCGGCACCCGCTCGATTCAGGAGGAGCGGGTCAGCTCGCACCATTGGCGCGCCGAACTCGAACGCCGATTGACGGACGCCGTTACCGGCACGCTGATCACGCGATATGGTCTCAGGCGTTACAACGACTCATTTGCGGAACGGAATACGAATTTTTTCACCCTCGGGCCCCGCGTCGACTACCGTGCCATGGAGTGGCTGACAGTGACCCTGACCTATCTCTATGAACGGGGGTTGGCCGACGGTCACAAGGACACGCAGTTTGCAGACGACGTCTCCTATTACCTTCATATGGTTTCGGCCGGGACGGAGATTCGACTCAATCGGCAGTGGGATCTCGGCTTCACCTATATTCATCGGCGAAAAACGTTTACCAGCGGTCTCGCGGGCGATACGCACGTGGACCGGTTCGATGCCACGCACCAGGGCATTGCTGAACTGCGGTATCACATGTCGGCGGCTGCAACGGTGATGCTCTCCTTCCAGCACAGCAGCCGTACCTCGACCAATGAGCTGCGCGACTTTCAGGACTCCATTATTTCTATCGGGGGGCAATACCGGTTCTGATCGCGGCTAGACGATTATGGTGCTCGCGTGGAGGCCGTCGAATCCTTTTTCCACCTGGGTGCTCATATGGTGTAAGAAAGGGAGGCGGCACATGAAACTCAATGACCTGCTTCGTTTGATCGCCGGCGTGTTTGTGCTGGGGGCCGTTGTGCTGGGCGCGACCGTGCATCCCTACTACAATTACTTCGCTGCGTTCGTCGCGGTGAATCTGATCCAGTCGTCCTTCAGCGGCTGGTGTCCGATGATGGCTCTTTTGCGGAGGTTGGGTGTTCAGGAATAACGAACCGTTGAACAAGGCGGGATGG
>JBEIQG010000168.1:0-8407 GCA_040376625.1 Nitrospira sp. | reverse complement strand
TCGCGCAACGGCTGGCGACGAACCCTGATGTTTCGCAAGCCTTCAGCAGTCAGGTGCATGGTGATCCCTACACGCCGACCTTGCGGGCCTATGTCGGCGATACGATGGTGTTCCGTCTGTTGCATACCCTTATGAACGAGACGATGACCTGGACGCTGTCCGGTCACACGTTCTGGAGTGAGCGGTATGCCTCGGATGCCAATCGAAAGAACTCGATCCATATCGGAATCGCGGAACGGTATGACTTGGTCGTTCCCGAAGCTGGTGGATCGCGGCATCAAGCAGGCGACTACATTCACTTCAACGGCCGGTCTTCAAAATTCTCCGAGGGCGGCTGGGGAATCATCCGCGTGTTGGACAAGGAACAGGCCGATCTGAAGAAGTTGCCTGCGGGCTTCTCGATCAAGGGCGATATTCCCAAGCCTTTGCCGGTCTGTCCGGCGGATGCTCCGGTAAAACAGTTCAACGTCGTCGCAATGGACTATGCCGGGATGAAGTTTAACGAGAAGGCGCCGGAATCCATCGAAGTCGACTTCGAGCGTAAAATTCTAATGACCAATCCTGATGCGAAGATCTACGCCTTGGAGGAGGATACGGCGAAAGTGGCAGGCGGTATGCATCCGATGCCGCTGACGCTTCGCGTCAATACCGGTGATTGTGTCAAGGTACATCTGAAAAATAAGATGAAGGATAGCAAAGCTTCCTTCTCCGCGATCGGCCTGGCCTTCGATCCGAAGGATTCTCTTGGCGCGAACGTGGGGAACAATCCCGGTGATCAGACGATCGCACCGGGAGGCGAGCGGGAATACACCTATTACGCCGATCCCTTCAATGGCGAGACGACCTCGTTGGTGTGGGATTGGGGTAATGTGATGACCAATCCGCGCAACGGGTTGTTCGGTGCAGTTGTCGTCGGACCCAAGGGATCGAAGTATCGTGATCCAAAGACCGGCGCGGACATTTCGAATAAGAACGCCTGGGCAGCCGACGTCATCATCGATCGTTCGGTGCCGGGCAATGAAATGCGGGCGAACTATCGTGACGTGGCGTTGTTCTTCCAGGACGAAGACAACATCATCGGCACGAGCTTCATGCCCTACGTGCAGAATGTGGCGGGCTTGACCGGTGTCAATTACCGATCGGAACCGTACAAGTTCCGCGAAGAGCAGGGCTGCTCGCTTGGCAAGGTGTTCCAACCTTGCAAGGCGGATAAGCCGGAAGATCCAGCCACCCCGATCATCGAGGCGCATGCGGGTGACCCGGTGCGCATCCATGTGTTGGGAGTGAGCAATGAGCAGAACGGCATGTTCAGCGTCGAGAAGCACGAGTGGCCGATCGAGCCGTTCATGCGGGGTGCTGACTTGATCAGTGTCGTGGAATTCTCCGGCTCCGAGACGATCGATGCATACATCCCTTCGGCGGGTGGAATGTACCGGTTGCCGGGGGATTATGTGTACAGCAACCAGCGGTTGCCGTACTCGCAGTCCGGCCAGTGGGGTTATGTGCGCGTATTGCCGTCCGGTGATACGCGACTGCTGCCCTTAGCTGGAGCCAGTGCCGGCACGAAGAGTGCGGAAGTGGAGCAGCCGGCTGCGCACGCGATTCCTGTTGCGGCCAAGTAGGCTGATCGCACATCTCAAGAGATGAGGTGAAGAGGGGGGAGCCTGAAAGGGCTCCCCCCTTTTGTTGTCCGTCAGGGATTGTGTATGATGAGCGGATACGTCTGAATTTTTGTGACTAGTGCTTGTATCGACATCATAGTTATTACTGGAGGGATGAGATGCGATTAGTCGGCCTTGCCCTGCTCTGCGCTGTCAGTGTCTGCTGGTCTCCATCCTGGGCCTATGAGGAGATCGCGGTCACGGATGGCGGCACCATAAAAGGAACAGTCACCATGACCGGGGGAAAACCAACCCCGAAGGGATATAACCTGATCACCTTTCCAGATCCGGTTTACTGCGGTCGCATCTCGACCGGCACAGGTTGGCGAATTCTTGATGAGTTTTCGATGGCATCCAGCCAGGGGCTGAAGGATGTCGTGGTCGTCTTGACCGATGTGACGAAGGGGAAGCCCTTCAAGTTTGAACCCTTAACCATTGAGGCCCGTGATTGTCGATTTCTTCCTTTCGTGACAGTTGTGAAAGATGGTTCTGAAGTATCAGTCATGAACATGGACCCGGTCATGCATGACATCCAGGCCTACGAGACCTCACAACTCGGTCCTCGTGTGTTATTTAACACCCCGTTGCCGATGAATCCGCACCATAAGCGCTTCGTAAGCGCTGAAAGTCATGAGCATCTGGCGGGAGAGCCGGTCACCGAAGTGATTCATATGACCAAGGGACGGCGGATGTTTGTGATGCAGTGCGGGTTCCACGCCTATATGGAGAGTTGGGGATTCGCTGTCGATAATCCCTACTATGCCCTGACGGGGGACGATGGTCAGTTCAGTTTGACGGATGTTCCGCCGGGCGAATATACCCTGATGGTCTGGCATCCCGGGGTTGGCACGACGCTGCACAAGAAAGTAACCGTGACGGAAAAGGGCTTCTCCACCGTTGATTTTGACTTCAAGGCGCCCCAGGGACGGAGGAGCGTGCATGAAATTGCGGAGAACCCGCATTACGGCCCTGAGTCACTGGGGAAGGTTGTGGATATTCGTCCGACTTTACAGCGCCAGGTTCCCTAAGGTTATTCGAAGGGGGAAGAGGGAGATCATGAGAGTGGCTCGTTCGGGCCTGTTGGGTTCCCTTCTCGTTATCGCCGGGTTGTGTCAAAGCGCACCCGCTGTCTCTGCCTATGAGATTGTTGACGTTCAACACGGCGGGACGCTGGAAGGCCGTGTGACCTTGTCGGGCGCTGTTCCTGACCCGAAGGCTTTTAATCTCATCACGTTCCCAGATCCGACCTATTGCGGGCGAATCTCGAACGGGAAGGGGTGGCGGCTTCTGCGCGATTTCATCGTGAATGCCGAGAGCGGATTGAAAAATGCCGTGGTCCTTCTCGAAGGGGTTGAGTCCGGCAAGCCATTCGATCTTTCAGTGCCCTTGATTGAGGCGCGAGATTGCATGTTCGGACCATGGATGACCATCGTGCGCAATGGCCATGCGGTGGAGGTGGTCAATATGGATCCGGTTATGCACGACATTCAAGGGTATGAAACGTCCCCCGAGGCCGGGGCACGGGTGCTGTTCAATACGCCGCTGATTTTGAATCAACAGCACCAGCGCGGAAATATGCATGCGATTCACAACCACGCACCGGGGAAGTCTCTGGTGGGACCGGTCTATTTGAACAAGGGGCGCCGGACGTTTTACATGCAATGCGGCTTTCATGCCTACATGGAAAGCTGGGCGATGGCCGTGAACAATCCCTATTACGCGGTAACGGATGAGCAAGGTGCTTTCAAAATTGAGAGCGTCCCGCCGGGGACTTACCAAATGGTGGTCTGGCATCCGCAGACAGGGCCGGGGGTAACGCGGACGATTACCATCGGTCCGGACGAGTCGACGGTGGCGCAAGTGGCGCTTCCGGCTCCTAAAGGGGCTCGGACGGCGTACAGAGCCATGGACAATCCGCGTTTCGGTCTGGAGGCTCTTGGGCACCCCGTGGAGATTGAGCCGTTGGTGGAGCATCAGCACTAAGCGCAGGTGGGGGCACCTCTCACGGCGGTGCGTGGGACTTGCGCTTTCTGTGTTTCTTTCTTGGCAGGGTGTCACTGATGCCGCGGATACGAATGGTGCATCTCCTAAGGTCTCGACCGAGTTCTCTGCTTCCTTGGTGAAGCGTGTCGAAGGTCGTCGCTTCGAAGCCCAGGTTTTCGCAAAAGGCGATCGTATACGGCTGGAATACAAGTACGCGGTCAAGACCGAGCTGGGCTATTCCAGTATAGAAATCATCCGATTGGATAAGCACGAGTCGTGGTTCCTGCTGGCCCAGCGCCGGCAAATTCTTCCGGTTCCCATCAAGCCCGAAGAAATCCTGCCGATTCAGCCAAGCCTTCCGGGAGAAAAAGGTCGGACGCTGGTGGGCGATGCTACGACGATCGGCCGCCCGTCCAAGCTATTCGAGGTGCGGGTGGACTATAACGGCCGGGATGAACGGTTTTATGAATGGGTGGACGTTGAGACAGGGGTCGTCTTGAAATTG
Source organism: Nitrospira sp. (assembly GCA_040376625.1). Taxonomy (GTDB): domain Bacteria; phylum Nitrospirota; class Nitrospiria; order Nitrospirales; family Nitrospiraceae; genus Nitrospira_A. Next base: position 4,258 of record JBEIQG010000168.1, on the reverse strand, counting down.
GTCAGCCAGGACCGGGATTGGTCCATCGAGTATTTGCGGATCCGTCTCTCCCCTCAGCCCGACTACTACTTCGAGGCGCCGACGGGATATCAACGCTGGGCGCCGGCATCATCGTCACAACAACGAGGATAGGGTTTGTCGTATGTCCAGGAAGGGGTTTCATGGCATTGCAGCGTGAGTCGCGTTGGCTTGGGACGATGAGCGGATGGATGGCAGCGGCGCTGGTGACCGGGGTGTGCTTGTGTCTTTCGCCATCAGCCGCGTCTGCGCGCTCTCTCAAGGAGGCGCAGGCGGCATTCGACAAGAAGCAGTACCAGGAGACCCTTGATCTCGTCGAGCAAGTGACCAAGGAGCAGGGGCCTCAGCCGGACGCTCTGCGACTCAAGACCCGTTCATTGATCTTTTTAGGAAAGCCCAAGGACGCATTTGTCGAGTATGAGCGTCTCGAGCAGGATTCGAAGCATGCGGATCGGACGCTGCTGAAGGAAGTGGCGCTGGGGTTTGTATATGTGCTCGTGAAAGACATGCGCGAACAGATGCGCGGCGCGGCCTACACGGCGCTGAAAGACGTGGATTCTCCGGAGACGATTGCCGCGCTGGAGGATGGACTAAGCGACGGATCTGGACTGGTACGTGCTTTGGCGGCAGAAGCTCTGGGGAAACTTGAGGCCGGGCGTCGTTCGTCGCGCTTGCGTAACGCGTTGGAAGATCAGGCAGGGCTGGTGAAGGCGACGGTACTGAAGGTGCTGGGGAAGAGCGGGGACCGCTCGGTGATTCCGCTACTGGAGAAGGCCCTGAAAGACGAACAGTCGGCGGTGCGGCTTGCCGCGGCGGGAGCCCTGTACCATATGGGGCAGACGGCGATGTGGGACACGATACTGAAGGCCGCCTCCGCCCCGAATCCGGAAGAGCGCGCCACAGCCCTACGGATGGTGGGCGAATTGAAGGACCCGCGAGGACTGTCGGTACTGCTGGAGGCCATCACCAATACGCAGCCATCAGTGCGAGGGGCCGCCGCATCTGCCTTGGGAGATCTTGGGAAGGTGCAGGGTATTCCTGCGTTGGAGCATGCACTGGAGGATAAAATTCCAGCCGTGAAAACGTCGGCGGCGATCAGCCTGGGCGAATTGGGGGTGAAAGATTCCTTAGTCCCTCTGAGGAAGGCGCTGGCTGATCCGAACCCGGTGGTCAAGGCGGCCGTTGTGTCGGCCCTGTTACGAGTCGAGGAACCGTTTGAGTCCATTGGCGAGGAACTGTACGAATTGGCACAAAATCATGATCCCGGAACTCGCTCTGCGGCGGGCAAGGCAGCAGGGAGGGCGCATGGAGCCAATAAGAAGGCGGCGATTGAGTTCCTTTCCGGTATGTTAAAGGATCCCATTCCGCGGCCACGAATTGCCGCTGCCAGGTCGCTCGGGCAGATCGGAGGGGAGGAGATATTGCCGCTACTGAAGTTGGCTTTACATGATGACGATGATGCCGTTCGAGCAACAGTGGGGGGAGCGATTGCTCGTATTCTCAATCATGCGAAGCCTTCACCCAATCGGGCGAAATCGTAGGTGGCTTTGACGGCTGGATTTCAAGTTGACAGTGCGAGTATGATTCCAGTATAGAAAAATGTTCAGAGGCCTGAGCGTAGTCGGTGTGCAGCCACGTCAAGTTAATGCAACTGTCTTAACAAGGGGTAAAAAGTCACCAGCCCTTGTGATTGACTTCCGATTGAGTGGTGACAGTAGATGTTCGGTTTCGGTTAATGTTCATTACTAAGGAGGCAGTGACATGAAGAAGGGTGCGATGAAAGTAGTATTAGGCGTTGCGGCCGCAGCATTTTTGGCTGCGCCCCTCACCTCGTTTGCCGGAGGTACGATTACGGGCAAAGTGACCTATGCCGGGAAGGCCGACAAGAAGGAGTTTTCCTTCTCCAAGTTCCCGAATCCTAAGTTTTGTCCGAAGAATCCAAACAAAGCCTTGGTTGATGGTGACAAACGGCTTATGCCGACTATTGACGTTGCCAAGGATGGCGGACTGAGGAATGCGATCGTTTCCGTGGTCGATATCGAAGATCAGGCGTTCCAGGACGGCTTCAAGGGAACTGATGTGACGGCGGAATTCTGCGAATTCCTGCCATTTAATGGCGTGGTGGTGAACAACAAGAACTTCCGTGTCGAGAATAAGGATGCCGACCCTGATGATCCCAAGTCCGTGCTGGGTGTGTTGCACAATCCGCACAGCTTCGTGGTGAAGGGCTCGAGCTCCGCCACCGGTTTCAACATCGGTCTGGCGAAGAAGGGCGATAAGTTGGAGAAGCCGGTGACCTTCCGTGGCGGCGCGGAGAAGCAGGGTTATTATCGTTTGCAGTGCGACCAGCATGAGTTCATGCAGTCCTTCTTCCTCCCGGTGTGGAATCCGTACCATGCCGTGGTCAAAGAGGATGGAACTTTCGAAATTCAAGGCGTGCCTGCCGGAAAGCACAAAGTGGTGGTATGGCACCCGTTTGTCGGCAAGGGCAAGCTGAATGAATTCGAAGTTGAAGTCGCAGAGGGCGGATCGGCCACGTTGAAGGCTGAACTTAAGTAGTTTTGTTTTTAGCGGCGGGACGACCCGCCGACCAAGGGGCAGTGGTTCAAGCCGAGCCACTGCCCTTTCTTTTTGCGTCGAGCCCGTGCGATTTTCCATCCTGCCCATCGTGTGCTTCTGTCCACGTGCTTTCTGTCTACGGCTGTGGCATCGTGTCGGCGAACGAGCATCGTTACTGGTTTTCAGAGGTGGCTCTCTGCCCGCTACTCGCCTTGCGTTTCTCTTTCTGAACTGGGTAAGATGCCCAATTTCAACACCACATTATCGGAGCGGGTGATCTGTGCCTCGTGAATTGTCTCTCGCCGAGGTATTCCAGTTAGGGTACTACTGGGAAACCAAAATTCTTTTAACAGCCGTGAAGTTAGACGTCTTTTCGGTGCTGGATGGACGAGGCCGAACCGCCTCTGAAGCGGCCGAAAAACTCGGCGCAGATGTTCGGGCCCTGGAGCTACTTCTGAATGCCTTGGTGGCGATCAGGCTTTTGTCGAAGACCGGTGATGTCTACGGTAATACGCCGGTAGCTACGACACATCTGGTTAAGCACGGATCGCAATACATCGGACATTTGCTTTTGTTGCATGACGCCGAATGGGGCAATTGGGGCAAGTTGGAGGAAGCCGTGAAAACCGGCCGATCGCCGGTCACGCAACATGTCTTTGAGACGGATCCTGGCCTAGGCGCAAATGTGTTGTCCGTGCTGCATCGAATCGGCCAGCAGAGTGGCCCAGATTTGGCGAAACGCCTCGCGCTCGGCCAATCACGAACGATGCTTGATCTCGGGGGCGGGGCCGGAACTAACGCCATCGCGTTTTGCCAGGTGTACCCGCAACTGTCGGCGACGGTATTCGACCTGCGGACGACACTCCCATTGACCGAGCGGACCGTGAAGGATGCGGGGCTTGAGGACAGAATTTCACTGAAGGCCGGTGACTTCAACCGCGATTTGTTAGGTGGCCCCTATGACGTGGTGTTGATGTCGGATATTCTGCACTATCAGAATCTGGCAACCAACGCCGCCCTCGTGAAGAAAATCTACAGCCACCTGACTCCCGGAGGGCGTTTGATCATTAAAGACCGGTTCTTGGATGCCTCGGGTACGAGCCCCGCCTGGACAGCGGCATTTGCCGTCCATATTCTCGTCAATACTGAACAGGGCGCCTGCTACCGCACCGCGGAAGCCATGCAGTGGATGCACGATGGAGGCTATGTCTCGGTGGAGGAAATCGAGCGTACGGCGGTGGTGCAGGGCGTCAGGTCCAGCGTCGGGTAAGATGTACCATGTTTGAATTTTTGCGACAGCCGGGATTCTTCGGCACCCATGCAACGATGGGGGCCGATCTCAGTCAGTTGATGGCCACGCTGTTCACCGGTCTCTTCATCGTCGGATGGCTGCAGGCTAAGCAGCATCGCGGACATCATCATCACTGGCTCATGTTGGGCGGGATGGTGACCATGGTCGGATTCTTCACCGCCTACTATCTGTTTCGGCAGTTGGGGGTGTTGGCGTTCGAAGGAAAAGAAGGATTCGGGGGTTCCCAGGCCCTATACGACTACGTGTTCATCCCTGTGCTGACAATACATATCATTCTGGTGATCATCGGGTTGGTCATGGCCGTGTACATGATTGTGCTGGGGTTCCGTTCGCAGCAATTTCTGAGCGGCGCACGGGTGCTGAGTGCCG
>JBEIQG010000043.1:0-19371 GCA_040376625.1 Nitrospira sp. | reverse complement strand
TCGTTCGCTCTGGCGCCCTCGCCGTCAAAGGCCACATCACGCAGTGCGGGCCGCATTTTCAGAAACCGATACCATTGCTGATTCATCGACGACTCGCTGAATTGAAATGTCACACCCTGGACCTCGACCACCAAATTATTGAGATTCCCCACATTGATATCCGGACGACCTCCGGTCGTCTGTCCGACCATGCGGGCCAGGGCCGCACCGACTTGCACGGGGCGGCGATCATCCGGCTTTCCCTGTATCAGCCGCTTACCATCGACCCCGGACAACATCGGCAGTGTCGGATCATCCGCCGACCCGAGATGCGCCAGCAAATACCCGTCCGAATCGGCCAGGAGGTTCTCCGCCAGCGTGCGTATGACCACCGCTGGTTCACGCTCGACGATATCGATATGAATTTCGTGTAAGGGCTTCAGTACCACCGTCGCATCCTTGATCCAGGGATGGGTCTTGATCCGGTCGGCCAACCAGGACGGGTTAATGGAATAGAGTGCCGTATCGGGTTTCAACGCCAATTTGCCGATCACTTCTTTTCTCGTGACATGGTGCAGCCCGCTCACCGACACCGAGCGCACCAGAAACCATTCCCGCGTCAGAGGCCCCACTTCGCGGGCCAGGACGAACAGTCCCGAACACCCGCCGACCAGAACGGTCACCGTAGCCACTACCCGCAGTGAGATCAGCAGACCGCGAACCAGTCTGGACCAAGACCCGCCCGCCTCACCTGTCCGATGGCGACCCGGCGCGGATTCCGAACGGGCATTGGCCCGCGGATTCACTTTGATGGGGCGTACCTTGCGCCACCGCAACGACATTGCTACCTCACGGCCCGAAATGACCCGACTCCGGCCCGCCGGAGAGCTGACAGGAGAATCCGTTCCGTCAATGCGTCATACGACAGTCCGGCCTTCCCCGCCGCCATCGGCAGAAGACTCGTCTCCGTCATTCCCGGCACTGTATTGATCTCGAGCACAAAGGGTTTCCACTTCGGGGTTATCCGGAAATCGACCCGGGCCGCCCCGCTGCATCCCAAGACTTGATAGGTCCGGATGGCCAGTTGCTTAATCTGCCGAGTGACTGCGGCCGGAAGCGGCGCCGGGCATAGGTACTGGGTTCGGCCCTTCTCATACTTAGCCGAGAAGTCATAGAATCCGCCCGGTGCCACGATCTCCACGGCCGGCAACCCGACCACCACCTCATCGGGCCCGCCCAACAACGATACCGTCACCTCATGCCCGGGAATAAAGGTCTCGACCATCGCTTCCTCGTCATACCGGTGCGCCGCACCGAGAGCCGCTTTCCATTGCGACGGCTTCCGGACAATGGTCACCCCGATCGTAGATCCCTGACTCGCCGGTTTGACGACCACCGGTAACTTCAACTTATAAGCGCCCAGCACTTTATTCAGACTAGGAGCTGTGCCTCGCCGTACTACCGTGCCTCGTGGCACTGGAATCCCCTGTGCCTCCAATTCCGTCTTAGTCACCACCTTATGCATCCCGACGGCGCTGGCCCGAACACCGGAACCCGTATAGGGAATGCCAAGGGTCTCCAAAAAGCCCTGGATCGCGCCGTCCTCGCCTCCCGGTCCGTGGAGGGCCAGAAACCCGATCTCGATCGCCTGCTCCTGCAGCGTCTTCGACAGATCCGGTCCGACGTCGATAGCCACTGCGTCGTAGCCGCTTCGCACGAGCGAGCGATAGACAGCCTCGCCGGTCTTCAGCGACACTTCCCGTTCAGACGAGTGGCCTCCCATCAAGACCCCGATTTTCGAACGCGTCAGCGGCTTTCGTTCCGTCACATCCACTCCCTTCATCGATCTGCGTCAGGCCTCACCCACGACCTTCAGTTCCAACTCCAGCTTCACGCCCGATACCTTTTTGACGGCCGCGCGGACCTTCCTGATCAATGCCAGCACATCGGCGGCGCGCGCATGGCCGAGGTTCACCATGAAATTCGCGTGCTTCTCCGAGACCTGCACATCTCCGATGCGGGCCCCCTTCAGGCCGGCCGCGTCCACCAGACGACCAGCGGAGTCCCGCGGAGGATTTTTAAACACGCAACCGGCGCTCGGCAGAGTGAGCGGTTGTGTCTGTTTGCGATATTGGAGATAGTCCTTTACGGTCTTCTCGATCCGATCGTGGTCTCCGGGCTTCAAGTGCACCCAAACTCCCGCGACGATTCCGCGCGGAAGATGCGCCCGCCGATAGCTGAACGGAATATCCGCGGCGGGAATATCCACCACCCGGCCGCGAGGATCCACCATCCGGACGGCCTTGACGCAATCCTTCATTTCTCCCAGGCGCGTTCCTGCATTCATCACAACGCAACCGGCCACGGTCCCAGGAATTCCGGCACCCCATTCCAAACCGGCAAGCGATCGGCGGATGGTATAGCTGATCAACGTCGGCATGCCCACGCCACCTTCTGCATAGAGCACGTGGTCCGATTCCTGTCGGACGGCTTTGAATTGACGCAGGCTAACCACGATCCCCCGGATGCCCCCGTCACGAACGAGCAGATTGGTCCCGCCCACCACAAAGATCGGAACGTGTTCCGCACGCGCCTGTCCCACCACCCGGCAAAGGTCCTCCACATCGGCCGGCTCCACCAGAACTTCCGCCGGTCCCCCGATGTGGAATGACGTATAGGCCTGCAGCGAGGCCTCGTACGTGAGCGTTCCGCGGACCCCCGCAAGAATACGCGACCAGTCTTTCCTGGTTCTTGCCGCATGATCTTTGCCCGCTGCACGTAACACTCTTGTTCGCCTCGCCGCCCCTAAGCCGGCAATCGCTCCAGGATCGCCAATCCCGTTTTCCAGATATCTCCTGCGCCGAGGGTAATCACGAGATCCCCGGATTTCAGGGTCGGCAGCACCTGCTCCGCCATGGTGTCCTTGCGCTCGACGAAGGTGGCCGAAGGATGCCCGGCCGCTTGCACCGCCTCCACCAGCTTCGCACCGGACACGCCGGGAATGGGCTGTTCACCCGCCGCATAAATTTCCGTCATAAAAAGCGCATCCGCCTGGTCGAACGCATGGGCGAATTCCTGCATCAAATCGCGCGAACGGCTGTACCGATGCGGCTGGAACAGCACGACCACGCGTCGATCCCACCCCTGCTTCGCGGCCGCGATCGTGGCCCGTACCTCGGTCGGATGATGGCCGTAGTCGTCCACCACCATGATGCCGGCCTTCTCACCGCGCAGGTGGAACCGTCGCTCCACACCGCTGAACGCCGCGAGGCCTTTCCGGATCAGGTCCACCGGAATATCCAACTCCATGCCGATGGCAATCGCCACCAGTGAATTTGAGACATTGTGAATGCCGGGAATGGATAACCGGAACGGACCGAGGTTGCGTCCGCGGAAGAACACCCGGAACTCCGACCCCCATTGCCGCAAACTGATATCGGTGGCGCGAAAGTCGGGAACATGGCCGGGGTGTTCTTGCAGACCGTACGTCTGATAGCGCTTCACCACGCGCGGCAACAGATTTCGCAGCCGTTCGTCGTCGGAGCACAACACGGCCAGGCCGTAGAACGGCACCTTGTTCACGAATTCCAGAAAACTGTCGTTCAACTTCTCCATGGTCCCGTAGTGGTCCAGGTGCTCACGGTCGATATTGGTGACAGCGGCGATGGTCGGGGCGAGTCGCAGAAACGACCCGTCGCTTTCATCCGCTTCCGCAATGAGTAGATCACCGCGCCCCAACCGGGCATGGCTCCCGAGCGCATTCACCTTGCCGCCGATCACCATAGTGGGGTCCAATCCGCCTTGCGCGAGCACATTGGCCACCATCGAGGTCGTCGTCGTTTTTCCGTGCGCCCCGGCGATCGCCACGCCGAACTTGAGCCGCATCAGCTCCGCCAGCATCTCCGCACGGGGGATGACCGGAATCTGTCGCGCTTTCGCCGCGACGACTTCGGGATTGGTGGCGGCCACTGCAGAGGAGATCACCACGACCTGGGCCTCCCCGATATTGGACTCATGGTGACCGATCGCGATGCGCCCCCCGAGTTCCTCAAGCCGGCGCGTCGTTTCCGACTGGCTCAGATCCGAGCCGCTGACCTTGTACCCGAGCGTCAACAACACCTCGGCGATCCCGCTCATCCCGGATCCGCCGATGCCCACCAGATGAATATGTTGTGTCTTTCTAAACATCGCCGTCCGCCTTAGTCCCTGTTCTCGAAATGGTCGGTGACTGCCGGTCCTGTCATGTTGCTGTGCCTCCCGCTCTCGTTGTTCATAGGGCGCGAGCGCTGTCGCTGGCCTCATGGCGCCTCCTTATGACGTCGTAACACTCACGAACGATGGTTTCTGCCGCATCGCTGCGCCGCATATTCCAACTTTGTTCACTCATGGTCTGAAGCCGATGCGGCTCCTTCAAAATCCCGGTGACGGCTTGCGCCAGTCCGGCCCCGGTCAATTCCGCTTGCGGCAGGAGCACAGCGCCGCCCGCCTTCGCCATCACCTCGGCATTCCGCAACTGATGGTTGTAGATCGCCGTCGGCAGCGGAATCAGAATCGCCGCCTTTCCACAGACCGTCAATTCGGCAATCGTCATGGCTCCGGCCCTCGCCACCACGAGATCGGCGTTTCGCAGCACCGCCGGCATGTCGTAGAGAAAGGGCACGACCTGCGCGGGCATTCCAGCCTGTTCATACGCAGCCGCGACTCTGGCGTAATCCGCCTCACCGGTTTGATGGGTGATGGTGAGCTGGCCTTTCATGGAGCGAAGCATGGGCAAGGCCTCGATCACCGCCGAGTTGATGGCCTTCGCACCCTGACTGCCGCCGAAGACCAACAGGTGTTGAGTGCTGCGTTCCTCTGCCCGGCTCGCTGCCGGAACGCCAGAGTCTAGAAACGCCTGTCTGACCGGTGTGCCCACCACGCTGGTTTTGCATCGATCGAAAAATGTCACCGTCGACTCGAAAGCCAGGAACACCCGCTGCACGAAGGGCGCGACCGCCTTGTTCGCCATGCCGGGATAGGCGTTCGGCTCGAGAATCACACCGGGGATCCGCCGTAAAAACGCCGCCAGTAGCATAGCCGGACTCGTGTACCCGCCCACGCCGAACACGAGATCGGCACTCTGCTTCTTGAGTATGCCCATCGACTGCCACAGACTCTTCGGCAAGGTGAGCAGGGCCTTCAGGATCTCCAGCGGACTTTTCCCCATCAAAGGATTGGCATCGATGCACTGCAAGGGGAAACCTTCATGGGCCAGCACTTTGCGTTCAATTCCACGCGTCGTGCCCACAAACAGAATCCGGGTGGATGGATCGCGCCGTAAAAATTCCCGTGCAACGGCGATGGCCGGATACAGATGCCCTCCCGTTCCGCCTGCGGCGATGACCACGTTCATTCCGTCACCGTTCCCCGCTTGCGTACAGCCCGCGGTCCACTGCTGTCCTGCCCGCCTTGCCGGTCGCGTGAGATGTTCAGCAGAATCCCCACGCCGAACAAATTGGCCATCAATGACGATCCGCCATAGCTGACAAAAGGCAGAGTCAAGCCTTTGGTCGGCAAAAGTCCGGTGACGACTCCGGCATTGACCAAGGCCTGCATGCCGACGAGGAGCGTGATGCCCATGGCCAGGTGCCGACCGAACGGGTTGCGCGCCCGCCCCGCGATCTGAAAGCCCTTGACGACGAACAGCCCAAACAGCAGCACGATGGTCACGGTGCCCATCAGCCCCAGCTCTTCGCCCACCAGAGCCAGCACAAAGTCGGTATGCGCCTCCGGCAGAAAAAACAACTTCTGCTTTCCTTCGCCCAGGCCCACACCGAACGGGCCGCCGCTCCCGAACGCCAGAAAGGATTGATGGATTTGATATCCCGAACCGGTCGGATCCTTCGCCCCGTACAGATATTCGATCACTCGTCGACGCCGGTAAGAGGACCCCAGAATCAAGGCCGCCACCGCCGGCAGCGCACCGAGCGCCAGGAGTCCGAGATGCTTGATTCGCGCCCCTGCCAGAAACAGCATTGTCACAACCACTAGGCCCATCACCACGACCGTTCCCAGGTCCGGCTCCAGCAATACCAGGCCGCTCAGCAGCCCCAGCACAATCAGCGGCGGCAACAGGCCGCGAGAAAAGTGGGCAAGCTGGTCCTGCTTCTTCGTCAGATAGGCCGCGATGTATATGACCACCGCATACTTGGCCAACTCGGCCGGCTGAACGTTGATCGGACCGAGATGCAGCCACCGGCGCGCCCCTTTGGCCACACTGCCGAGCGATGGAAGGAGCACCAACACCAGCAGCACGGTTGTTCCCAAGAGTAACGGAATCGCCAGTTTCTTCCAGATTGCGTAATCGATCTTCGAGATGAGATGCATCACCAGGAGACCGGCACCCAACCAGGCCAACTGGCGCTTCAAGAAGTACCAGGGGTCGTGAAACCGATTTCCCGCGACCACCGCGCTGGCACTGAACACCATGACCAGTCCCACCAGGGCAAGAGTGAGTGTCACGGCCAGCAGGGCCGGATCGACCGGCACGCGTTTGGTCGCCCGCTGAGTCGAGGTCGACCAGGGCAACATCAGTGTTCCGAGCGCATGCTGTGCCATCGATCAGCTGTCATTCCTCCCACCGGGCTCCGGCCTCACGCCGGCAGCCCTTGCACCAGAGACTTAAACTGGCGGCCCCGGTCCTGATAATCCGCAAACATGTCGAAACTGGCGCAGGCCGGCGAGAGTAAGACCACCTCGCCGGGCTGCGCCTCGCGAGCAGCAAGCTCCACGGCGTCGCGGAGGGTCGCTGCAGGACGACACCGGTCAAAATCACCCATCGCCGCCCGAATACGGCCGGCAGCCTCCCCGATCAAAATCAGCCCTTTCACCCGTTCCCGTATGGCCCTTTCGAGGCGGGAAAAGTCGCCGCCCTTGTCGCGGCCACCGGCAATCAGCCAGATCGGCTGGTCGATTCCTTCCAACGCCTTCAGCACCGCATCGACGTTGGTGCCTTTGGAGTCGTTCACGAAACGAACGCCGCGACGCTCGCGCACCACCTCCAGGGCATGTTCCAGCCCGGGGAAGGATCGCAGCACGGCGCGAATGGACTCGATGGAGCAGCCGCAGAGCAAGCCGTAGGTCACCGCCGCCATCACGTTTTCGACGTTGTGGATGCCGATCAGCCGCATATCGCTCCGGCGACAGATTTCCTCCCGCTTCCCTCGAACCGTCGTCACGATCAGATCGCCGTCAAGCACGGTGGCCCCCGCCACTCCCGACACCGTGGCGCCGCTGCGGCTGAATCCCAGCACGGTACCCTTGGTGCGTTCACGAAGCGCGGCCACGCGCGCATCATCAAGATTGAACAGCGAATAGTCGCCTGCCGTTTGGTTGGCGAAGATGTTCGCCTTCGCCGCCACATAGTCCTCAACTGAGGCATAACGGTCCATGTGGTCCAGGGTCACGTTCAAAATCGAGGCAATCCAGGGATGGAACTGCTCAGTCGTCTCAAGTTGGAAACTGGAGACCTCCAGCACCACATAGTCATAGGGTGCGGCAGTCCCCGCCTTGGCCTGCACGGAAACCAAGGCCGCCTCGCTGGCCGCTATCCCGAGATTGCCCCCGACGAAGGCCCGTTTCCCGCTTTGTTGCAAAAACTTGCCGATCAAGGTCACCGTCGTGCTCTTCCCGTTGGTCCCGGTCACGGCCACCACCGGCGCCGACAGAAAGCGAGAGGCCAGTTCCAGTTCCCCGACAACCCGGACCCCGCGGGCACGCACACGATTGAGCGCATCGAGATGAGTCGGCACACCCGGGCTGATCACGACCAGGTCGGCCCCTTCGAGTGCGGACTCGTACTGCGCCCCCACCTTCACCGCGATGCTTGACCGGTCCACCTGCGACAGGATGGTGGTCAATTCCTGCGCCTCCTTCCGGTCGGCCAGGGTCACCCGGGCTCCCAGATGGTTCAACAGGCGTGCCGCGCCGATCCCGCTCCGGGCCAATCCGACGACTGTCACTTGGAGATCTTTCACGTTCACAGGTGTTCGCCTACCGTAATTTGAGCGTGCTCAAGCTGAGCAATGCCAGCAAAATGGCAATGATCCACAGACGCACCACGACCTTCGGCTCGTCCCACCCCTTCATCTCGAAATGATGGTGAATGGGCGCCATATTGAAGATACGTTTCCCCCGAAGCTTATAGGACCCCACCTGCAGAATGACCGACAACGCTTCGATGACAAAGACGCCGCCGACCAACAGGAGCAGCAGTTCATGTTTGCTGATCACAGCCACGGTGCCGAGAGCCGCCCCCAACGGAAGAGAGCCCACGTCGCCCATAAAGACGGAGGCCGGATAGGTGTTGAACCATAAAAACCCCAGACTCGATCCCAAGATGGCTCCGGTAAAGATGGCGATTTCCCCCGCGCCTTCGATGTAGGGGATAAGCAAATATTCGGCCATCACTCGGTTCCCGGTCACATAGGCCACGATCGTATAGGCCAGCGAAGCGATCATGACCGGACCGATCGCCAGCCCATCGAGCCCGTCCGTCAAATTGACGGCGTTGGAGCTGCCGACAATGACAAGAATGACGAACACGATGTAGAACCAACCGAGGTCCGGCGTGAAAAATTTGAAGAACGGCACGCTGAGTTTCGTCGTATAGCTGGGCAACGTGTAGAGAAAGACGCCGATGGTCAGCGCGACCAGAATCTGGCAGGTGAATTTTTGTGCCGCCGAGAGGCCTTTCGATTGGCGCTTGATGAACTTGAGATAGTCATCCGCAAACCCTATTGCGCCGAAACCCACCGTCGCCACCACGACCAGCCACACGTACCGGTTGGTCATGTCAGCCCACAGCAACGTGGACAACACCACCGCGAAGATAATGAGTATCCCGCCCATGGTCGGCGTGCCGCTTTTGGCCAAATGCCGCTTCGGCCCATCGTCGCGAATCTGCTGGCCGAGCTTGATCTCCTGCAGTTTCCGGATGACCCAGGGGGCCATCACAAAGGCGATTAAAAACGCCGTGACCGCCGCATAGATAATCCGGAAGCTCTGGTACCGAAAGACGTTCAGGAATGAAAACTGTGTGTGAAGGGGGTATAGCCAGTTATATAACATCCTACGGCATCTTTGCCCGCCATGGATCAGCGGGCCCTAAAGTTCCTTTTGTATGTGCCTGCCGACTAGCAGGCCTTGCGTGCGACCCGTCGCATTCCCGTCACGGCTTCCACGACCTGCTCCATGCGCATACCCCGCGAGGCCTTAACCAGCACCACGTCGCCCTGCCGGACCATCCGCGCCAGGGCAGCGGCCGCCGCCGGCGCATCGGGCAATTCCGTGATGCGGTCGGACGCCATCCCGGCCTGCCGGGCGCCTTCGGCCAACTCTCGCCCCAATACACCGCAGGCGAGCAGATGTCCGATCCCTTGCGCGGCCAGAAACGCCCCCACTTCCCGGTGCATCCGCTTGCTGTCCGTGCCCAGCTCCAGCATGTCGCCCAACGCCGCAATCGACCGTTTTCCCCGGCCAAGCTCAGCCAGCAGTTGCACGGCCGCTTTCATCGAGGCCGGATTCGCGTTGTAGCAATCGTTGATCACCTGCACCCCGTGGGAGAGGCTGATCTGCGATCGCATTGCGGCCGGACGAAACTTCGCCAACCCTTCGGCGATGGCCACCCCTGATAACCCCAACGCATACCCGACCGCAGCCGCCGCGAGGGCATTGCTCACATTGTGTTGCCCCTGCGTCCGGATGCGGATTTCCGTCTGACGACTTTTTCCCGGCACTACCAGGCCGAACACCGTTCCGCCTTTTTCATCGACCCGGATATTGGCCGCGCGGATGGTGGCTTTGGGAGACACCCCGAACGCCACAACGCGGCATTGCGCCCTGGCCGCGAGATAGTCAAAATATTCATCGTCGGCGTTCAACACCACCGCCCCATCCTGAGGCAAATGGTCGAGCAACTCGGCTTTGGCCTGCGCGGACCCTTCCATACTGCCAAAAAACTCCAAATGGTCCGGACCGATGTTGGTAATCACGCCAATCGTCGGTTTCGCGATTTCGCATAGCCGGGTGGTCTGCCCTTGCTGATCCACCCCCATTTCAATCACGGCGGCCTGATGGCGAGGTGCCAATTGAAACAGGGTCTGCGGGACACCGATTCGATTATTGAGATTGCCCTCGGTCTTGAGCGTTTTCCAGCGCTGTGCCACCACCTGGGCGACCATTTCCTTCGTCGTCGTCTTGCCGTTGCTCCCCGTGATCGCGATGACCGGAATGGGAAACCGGTTTCGATAGTGCGTGGCCAGTCGTTGATAGGCCTCGAGCGTATCTCTTACCCCGAGCAGCATGGGCACGCCGGTACGTTTCGGCGCCGGAGGTATGCGATAGTCCTCCTGCACGATGGCACAGACCGCCCCCTGGGCCAGCGCCTTCGGCACGAAGGTATGCGCGTCAAACCGCTCGCCCTGGAAGGCGATGAAGAGATCGCCTTTGCGCACCAACCGCGAATCGGTCACCACACGACGAATGCGTTGCTTCAAATCCTGAGGCGTGACGCCGGCCGGCGGCCGGACACTCAAGACCTCGCAGATTTCCTCGACCGTAAACAGCGCCATCACACCGCGATTCCCATGCTCCCGCATGCAGTCCCTCGCTCAGGCTCAGGCTTCGGATCGGAGCGCCTCGATCGTGTCGCGCGCAACTTCCCGATCGTCGAAGTGATGTTTCGTAGTTCCCACGATCTGGTAATCTTCGTGCCCCTTCCCCGCGATCAACACCATATCCCCCGGCTTCGCCTCACGAATGGCGGCCTCGATGGCCTCCCGGCGATCCGCAACCATGCGATACCGCACGTGCCCCCGGTCTACCAGCGCCTCTTTTACCCCGACCTCGACCTCACGCAGGATCGCCGAAGGATCTTCGGTACGCGGATTATCCGAGGTCAGAATCACCACATCGCTATATTGTACGGCTGCACGTCCCATTTTGGGGCGTTTGGTCCTGTCACGGTCCCCGCCACACCCAAAGACAGTGATGATTCGCCCCGTACGAAGCGCCTGCGCTGCGGTCAACAACCGGACCAGCGCATCTTCGGTATGCGCATAGTCCACGACCACGGAAAAGTCCTGGCCTGCCTCGACCAGCTCGAACCGCCCCGGCACGTTCGTGACCGTCTCGATTGCCGATCGGACGTGATCGAGCGTCAACCCTTCATGCAACACCACCCCGATGGCAGCCAAGAGATTCGAGACATTATGCTCTCCCAACAGACGACTCCTGATCGGGCACGTCCCGGCGGGGCTGTGCAGCGTAAAACTGGTGCCGGACGGCGAGAGTGTCACTCCTTCGGCGTAAATATCGGCCTGCTGGTGCAGGCCATAGGTCCAAACCGGAACGGTGCAGGCCGCCCGAATGCGCGCGCCCCAGGGATCATCCACATTGACGATCGCCCGCTTCCCCTGTTTCACCGCGCCCGCCTTCCCCAATTCGACAAACAGCTTCAGTTTCGCCTGGAAATAACGCTCCATATCGAGATGAAAGTCGAGGTGGTCCTGCGTCAGATTCGTAAAGACGGCGACGTCGAACTCCGATCCAGCGGTCCGATCCAGGGCAAGCGCATGGGAGGACACCTCCATCACCACCGTATCCAACCTTGCCGCGCGCATTCGCGCAAATAATTTCTGCAACTCCAACGCACCCGGCGTCGTATGCGATGCCGGAATCGATTCCTTCCCGACGAGATAGGCAACCGTCCCGATGAGTCCGACCTGGCGTCGCGCGGCTTCCAGCATGGTTTTGACGACATAGGTCGTCGTGGTCTTTCCGTTTGTGCCCGTGACACCGATCATCCGCAACGAGGATGACGGATCGCCGAAGAATCGGCTACCGAGTACCCCCAAAGCCGCGCGCGAGTCCTGCACGCGCACTGACGGGATCGAGCCGACTGCCACGTTCCGCTGCACCACGACAGCCGCCGCCCCCGCCGCGACCACACGGTCCAGAAACTGATGGCCATCGACGCGCTCTCCTGGCACGGCCACGAAGAGACACCCGGGTCTCACATCCCGCGAATCCTCGGTCAGATCGGCAATGGTCACACGTTGGTCTCCGTTGCGTTCCAACACTCCGAGGCGCCCGTGGATCGGACTGATCAATTCATCGAGTGTCATATCAAGACTCAAGACCGGCCATGGCCAACTTGACCGGCTCATCCACGGCCACGCCCAGATAGTTGAGCACCTGCTCGCCGACCCGACGGAACACCGGCGCAGCTACGACGCCACCCCAGCCTTCACCGCGCGGCTCGTCGATCACGACGATCATTGCCAGCCGCGGATCTTCCGCCGGCACATACCCGAGAAACGATCCAACCAGCAGCGTGGAGGAATAGGCTCCGGTGCGGGGATCAACCTTCTGAGCCGTACCGGTCTTGCCGGCCACCCGGAAGCCCGGGATCGCCGCCTTGCCGCCGGTGCCGTTCGTCACCACTCCCTCCAGCAACGTCGTCAACGTCCTCGCCGTATCCGCAGAAATGACCCGCCGTTTCGCTTGCGGCATGGTTTGCGCCACTAATTGTCCCTTGGCATTGCGAATCTCGGAGACCACGAAGGGCTTCATCAATACGCCCCCGTTCGCAATAGCTGAAACGGCTGTGACCATCTGGAGCGGTGTCACCCCCACCTCCTGCCCCATCGAAATCGAAGCCAGAGAACGCTTGCCCCACTGGCGCGGTCCACGCAGCAACCCCACTGTTTCACCAGGCAAATCGATACCGGTCTTGTCGCCGAACCCGAACTCCTTGAGATAATCGAACACCCGCCATTCACCCAACGCCATACCGACCTTCGCCGCGCCGATATTGCTCGACTTGTGAATCATCTGCGCAAAGGTCATCCAGCCGGTTTTTTCATGATCGTGAATCACAGTATTGGCGATCGAGAATTGCCCGTTCTCTCCATAGATCATGCTGCCGGGCGTCATGACCTTCTCTTCGAGCGCCGCTGCGGCAATCACCGTCTTCATGGTGGATCCAGGCTCATACGTGTCAGTCAACGCGCGATTGCGCCACCGGTCCGGAGCGAGTGCACCGACCGTGTTGGGGTCGAATCGCGGACTGACTGCCATGGCCAATATCGCCCCGGTTTTCGGATCCAGGACAATGATCGTGCCTGACTTGGCATTCGATCGACTCACGGCCTCATCCAGCTCTTTTTCAGCAATGTACTGAATCACCTCGTCGACGGTGAGGGTCAGACTATGCCCGGCTGCCGCCCCCTCCTCATTGAGCCCCTTCGGGAATACGGCACGCCCCAATGCATCACGCTGCAGGACGACGGACCGCTTCTCACCACGCAGATATTGCTCGTAGCGCAGTTCCACACCCTCCAAGCCACGATCGTCCATCCCGGCAAATCCCAACACGTGCGACAACAGTGGTCCCTTGGGATAGAAGCGTCGCCCCTCCATCACAACCCCGACTCCATCGAGTGCAAGTCGTTCAAGCCGACGCCCCTGCTCCGGCTCAAGCTTTCGTGCCAGCCACACGAAATGCTTTTCCTGCTTCAGCTTCTTTTCGAGCTCCGTGGCTTTAACGTGCAAGATCGGCGAGAGATTGCGCGCCGTCACACCCGGGTTCCCGAGGGAAGCCGGAACGCCGAATACCGACGGCACATCCATATTCATCGCCAACACTTTGCCGTTTCGATCGTAGATCGTCCCGCGCGCGCCTTCCAGCGTGACATTTTTCTGATGCTGCCGATCGGCCTTCACGGTCAGCTCCGCCGACTGCATCACCTGGAGATTCACGAGACGGACAATGACCAGCACGAACGCGACCACCAGCCCGCAGGCCACCACGATACGACGACTGCGAAAAGGGGTCGAAGCCACTATCGGGCTCTCCGCGTTACGATGTTTTTGGCGATCCGCACCTCACCTTCAGCAACGACCGGATTGGCCGGCGCTTCCGGCTCGATGTTGATGACGACGACCTGGCCCTTCTCCGGTTGCATCATCCCCAACTTGTCGCCGGCCAGACGCGCAATCCGCTCAGGTGCCGTGAGGCCGGAGAGCTTCACGCGCAATTCATCGCGCTCGCGCTCAAGGAGGACTTTCTGCACCTTCAGCCGTTCGATGTGGTAGCCGATACGAACGATGTCCACCCGCTCCCACACAAAGAGCAACACCAGTGATGTGACCGCGGCAAACGCGACGGCTTTCATTTCACATACTCCTTGGAGATCCGCTCCACGACTCGCAACTTTGCGCTCCGTGACCGCGGGTTTCGGTTACGCTCGCTTTCCGAGGCGATGACCGGTTTTTTCGTCAACACCCTCACCGAGGCTTCGGGGCCGTTTGCCAGTGCCCGAAACGTATGCTTCACGATCCTGTCTTCGAGCGAATGAAACGAGACGGCACAGACACGCCCGCCCGGCGCCAGAATGTCCACCGCATCCCGGAGCGCCGGCTCCAACACGTCCAACTCACGATTCACGGCGATCCGCAACGCCTGGAAGGTGCGCGTAGCGCAATGAATCCGTCCGTGCCGATACGAAGCCGGCACCGCGCGTTCCACCACTGCCGCCAACTGCCAGGTTGTTCCGATCACCCCCTGCACCCGGGCCTGCACGATCGCGCGAGCTATTCGGCGCGAGTATCGCTCCTCACCAAGCTGATAGATCAGATCGGCCAACTCGGTCTCGGGCAGATCGCGAACCAGGTCCGCAGCCGTGCGTCCTTCGCGCTGATCCATGCGCATATCCAGTGGGCCGTCTTCGCGAAAACTGAAACCTCGCTCCGCACGATCGAGCTGGGGCGAGGAGACGCCCAGATCGAAAATCACGCCATCCACGCGCGACACCCCACCCCCACCGATCAACGCTTTCAGGTCGCAGAAATTCCCATGTCGGAAATGCACTCGATGCGCGACCTCTCGCAGACGCATTTGTGACTCCGCGAGCGCCACAGCATCGCGATCAATTCCCACAAGGATGCCATCTGGAGCGGAGTGATCGAGGAGGCGAGCAGCAAGCCCTGCATATCCAAGAGTGCAGTCCACGTAAACACCACCTGGTTTACACTGCAACCAGAACAAGATCTCTTCGACTAAAACCGGCTCATGGGAATCGCGAGCAGAATCTATTTCCATTTCCACCCACTTCACCCCACTCATTGGGTGGAGTATACACTCAACCAAATGGCTGTCAACAGAATTAACCCCTATTTATCAAGAATATTGTTCAGTTTAGACACATGCCTAATTTGGCCGGAATTTGAGGGAAAGTTATCCACACTTGTGGACAATCCTGTGGGAAACTCACCCACCAGGCAATGATTTTTGCGCAATTTTTTGTCAGGAAAAAATGGGGACCATCAGGAAAATCAGATTGATGAAATACCCGCATTCCGGTGGCGACGCTCGCCGAAACGCAGGCAGCAATGGAGGGGCTCGCTGCTACGGATAGAGTCGATACAACATCCGGGGAAAGGGAATCGTTTCCCGCACGTGATCGAGCCCACAAATCCAAGCCACGGCACGCTCAATACCCATTCCAAATCCCGCGTGAGGAACCGAGCCGTACCGACGGAGATCGAGATACCATTGAAACGCCTCGACCGGAAGATGATGCTCCTGAATACGCGCCAAAAGTTTTTCGTGAGAGTGGATGCGTTGGCCACCGCCGATGATTTCTCCATAGCCTTCCGGCGCCAGCACATCCATACAGAGGGCCAGATCAGGCCGCTCTGGATCCGTCTCCATATAAAATGCCTTCATGGCTGCAGGGTACCGATGCACGATCACCGGCCGGTCGAATTCCTTCGAAAGAATCGTCTCATCATCGGCGCCAAAATCGTCACCGGGCTTCGCGGGATTTCCTTTGCGTTGCAGAATGTCGATGGCCTCATTGTAGGTAATGCGTGGAAACGGGGCCGTCACACGCTCCAGCTTCGCCGGATCCCGTTCAAGCAGAAGCAGCTCAGCGCGACGGCTCTTCAGCACGGCCGCCACAATATGAGACAGGAACTGTTCAGCGAGATCCATCATATCGGGCAATTGCGCAAAGGCCACCTCCGGCTCCACCATCCAAAACTCCATCAAATGCCGGCGCGTCTTGGACTTCTCCGCGCGGAAGGTCGGACCAAAACAATAGACCTTTCCAAACGCCGCGGCGGTGGCCTCACTATAGAGTTGCCCGCTCTGAGTCAAATAGGCCGTCTCATCAAAGTACTGCGTTTGAAACAAGGTGGTCGTGCCCTCACAGGCATTCGGCGTGAAAATCGGCGCATCGACCAACGTGAAGCCACGATCGTCGAAAAAGTTCCGGCAGGCTCGAATAATTTCATGGCGAATGCGGAGCACGGCATGCTGTCGACTGGAGCGCAGCCAGAGATGGCGATGCTCCATCAAAAATCCCGTGCCATGTTCTTTCGGTTGGATGGGAAAAGGCTCCGCGACCTGCAACACTTCAAGACGAAGCACGTCGAGCTCATACCCGCCCGGCGCACGCGCATCCTGCCGTAACGTGCCGGTGATGACGAGACTGGATTCCTGAGTGAGTTCCGCCGATCGAGCAAACTGTGCATCGCCCACCGTCGCCTTGCTCACGACCGCCTGAATGTCCCCGGTTCCATCCCGCACGATCAGAAAATGAAGTTTTCCCTTGTCGCGACGGCTGCGAAGCCACCCCCGAATCGTCACTTCCTGCCCGGCATGGGCGGCCGCTTCATCGATATACATCACAGACATAGGTCATCCTATTCAGATAGAGGTGTGCCGGAGGGGCCTATGGCCGGAGGGTAACCAACAGTCACGAGCTTTTCAAGCGCATCATAAATCCCCCGTTTCGTTGACACAATGTCATGCCAGGGGCATCATCACATCATGATGCGCACCATATTGCTCCACCATCCCCGATCACTTACACCGCTGCTCGCCGGGCTTCTCGTGTTAGGCCTGCTGCCCTCCGCACTGGCAGGGGAATTCCGAACCGATAACCCGTTAAACCGGCCCGGAAAGATCTATTGGTGCCCGGACCGCGCGGCAGACAAGCGGATCACCGCCACTCCTGATGCAGGCTGTACGGCTCTGTACGATGAGGAACGCGACGCGAAGAAACCGGACAAACCGGACCCGTCTGATCATGACGCCTCTGCTCCGAAGGAGCCGCTCAAGATCCTTGACATCCAGAATGAAGCATCGAAGTTTACCCGCGACTATCGAGAATTTCTGGAATGCTGCGCCGGAGAGTTCGATTCCGTCGAACGCATCGACGAACTCCTGGACCAGTCGAACCACATTCTGATGTCGGTGCAACAAAAAGGGATTTACAACAGTGCGGGCTTCGGCGTGGGGAGCGGGGCAGCAGGACTGGGCGGCGGACCCGGTCAATCTCCGAAACTCGGCACCTTTGCCCGCCAGTGGACACTCAGCGAGATCGTCGGAACCGTCGCCATCGCTCGGGACGATCTCACCAAAATCAGGGCGCGCATCAGAGCCCTTGGAGACCGATTCGAGAAACTCGATTCATTGGACTATGAGCAGCGCGGAAGAGAAGCACGGCGTATCGACGAGGAACGCGAAGCCATTGCTCATGGCGTTCGGGCCAAGCTGCCACCGGCCTCAGCACCAACAGGCATGGACATCCAGGACACCACCATCCCGACCAGAATCGGCGGAGACATCGAGAACACCCATTTGAACCGATCCCTCAATCCAAGCTTCGGCGCCGACATCGGATCCACAGTCTCACCGTACAGCAACGTCAACGAATCCCTGCGCCCGCGCAGAGGAGAAGATCTCAAAGACAGCAACTTGCCGGACCGGGTGGGTACGCACACCCAAGACACTACCCTGCCGAATGCATTCGGCTTTGACATCAATTCAGCGGAAAACGCCGAACGCTCGTCGTCGGTGCAGACACGGGGAATCGGCGCCGCCATCGGCGACTCCTCCCTCAACAACCAGCCACGCCGATAGATTCGCACGACTGAATCCATCGGTATTACTTAGGAAAGACCGACGGAAGCGACTCCCAATGTCCCCCCCGTCCGTACTCCGGTACAATCCGCTGCCGTTGGTGCCGGCGTAGAAGAGCCGCGGATCCAGAGCACTCTGAGCCAGCGACCTGATATTGGTGGTCGCCAACCCCTCGTTTAATGCCACCCAGCTCTTTCCGCCGTCCTCGCTACGGTGAATGCCGTCCCGCGCCGCCACGTACAAGACTCCGGCCCTCGCACGGTCGAGGACCATCGACACGATCATCTGATCCTGCAACGATTCACCGATACGTACCCAGGACGCGGCGCCATCGGTGGTTTTGTAGAGACCGGCCAGCGTCGCGGCGTAGACCGTGTCCGTCGTGAAAGGGTCGACCTGCACCGATGTAACGCTCAGCGCGCGAGAGGTTTTCACCATCCCTTCAGGAACCAGGCCGTGAT
This sequence comes from Nitrospira sp., assembly GCA_040376625.1. Lineage (GTDB taxonomy): Bacteria > Nitrospirota > Nitrospiria > Nitrospirales > Nitrospiraceae > Nitrospira_A. The sequence goes on along the minus strand of JBEIQG010000043.1, from coordinate 960 downwards.
TTACCTGCACCCAATGAGCCCCCTGGTTCACCGACTTGTAGATGCCGCCGCTGGTGCCGGCATAGAGCAGGGACGATCGCGTGGGATCTATGCCCAGTGTGACCACCATCAATACTTCCTTCATTCCGTCCATCCGCTTCGTCCAGCGTTCACCGGCATTCCTCGTTTCGAACACACCCATGGTCGTGGCCAAAAAGATATGCGTGTCGTCGGCGGGGTCGAAGACAAATTGGTTCACGACCGAGGAAATTGTGGCGTCATCAAGCCCGCCCCGCATGGAGGTCCAACGCTGACCTCCATCGTAACTCTTGTACACGGCATCGCCCTTCGTGCCCGCATAGATCGTGGCGGGGTAGGACGGATCAATCGCCATCGCAATCACGCGCGAGTGGCTCATCCCTTTCGAAAGGTTGCTCCAGGTCTTGCCACCGTCACGGGATTTGTAAATATAATCGTTCGTGGCAATGTAGAGGATGTCGGGATTGGTCGGATGTAGTTGAATAACAACGATCGGGTCGCTGCCGGTGCATCCGCCGAGGGACCACACGAAGAACAAAAGACAGATGAGAAGTTTGGCCATGCTGGAACTAGTAGCGACTGTATGGGATGGTCAAATAGGTCGCCCAGCAGGGCCGCAGCGAGAGAAGAGGCGTACTGTACTTGTACGTCGAGCCGCTGATCGACGCGAGAACGAAGCTGGATGCCTGTTTCACCATCCCGTGCTAGCGGTAGTTGGTGAACTGCAGATCAATCCCGAAATCCTTCCCCTTGAGGAAGGCAATCGCCGTCTGCAGATCATCTTTACTCTTGCTGATCACGCGAACCTGCTCGCCTTGAATTTGCGCCTGCACCTTCAGTTTGGACTCCTTCACCGCCTTGGTGATCTCCTTGGCCTTCTCCGAGGAAATGCCGCTTTGAATCTTGACCACCTGCCGAACCGTGGCGCCGAGCGCCTCCTCG
>JBEIQG010000196.1:0-7123 GCA_040376625.1 Nitrospira sp. | reverse complement strand
GCCGTACCCTCGCATGTGGCGAGAACGGTGCTGAGCCGGATTGCAGTCTTGCTGCCGCAGCCTCTTCCGCTGATCAGTGCGACCAAGGGAATCGAAGAGGAGACGCTCGCGCTGGTCACGCAGGTCATGCAGGCGGCGTTGCCTGCGCATATGCAGGGTTCATTGTTGGTCTTGTCCGGGCCGAGTTTTGCCAGTGAGGTCAGCCGGGAGACACCGACGGCGCTCTGTCTCGCCGGACAGGATGCCGGAATGGTCAAGGCGATTCAGTCGCTGTTCATGACGCCGAACTTTCGCGTCTATGCGGACGACGACCTGATGGGCGTGCAACTAGGCGGCGCCTTGAAAAACGTGATGGCCCTGGCTGCCGGTGTCGTCGATGGGCTGGAACTCGGGCATAACGCCCGCGCTGCGCTCATCACCCGCGGGCTGGCCGAAATGATCCGCCTGGGTGTTGCGATGGATGCCGATCCACGAACCTTCTATGGTCTATCAGGGGTCGGTGATCTCATTCTGACCTGCACCGGGCCCATGAGCCGCAACCACTCGGTGGGGGTGCGGTTAGGTAAAGGCGAACGATTGGCGGAAATTCTCGCCAGCATGCAGGCGGTGGCGGAAGGCGTGCGCACGGCCAAGGCGGCACTGGGACTTGCCCTGCGCTGTGATGTGGATATGCCGATCGTGCAGGAAGTGAATGCGGTGCTCTTTGCCGACAAACCTTGCCGCCAGGCAGTCGGTGATCTCATGGAGCGCGAAGCGAAGGGGGAGAAGAGCCCGTCATGAACCAGGACCAGTTGCAGGCGTTGCTCAGGAAAGTTCAGCAGGGGGCTCTTGCGGTGCCGGATGCGCTGCATCAGCTGCGCACCCTGCCCTATGAAAACTTAGGGTTTGCTTCGCTCGATCACCATCGTGCGCTGCGCCAGGGATTTCCGGAAGTCATTTTCTGCGAAGGCAAAACGGTGGTGCAGGTCGTTGCCATCGCCAGAACTCTCCTGCGGAAGAATAATTCCCTGTTGGCGACGCGGGTGGAACCATCGGTTGCGCGGGCGCTGCTCCGTGTGAGCAAGCGAGCGGTCTATCACGAAGCGGCACGGGTCGTCGCCATTGCGCCGCCCAAGCTGGTGCGCCGGGGGGCCGTGTTGATCGTGACCGCCGGCACCGCCGATATTCCCGTGGCGGAGGAAGCCCGTGTGACGGCCGACATCATGGGGAGCAAGACCGACACGTTGTACGATGTGGGGGTGGCCGGCTTGCATCGCCTGCTGGGGCAGCAGGAGCGCTTGCATGATGCCCGGGCGCTCGTCGTCGTGGCCGGCATGGATGGCGTGCTTCCAAGCGTTGTCGGCGGGTTAGTGCGTCAACCGGTGATTGCGGTACCGACGAGCCGGGGCTATGGCGCACACTTCGGTGGGTTAGCCGCGTTATTGACCATGCTGAATTCCTGCGCGGCTGGGGTCGGAGTAATGAATATCGACAATGGATTCGGCGCCGGCTGCCTCGCTCATCGGATCAACATGGTGGGGGAGGCGTAAGCTGAATGACTGAGAGGTAGAGACGACAGTGGGCGCTGTATGCTCGAAGGCTTAGTTCTTCACCACAATCTTGCCGCGCTTGGGCCAGGACAACATCTGAGTGCGTTGGCCCTTTTCTCCATTACTCAGTAATTTGACACGCACTTCATATTCATAGGACCCGACCGGAACTTGCTGCTTGTTGTGGTCGAGCCCGTCCCAAACCAGATCCACCTGCACATGTTTCTGTGGTGTGTCACCGGCGGCGCTGGTGGCCGTTTGCGCATGTTCATTGACCTGCTGACGAATGGAAAGGAAGCGGAGCGACGTCATGGATGAGGAGATGACCAGAGCGGACACCTCCAGCATCAATTGCTCATCGACTTCCTTGGGCAGTTGTACCGTCGCGATGAAATGAAAGGGCCCGTCCTGCGGGCGGTAGGGCATCGGCGCGGCTTGCAGCGAGACAATTTTCAGGTCCGGCTCCGGGCGCGGGACGATGCTCTTGCCCTTGGATTTGGCCGACGCATCCAGGGGCTGTCCTCCCAGCAGGAGCGCGGCGCTGAGGAGAAGCAGGAGACCGAGTCTTACGGCAGGCAATGCGCGAAGGACAATCGTAGAGCTGAATGGTGTGGGATTGATCATGGTGTTGAAGTCGCAGCGTGTGGGTCGGTGGTCCGATGGAATGCGTCTCTTGATTGGGGATAACACAGCATCGAAAGGCTGTCAATGAACGAGCGGAATGATTGCTGTCTGGATGCGGCTCCGGTAAGATGCCGCTCGCTCGCGGTGGATATCGACGCGCAGGAGTGACATGGCCACACATCTTCATTTCGACTGTTTCTCCGGCATCAGCGGCGACATGACATTGGGCGCGCTGGTCGATGCGGAATTGCCGTTTAAAGACCTCGTACGCGGCCTTGCCTCGTTGCGGATCGAGGGGTTTCGCCTGACGCGGAAGCGGGTCGAACGCGGGGCGCTTACGGCGACCAAAGTCGATGTGCTGATCGAGAAGGGTTTTCGCGCGCCGTTAACGCTGGCGCAGATCAAACGGATTCTACTGAAGAGCGGCCTACCCCCGGTGGTGAAAGAAAAGAGCCAGGCCGTGTTCGATGTGCTGGCTCATGCTGAGGGGAAGGCCCATGGCGTTGAACCCTCGCATGTGCATTTCCATGAAGTCGGCGTGATCGATTCGTTTGTCGATGTGGTGGGCGGGGTCCTGGGACTCCATCTCCTGGGGGTGCAGCGTGTGACGGCCTCCGCGATCAATGTGGGATCGGGTACCCTCATGTCGGCACATGGATCCTTGCCGGTGCCGGGACCGGCCGTGGCTGCGCTGGCGGTCGGCCTGCCCGTTTATGCCGAGGGGCCGCAGCGGGAACTGGCGACTCCGACCGGGGTGGCCTTATTACGCACCCTGGCGACAGAATTCGGTCGCTTGCCTCCTATGCAGGTGCGCCGGGTGGGGTATGGGGCGGGAACAGCCGATCCTTCGCATTGGTCGAACGTATTACGTGTGTTCGTCGGTGAAGAACCGGCCGCGGCAGGTTCGGTGGAAACTATCGTTGAGCTTCAGACAAACATCGACGATTTGAATCCGCAGGTCTACGAGAGCGTCTTCGATCGGGTATTTGCTGCGGGAGCCGTGGATGCGACCTTGGCACCGGTCACCATGAAAAAGGGCCGGCCCGGGAATGTGCTCTCCGTGCTCGCTCCCCCGGAGAAGGTGGAAGCCGTGTTGGCGGTGTTGTTTGCCGACACGACGGCGCTCGGGGTCAGGACCCATGCGGTACAGCGACGGGTGCTGCCACGACGATTCGTGCCGGTGCGGGTTCAGGGCCACGAGGTCTCCATCAAGGTGGCGGACTCCCGACCGGGTCGGAGCAAAGCCGCTCCGGAGTATGAGGATTGCAAACGGATTGCCGAACAGAGCGGACGTCCGGTGAAAGACATTTTGGAAGAGGCTATGCAGGCCTATCGGCGCACGGCAGAACGTGGGAATAAAGAAAAAGGGAGCAGGTGACCACAGAAGCTACTGCCGTTGTCTTCTTGTGTGAGGTGTCTTCCTCGCGAGGCCTCCAGTGACGATCCTGTTCTATGTGGGATTGTTTGTGGCCTCGGTCGTCATCACCCTCGCCGGGTGCCACCTCTTTACGAACGGCATTGAATGGCTCGGCAAGCGCCTCAACATTTCTGAAGGCGCGGTCGGAAGTGTCTTCGCGGCGGTCGGGACGACCCTCCCGGAGACGTCGATTCCGATCATTGCGATCTTTTTCGGGGCCGGGCGAGAGCAGATGGAGGTCGGCCTAGGCGCCATTCTCGGGGCGCCGTTCATGCTCAGCACGCTGGTCCTGCCGATTCTGGCGCTGTTGTTGTTGCTCTACGCCAAGCTCGGAAAACGGACGGCGACGTTCAAGCTCAATTATGGCGAAGTCCGCGTCGATATCAGCTTCTTCCTCATCAGTTATGCGCTGGCGTTGACCTGCGCGGTCATCCCCTCCAAGCTCTTTCATGTGGTTGTCGCGGTCGTGCTATTGGGCATGTACGTCTATTACATGAAGCTCAAGTTCTCGGTCGAAGACGAAGAAGGTGAGGGGGGTGGTGAACTGGAGCCACTGTTGTTCGCCCGCCGCTCCTCCCGCCCGTCGTATCTGGTGATCGGCGCACAGGGAATCGTGGGTCTGTCGGGTCTGGTCGGTGGAGCCCATCTGTTCGTGACGGCCGCGAATTCCATTTCAGCGGAATTGCAGGTCTCTCCGCTCATCCTCGCGTTGCTGATCGCTCCGCTGGCCACTGAGTTGCCGGAGATGTCGAACAGCTTTCTCTGGTTGTACCGGAAGAAGGATCGGCTGGCGGTCGGAAATGTCACCGGGGCGATGGTGTTTCAGGGCTCGATTCCCGTCTCTGTCGGGTTGCTGGGCACCGAATGGACGCTGGGGACGACGGCACTGGCGACCATGGTGCTCGCGGTGATTGCCATGGGCTTCAGCCTACTGCAGGCAGTCTGGTCCGGGCATTGGCGGCCCTGGTTGCTCAGCGGTAGTGCGCTGCTGTACCTTGGATATACACTGTTCTTGTATGCACATGGCTCTTAAACGTACGACGAAAGCAGCGCGTCCTGTTCTGGGTCTCACGATGGGAGATCCGGCCGGAATCGGACCGGAAGTCATTGCCAAGGCTTTGGCCGATAAGGCTCTGGCCCGACTCTGCACTCCCGTTGTCATCGGCTCCCGTCCGGTCATGGAGCGAACGATCGCCTGGTTGAAATTGCCCTTGCAAGTGGTGGACTTCCAGCCCGCGAATGGCCTGCGGTTGAAGGCCGGGCAGGTGGCCGTGGCGGACCCGCTGGAAAGTCCGTTGCCGAAATTTCGCATGGGTGCCGCCACCGCGGTGACCGGTGCAGCCTCCATCGCATTCATCAAGGAAGCGGTGACGCTGGCGCAGGCGGGGGACCTGGGCGGGATCGTCACGGCCCCGATCAATAAAGAAGCCATGAACATGGCGGGTTTTCATTACCCGGGGCATACGGAACTGCTGGCAGATCTGACGAAGACCACAGAGTTCGGTATGATGATTGTCGGCGGGCCGCTCAAAATCATGTTCACGACCACCCATGTGGCGATCAACGCCCTGTCTCCGCTGCTGACGACGGAGCGGATCAGCAAGGCTATCCGCCTCGCGCATCTCGGGTTAACGAAATATTTCGGCATTGCGCGTCCCAGGATCGGCGTGGCGGCGTTGAATCCGCATGCAGGAGAGCATGGTCTGTTCGGCAACGAGGAATCGACCAGCATCGCACCGGCCGTCAGGCTGGCCAGGGCGGCGGGTATCAAGGCCAGTGATCCGCTTCCCGCGGATACCCTGTTCGGGAAGGCCGCTAGGGGCGACTACGACGGTGTCGTGGCGATGTATCACGATCAGGGGCTCATTCCTCTGAAGCTGGTCGCATTCGGAACCTGCGTGAACCTGACCGTCGGGCTGCCGATTATCCGGACCTCAGTGGATCATGGAACGGCCTACGACATTGCCGGCAAAGGGGTGGCCGAGCATGGGAGTCTGTTGGAGGCCGTGAAGGTAGCGGCCCGCCTGGCTGAATCCTGGTCACCGGTGACCAAAACGTCCCGATAGGAAAGAAGGGGAATACGTCCATGGCAGAGATAGGACTTTCCGCGGCGACGATGATCGATCAGCAGGTGAAGGAATTGGATGCGATCGCGACAAGGACCATTCAAGATTTCAACACCACCTTGGGCACTGAACGCATGGGGCAGTGGAAGATCCGCACGGTGGCTCTGCTCCAGCAGCATGCCGGAAAGAGTGCGGCCGATGAGCTGGCGCGAAAAAAGCCCGGTATGGCGTTCACCAACGATTTGATCGAAGAGTTCACCGACGAGGTGGAAAGTTATCGCTCCTACCTCGTGACGCTTGCCAAACGCATTCGGGCCGCGGCCCCTCCGGCCGCCGGCTAGGCGGTCGCGCGGTATTATGGCGTCCACTCTTCCCCCGGCCCTCAAACGGCTTGGTCAGAATTTCCTCATCGATCCGAACATTATCCGCAAGATCGTGTCCCTGGCGGCGCTGGGTCCGGAGGACACTGTCTTGGAGATCGGACCGGGGCGGGGCGCCCTGACCGCCGGTTTGTGCGCCGAAGCGGGACGCGTCATTGCCGTAGAGATCGATCCACAATTGCAGCCTCATCTGCAGGAGACTCTCGGGCATTGCCGAAACCTGGACCTTCGGATCGGGGACGCGCTCGCCTTTCCCTTCGAAACCTTGCCGCCGCGCACGGTGGTGGTGGCGAACCTTCCCTATTATGTCTCGACACCGATTCTCTTCGCGCTGCTCGATGCACGGGCCCGTCTCGATCGCCTGGTGCTCATGCTGCAGACGGAAGTGGCGCTCAGATTGGCGGCCAAGCCGAACAGCGAGGACTATGGAGTGCTGTCGGTGCTGACGCAGGAGGCGGCAGAGGTGGAGGTGGCCTTTCGCGTGTCTGCGAATTGTTTTCGTCCCCGTCCGACCGTCGGATCGGCGGTGGTGCATCTTCGGATCAAGACGCAGGAAGGGTTTGAGCCGGTCCGGCACGAACGGTTCCGTCGGCTGGTGCGCGCGTCGTTTGCCCATCGCCGCAAGACCCTGGTGAATTCCTTGCGTGATGAAGGCTACCTTCCCGAACAGATTGCGCGGGCTACTGCGGAAGCCGGCGTGCCGCCGCAAGCCCGGGCCGAGATGCTCTCGCTCGACGACTACCGGACACTGGCGCGCGCATTCGATCGCGATTCGATCTGACTCCCGTCCCTGCGAACGTGAACGGGCGCGGCATGATCGACTTGCGCAACATTCCCCGTTTGTTTGAAAAGGCGTTTTCCCTGTGCTACGATCCGCCGCATGGGTGTATCCACCACGGCAAAGCGCGGTGACGCCCGCTCAGCCCCCTCCCGTTCCTCACATGTGAAGCGTGAAGTGATCGGGGTTCTCCTGATCGCCGCCGGTCTCCTGATCCTGCTCAGTCTGGTGTCGTTCGTTCCCGGCGACGCCAAATCGATGGCGGCATCCGGAGCAGCCGGCAATCAGCCCAAGAACATGATCGGGTCGGTGGGCGCGCTGACGGCGGC
>JBEIQG010000052.1:0-17788 GCA_040376625.1 Nitrospira sp. | reverse complement strand
GGCGGCGCATCATCCGCTTCAGGCGATTCATCCCACGGGAATGCCTGTTCCCGGGGGACGACTCCCAACACATACAATGGACCATCGTCCGTGACCTCCTCCACCGATCGATAACGGACCGGCTCAGGCGGCGCGAGCAATGCGAGGTCGCGAGCGGCAAGCGCACGCTGGAATGGAATGCGTCGGGCCAGTTGTCTGGTTTTTTCGAACAGCACCATGCGGCCGGCAGGAGTCAACCCGGCACGAAGCTTGTCCAGGCGCATACCCACACCGGTCCGCAGTTCGAATCCCCGCTGCGCCTCCGCGTCTATTGGACGCGCGAATGTGCTCCAGTCGCCGCTGGGCAACCCCGGCTCCTGTTCCGCCTGCAACAACGTGTGAGTGGCAATGATGAGGTCGAAACAGCCGGTGAGGCCCTGTTGGTCGAGATCCCTGCATTCGAAACGCACATTAGTCAGGCCCAGCTCCTGCGCCCGCTGTCGGGCAAGCTCAATGGAGGCCGGCGAACGATCGATCCCGACAATGGTCGATCCCGGGCACCGTTTCGCATAGAAGGTCGTCAGGATGCCGATGCCGCAGCCGACATCGAGCATCGTCGAGGCTTCGTCGAGATGCCCGGCCACCCGTGCACCGACCTCCACGTAGTATTCGTATCGCTGGCTGTAGAGCGCGGGAACGGAGCGGGGGTGAGCGGTCAGATCGTAGAACGCAATTTCAGCAGCAGGACCGTCTGTGGCCTGGCGTTTGGCTTCGATGTGCCGATGCAGTGTCGTGAGATCCTGCGGGGAGAAGACTTCCCGCTGCCAGGCGAAGTAGGCGGCATCGGATTCAACGTGCCGGAGTCCCCACCAGGCCAAATGCTCGCGCAGGCTCGCCCGTATCTCGTCGTTCGTGTCGCCGGGCAGAAGGTCTTCTTCACGAGAGACGTTCACGATGCTCGCGTTACGGCCTCTTGAGCATGATGGCGTCTTCGTAGGCCAGCGGCACCGGATGGGGGTGCCGGAGCTGACCGCTGCCGAAGACGACATACTTTTCGCAGGTGAGCTGTGTCAGGCCGATCGGCCCTCGCGCATGGTGGCGCGTGGAACTCAACCCGACGTCAGCGCCAAATCCCAAACTGTCGCCGGCATTCAGGCGCGACGAGGCGTTGACCAGGACCGAACCGGCATCGACCTCTTTGCTGAACCGCATGGCGGACTCATACGATTTCGTCACGATGACGCAAGTATGACTCGGGCCGTGCTGCGCGATGTGAGCCAACGCGTCCTCGAAGTTCGGCACCATTTTGATCGCCATCGTCGGACCTTGAAACTGCCGATTCCAATCCGCATTTTCGGCCGGCTTGACGGCCTTGTGTCCGGTCATGAGCATCTGGCCCATGAGCGCCACGGTCTTCGGACAGCCAAGCACATCGATTTTGAATTCGTCGAGCAGCCGCAGAATCAGCGCCGACAGCAGCGGCCTTGCGATCCCCTGATGCACGAGAAGCGTGTCCAGGGCGTTCGCTGCCAAGGGCTGCTGCACCTTGGAGTTCACTACGATGTTTTGGGCCAGCGGAATATCGACATCATCGTCGATGTACACATGCGTAATACCGCCGTCGTGGCAGAGGATCGGCATCTTGGCCTGCTCCTGAACCACTTTACGCAGCCCCGCACCGCCTCGCGGAATGATCGCATCCAAGGCCTTGCCGGACTTGATCAGTTCCAGCGCCGCCTCCTTCTCCGGACGCTCGATGATCGTACAGGCGTTGGGAGGAACCCCGGCATCTGCGGCGGCTTTCGAGAGACAGGCGGCAATGGTCTGTTGCGTCAGCGTCCAATCCGGGGAGCCGCGGAACACACAGACGTTACCGGATTTCAAGCAAAGCGCCAGCGCATCAATCGTTTCCAATGGAGCCAGTTCCGACACAATCCCGATCACCCCGATCGGCACACGCACACGGCTGACCTGGAGCCCGTTGGGTTCATCGTGACGTCCCAACACCTCACCAAGCGGATCCGGCAAGTCGGCGATCCGGTGCAACCGGTCCACCATGGCCTTGACGTGGTCAGCCGTCATACGCACCCGCGCCACTGCGTCCCGCACCCGTTCCCGGTTTTCATACCCGGTCATGGACTTCCCCACCGCGTCCACATCCTTCTCATTAGCGGCGAGAATCTCCTCTTCGGCCTCTGCAATTGCGGTCGCCATCCCTCGCAAGGCTTGATCCCTGGCCGGCCCCTTCATCAGGGCAAACGGACGCACGGCTTCACGGGCTGATTTTAATACTTTGTCGAGATACAGCTTAACGGGAACTTCAACCATGGTGTTCCTATCTTTCGACGTAATACCCGGCGGATTCGGTAATGTCCTCAGCGGGCAAGCGGATGCCAGACCATTGGATCGGAATCGGGAGACTTCGTCGCGCCGGACTATACCATGCGATTTTTTTGTGAGTCAAAGCCGGAGGCCCGCGCGACATCGCCTCTCTCAGCCGAAGGAACGGGGGGAACATGACTGGTTTGCAGCTGTGAGCGTTGCTGCCCGGCAAGCCAGCGGCCGAGCCAGGCCCAAAGGAGCATGAGAGGAACCAGCACCCAGGAAATCTGCCCCGCAGTCACACCCAGAGCCTTGATGCCGGATACCAACCAGCCGGTGGAGGCATCTCCCGCGCGCGAGATCGCCGTGTCGATGAAATTCTTGGCCTTATATTTTTCTTCGCGGCTGACGACCGTGAAGAGGACTTCGCGGGCTGGTTTGGAAAGCGCATATTCCCCCACCCGGCGCAACACGGAAAAACTCACATACAGGGCGAGCCCGGGCCAGAGGGCGATACCGAGAAACCCGACCAGGCTGACAACCGGTAGGAAGAGCAGCGGGGCTATCAAGCCATACCGTGCCACCACACGATTCGTAATGAACAGTTGGGTCAGCCAAGTGAGCACATTCGTCGCGAAGTCGAGCGTCGAGAAAAACCGTGTTCTGGCCTCAGGCGTATCAAAGTGCTCAGCAACCAGCCGGACCTGCTCGAAGTACAGGAATGTCGCCGTCATGGTCAGGAAGATGAGATAGCCGCAGATCCCCAGCAGATAGGGTGAGCACCAGACCAGGCGAACGCCGGCCAGGAACCCGCCTCCCAACGGCTCTCCGCTATTCTCCCGGTGAGACACAGTCCGGCCACGACTCCAGATCTCCAACGTATACATGCATCCGATACAGGCCAGCAGGAAAAGCGCCGAGACCAACATCAGCACTGGAACCGGAAACAGATAGGTGAGTCCTGTCGTGAACAGGGGGCCGAACAGGGCCCCGGTGCTTCCTCCAGCGGCGATCATGCCGAACAGCCGCGCGCCCTGGGCGGGCGTGAACAGATCGGCCATGAAACTCCAGAACACCGACACCACGAACAGGTTGAAGACGGAGAGCCACACGAAAAACCCGCGGGCTACCCACTCGATATACTGCTGGCTGGTCATCAGCAGATACAAGCCGACCAGATTGGCGATGAAAAAAAGATAGACGGCGAGCAGCAATCGGTAGCGGGAACAGCGGGCCGATAACCAACCGAACAGCGGGGTGACGGCCAACAGCGTCAGAAAAGTCCCGGTCATCATCCAGGGCAGATTGTGCACGCCGCCCTGAATGGCCATTTCATCGCGCACGGGCCGAAGGATGTAGTAGCCGCAGAGGAGGCAGAAAAAATACCCGAACGACCAGGCGAGCGGCCATATTTCCCGCGGCTCCGCCTGAACGAACCGGGCAACTGAACGACGCAATCGCTCCATACATCTCCGAAGAGGGCCCAGTGTAGCAGGCCGGCCATCCCCAGCAAGCAGAAAATTTGCTACAATGCCGCGCCCCACACCGGTTCAAGAGCAGGAGCATTGTGTCAGGAACATCTCAACCCATCATCGACCTCCGGAGCGATACGGTCACCAAACCCTCGCCCGCCATGCGCGACGCCATGGCCCGCGCCGAGGTGGGTGACGATGTTTATGGAGAAGACCCGACCGTCAACCGGCTCCAGGAAGTCGGGGCCGCGCTGGTCGGCAAACGGGCGGCGATCTTCGTTCCATCCGGCACCGCCGGAAACCAGCTCTGCCTTCGCGCCCACGCGGAACCGGGACGTGAAGTCATTGTTGAAGGTCACCCGCACATCGTCCGCTACGAACTGGGTGCGGCGGCGGCTCTGGCCGGGGTACAGCTCCATTGGGTTGCCGGCAGGCGAGGACTCATGACGCCGGAACAGGTCGAGGCCGCTATTCGCCCCAAAGATGCATACAGTATTCAGAGCGCGCTGATCTGTATCGAGAATACTCACAATGCCGGAGGCGGCACAGTGTACCCACTCGCGACGCTCCAGGCCATCCGCGCAGTGGCGGCCGCCCACGGGATCCCCATGCACCTGGACGGGGCCCGGCTGTTCAATGCGGTTGTGGCTTCGGGAGTGTCGGCAGCGGAGTATGCGCAGCATTTCGAAACAGTCACCTTCTGCCTCTCGAAGGGACTCGGCGCTCCGGCCGGTTCATTGATTGCGTCCGACGATCGCCTGCTGCTGGAGCGAATCCGTCGCTTCCGCCGCATGTATGGAGGGGCCATGCGCCAGGCCGGGATCCTGGCGGCGGCAGGGCTCTATGCCCTGGAACACAATGTTCAGCGGCTCGCGGACGATCATGCTCATGCGCGACAACTCGCGGCGCGGCTGCAACAGATGCCCGGGATCTCGATCGATCCGGAAACCGTCGAAACCAACATCCTCTTCTTCGACGTGGTCGGCAAGCCGTGGGCGGCGAAGGAATTCGTTGCGGCACTTAAACCGCATGGCCTCCTGCTCAATGCCGTCAGCCCCCGCAGCTGTCGCGCCGTTACGCACCTTGACGTATCGGCCGAATCGATCGAACAAGCCGCCGATCGAATTGCGCGTGTGCTCGAACAATAGCCGATGCTCACATTGACAGTCTGCCTGCCCGCTCATAAAATGCCTTCACTGTAAATCCATCGGAGAGAACTGCGTGCCGCTCGAAGTCGTCTCATTCCAGTTGATCAGCCGGATTCTCGAGGTGACAGACGGGTTGGGTCTCAATCGCGAGTGGTTAGAAATTCCTCTTTCGCCTGAATCCCCCGGCCTCGTCCGCAAACTCCCAAATGGAAAGCTTGAAATCATCGTCGATGCCGACCAGCCTTTCGATACCTGGCTCGGCACTCTCGAACAACAGATACAACGTGCGCAGGCCGGCTGACACGTCGAAGGATAGATATGGAACCACAACTCGCGACCACATCCCCTCAGTCCACCCCGGCGACTCCATCATCTGAAGAGCTGCAGGCTGAGTTATTGGATATCCCTGAACCACCCGAAATGCCCCCGGCCGTGACTCCGCCAGGCTACGAGGATGCCCTCGCCGGCGCCGTCAAATACGTCCGCGCCAAACGCGGCGGCGACCTGGTAGGCATCGTTCTCGTCGGATCAGGCGCCCGACGAGCGGTGACGCCGCATAGCGATATCGATCTGATCGCGCTGGTCAAAGGGCCGGCTGACGGACAAGAAATGATTCGCCTGGGAGACCGGCTTGTGGACATCCGCTATGGCGAACACAAGACCGTCGCCGAGGATCTGAGCTATTCGCCTCGACTTGCGCCTTTGTTGCGCAAGGGACGGATCCTGTTCGACCACGAGGAGACGGCGGCACAACTCATCGCCAAGGCCGCACAACGGTTCCGCCAGGGGCCGCCTCCGGCCGGCATTCATGAACGCATCCGCCTCAAGGCGGAATGTCTGCACTGGCTGGGCAAAGTCGAGGACCTCCGCGACAAACCCAACACGGCGCAATATCTCCTGCAACTCTTCTTTGAAGACTGTGTGACCGCCTTCTTCCGTACCCGGGGACTCTGGTTCACGGCACCGGTCGATACGCTCCGGTTCCTGGCCTCCCGCGACCCGGCACTCGGGGAACTGGCCAGCCAGTTCCTCAGCGCAAGCACGCTGCATGACCGACTGACGACCGGCCGACGTTTTGCCGATCTCCTGTTTCGCGACATCCCCCTTCCGCCTCGCGTAGATTGACGGGGCCCGTCGAGGCGCTCGAATGCCGCCATCCGCTTGCATCGGCATCCGATCGTGTTACCATCGGTACTTCACGGAGTCTGTGCGGCGACTGACCGCATGAGACCCGCTCAAGGTTAGTGACTACGAACCGGCGCTCACCAGAGAGGATAACCCATGGAACTCGGATTTGTCGGACTCGGCAAGATGGGCATGAACATGGTCACGCGCTTGCAGCAGGGCGGGCATCGAGTCGTGGCATACGATCGCGCGCCTGACGTTGTGAAACAGGCGGAGGGCAAAGGTTGTGTCGGCGCCGCCTCGCTGAGCGACCTCGTCGCAAAACTCGCCGCCCCTCGCGCCGTCTGGATCATGGTCCCATCGGGCCCTCCGACCGAGGAAACCATTCAAGCCATCGCCGCCCTGCTCCAACCTGGCGACACCATCATAGACGGAGGCAACACCCGTTTCCACGACGATACCCGGCGCGCCGCCGAGCTGAACAAGCGAGGCATCCACTATGTCGATGTCGGCACCAGCGGCGGAATCTGGGGGTTGACGGTCGGTTATTGCCTGATGATCGGAGGCGAAAACGGGCCGGTCCAACGATTGACACCGATCTTCCAAACGTTGGCGCCTGACGATGGCTGGGCTCATATGGGAACACACGGCGCGGGCCACTACGTAAAAATGGTACACAACGGAATCGAATACAGCATGATGCAGGGCTACGCCGAGGGCTTCGAACTCATGGCAAAAAGCGACTATCGGCTCGACCTGGGGAAAATTGCCGATGTGTGGATGCACGGCAGCGTCGTGCGATCCTGGCTGCTGGAGCTGGCCGTCGGCGCCTTGAAACAGGACCCAAGGCTCGAAAAATTGAAAGGTTATGTGCAGGATTCCGGCGAGGGACGGTGGATGATTCAGGATGCGATCGACAAGGACGTACCGGTACCGACCCTCACCGCCGCGCTGTTCACCAGATTCCGGTCGCGGCAGGAAGAGTCCTTCGCGGAGAAAATGCTGGCGGCGTTGCGCAACGCCTTCGGCGGACACAGCGTCCGCCGCTGAGGCCTTAACCCAACGGACCACCACACCATGTCTTCTCCAACGACTCCCGTGGACATCAAGCCTCTTCCTGAAGCCATCACTCCTGTGGACGCCTGTACACTGGTCATTTTCGGCGGTTCCGGAGATCTCGCCCGGAGACGGCTCATCCCGGCGGTCTACAATCTGCTCCTTGATGGTTTATTGCCGGATAAATACGCGGTGATCGGGCTGGGACGAAAACCGATGACTGATGCGGAATTTCGTAATCTGGTGCGGGAAGGAGTCATCGCCCATTCACGGCAAGCCTTGGTGGAAGACACCTGGCAGACATTCGAACGCCACCTGTTTTACATCCAGGGAGAAAACGAGGATGCCCAGACTTATCGGGCGCTCCGTGCCAAGGCGGAGCAGATCGAACAGTCGATGCAATTGCCCGGCAACCGGATTTTTTATTTGAGCATTCCCCCGAGTTCCTTCGCCTCGGTCTGCGAGGGATTGGCGCAGTCAGGCCTGGCGACCCCGCCCGCCGGCTCGGCACCTTACTCCCGGATCATCGTGGAGAAGCCCGTCGGCCGCGACCTCG
This sequence comes from Nitrospira sp., assembly GCA_040376625.1. Taxonomy (GTDB): domain Bacteria; phylum Nitrospirota; class Nitrospiria; order Nitrospirales; family Nitrospiraceae; genus Nitrospira_A. Next base: position 10,130 of record JBEIQG010000052.1, on the reverse strand, counting down.
CGACCGCCCAACAGATCAACGAAGTCACCGGCAAGGTCTTCGACGAATCGCAAATTTTCCGCATCGATCATTATCTGGGAAAAGAGACGGTCCAGAACCTCATGGTCGTCCGGTTCGCCAACAGCATTTTCGAGCCGATCTGGAACCACAAATACATCGACCACGTCCAAATTACCGTCAGTGAAGCGGAGGGCGTCGGAACGCGGGCCACGTATTATGAGGAGGCGGGGGCCCTACGGGACATGATTCAAAATCATCTCCTGCAGCTGCTCTGCCTCGTCGCAATGGAGCCCCCCTACTCGCTCGATCCCAACGTGGTGCGGAATGCCAAGATGGAAGTGCTGCGTTGCCTCCGGCCCATTGCCGGCAAGGAGGTCGAACACTATACCGTCCGGGCGCAGTATGCACAGGGAACCGCGCATGGCCAACCCGTGCCGGGATACCGCCGTGAGAAGGGGGTGAGCCCCGACTCCATCACGGAAACGTACGTGGCGGTGAAAGCGTTCGTGGAAAACTGGCGCTGGTCCGGCGTGCCGTTTTACCTTCGAACCGGAAAAGCCTTGCCGAAGCGCGCGAGCGAAGTCGCCGTCCAATTCAAAGACATTCCCCAGATTCTCTTCAACGCGAACCCCTCCAATCCTCAACCGGCGAATGTCCTGACCCTGCGGATCCAGCCGGATGAAGGCCTCTCCCTGCGCATTATTTCGCGTGTTCCCGGCACAAGGGCGCAGACACATCCGGTGGAAATGGATTTCCAGTACAGCGATGTCTTCGGGTGCCCGTCTCCGGAGGCTTACGAGCGACTGCTGTTGGATGTCATGGCGGGCGACGCCTCGCGGTTCATGCGTCGCGATGCCGTAGAAGCCTCATGGGACTGGGTGACGAAAATCCTGGACGGATGGGCTCAGCAGAACCTTCGCTGGTTGCCGGAATATTCCGCGGGAACGTGGGGGCCGGTGGAAGCGGAACGGATGATTCAAAACGACGGGCGTACCTGGCGCATTCTTTAAGTCAATTTGAGTTGCTTGCGAATCTCGTCTTTCCTGCCGATGCCCCCGATGAACCGCACGAACTCACCTCGCTCGAACAGGGCCAAGGCCGGCAGTGAGCTGATCTCCAGTTCAGCGGGAATCTGAAAGTTCTCCTGCACGTTCATCTTTACAATCTTCACTACCGGCGCGATCTCCTCCTGCAATTGCTCCAACTGTTTCAGCAGGGCCTGGCAATGGCCGCAGCCCGGTTGCCAGAATTCAACCAGCACCGGCATCGACGCCTGCTCCACTTCGCATGCGAAGTCGCGGTCCGTCACGTCCGGGATCATGGGCCTGACGGACTGGAGGGTGTGACGAGAGAGCCGGCCGCCGTAGGAGCGAAGAGTTGCTCGTAGAGCAACCGGCCGAACAACTGATAGCCGCGGGTCGAAAGATGGAGGCCGTCGTTCGAGTAGGGTTCGGCCAGCATGAGTGAGTCCGGATCGGCCGTCGCCGCGAACAGGTCGAAATAGAACAAGCCCTTGCGAGCGGCATAGTCCGCGATCAAGCGATTCAATTGCTGCCGCCGCTGAATATGCCCGGCGAGCCAGGCCGAGGCATCGGGATTCTCCGGTCCCGCATCGACACGAATCGACGGCACGGTCACAGGTACCGGAACGATCGACGCAGCCCTGGCCGATTCATACATCTTCACGAGATTCCGCATGATTTCCGCCGGATCGGCATTCCAGCCCAAATCATTCGTACCTCCAAGAATGATGACCATCTGAGGCTTGCGGTCGAGCACGGTGCCGCGAAAACGCAGCACCATTTCGCCGGTGACTTCCCCGCAGATCCCGCTGATCTCGACCCGCCATCGCCGCCCGAGACATTCCTGCAAAACAAGACCATAGGGAGTTTCACGCTCGTCAGCGTTGGCCGGACCCGGAGATTGATACCCGGCCGTAAGGCTATCACCGAAGCAAACAATGAGCGGCAGTTGGGTTGATCCAGTCACGAAGCGATTCTACTGTCCCGGACTTCTCGACGCAATGCGGGAGTGCGGCGACCGCCGGCGCGTCTCAACAGTCGGACCGGTTGCCGGAAGACCTGCGCGTACCGGCTATTTTCTTGACGAAAAAAAGGCCTCACGGTACGACTGACTATATATGGAACCGACAGCACCGCTCGAAGAAACCGCCCCACTCGCTTCCTTTGTGAAGACCGGGGCCGATCCGGAGATAGCTGCGGTCAAGCAACTGCTCAAACTGCTCGACAAAGCGGCCAAATCGGCACGAACCTACGGCACAAAAAATCCCGTTGCACAGCGATTCTTCAAGCAGTTTTACGACGACCTGACGAGCCATCTCGCAACCCACACCCGCCTCCCTCTCCTGGTACAACGCAATCAACTGTTCTTCAAAGACGAGGTCGTCTATCAACCGGAGCGCGATGCGACCGGAGATAGCTTCGCGTTCAAGATGTACTCGGACGGAATCCGCGAATTGAGCTTCCACCACGGGCTCCCGCAGGAAGATCTGGCGTTCTTTCTCGACGCTCTCTGGGGTACGCCCTCCGAGGAGACTGAATCGGCCGACCAGCCTCTCGATGCTGAGGAAGACGACGACATCGTGACGCGGTTGTGGGCGAAGAATCTGAACACCATCACCTTGGTCACCGCAGAGGAACTGGTTCGGTCATCCGGTTTCGGATCGGACGAACTCGAACTGCAGACACAGGGTTACATGAGCATGTCGGTCGCCTCGCTACGCGAACTCCTCGACCGTGAGCGCGCGGCAGCGGCCCTCGAGCAGGCAGGGCAGCCTGGAACTGGCGATCAACCGGGCGGGGGCACCACCGGCGGCGGTGTCGGCAGAGACCGCCGCTTCCAGGCCAATCTCGTCGGTTATGACGTCTCCCAGGAAGAGCATGACGCCCTCACCAAGGAGATTCAACGTGAAACCGAGCGTGACGCCACAGCCTACATTCTCGACATCCTGACAGCCGTGCTGGCTTCCGAACCTTCCCACGCCCTGCTCAGCAAACTGTTCGAACTGTGGGATGACGTGCTGGATGTACTGATTCGAGGCGGACACTGGACTCAGATCGAAACGGTATTGACCCTGTTGCAGGATGCCGACGCGGTGCGCCCCGATCTGTCGGATGCTCACAAGCAACAACTCGCATGCCTCTTTGAGGGATTGAGCCGTCCCGAACGGCTGAAAGCGATCGGACTGCATCTGAATCATGCCCTCCACGCAAAAACAGAAGGCCTGTTGACCCTCTTGCTGATGATGAAACAGGACTCGATCCCGGGGCTCTGCTCGTTGCTCGCCAACCTGAATACACCATCGCATCAAGCCGTCGTCATGGAGGCGCTGCAGTCGCTCGCGCGTGATCATGCCGATGCAATCGTGCGCGGCCTGACCGACAAGCGACCGACCTACGTGAGAAACCTGCTGACACTCATCGCCAGGTGGAACGATACCCGCTTTGTCGACTGCATCGAGAAAACGCTCAGACACCCGGAATCCACCGTGCGGCGCGAAGCGCTCCGGATCCTGGCCACGCTTCGCCCGTCCGGCAGCGGAACCAAGTTAGTAGGGCTGCTGAGCGACAGTGATGAAACCGTCCGCCTGACGGCCATGAAAGTGCTTTCCTCCGGCCAGTACAGCGCCGGTTTCACCGCCTGGGCCCCCTTCATCACGGCCGATGACTTTCACGACCGATCACCGGCCGAAAAGCGGGCAATCTACTTGGCTCTAAAACAGACCGCCGCCGATGAGGCTGTGCCTTATTGGCAGGGACTGTTGACGGAGTGGTCCTGGACCAACCGGAAAAAGAAGGAGGAACTGGCCTTGCTGGCGGCGGACATGCTCGGCAAGCGGGCAACGCCCGCGGCTGTCGCTGCCCTCGAAATCGGCCTGAAAAAGGGCGGGGCAGCCGTCCGCCAGGCCTGCACCTCCGCCCTCTCCTTCGCCAATCGTCAACACCGGCAGTCCATCCCATCGGCAGCCAATTCCTGACCGCGAGGAGACACACTGTGAGCGATCTGCCCTTCCCTGCCAATCCGGCCCCGACCCCGGACAACGTCCATCCGATTCTCACGCATGAACGGTCCCTGGCCAATAAGATCGCCAAAGGCTCGGAAGCCGGAGACATCCTCGACCAGCAACTGGCTATGCTGGGCATTCAGCTCGTCACCCAATTGAATGTCCTTATCAAGACATCGCGGATCCATGGACGAACAAATGCCGCGCTCGACAAACCCGTGGACTCCATGCTCACGCTGGTAAAGACCTTGGCGGCGGATCATCCGGTCGTCCTCCGGTTACAAAACGACTTTTTATTTCTGGGGGACAGTCACCTGAAGATGAGCTCGCAACAGATGGCCGTCTTTGCGAGCATTATCGAAGCCTTGAACAAATGGCACATCGGCGGAGTGTCGCTCGCCTCGACGGCCGACTCCAATGATTTTCGGGAGTTTGCCTATCTCTTTGTCAGCCTGGATCCAGACAAACATACTCTCACCGATCTCCAAGAGGCCATGGAGGCCGCGGGCGTCAAAGGCATCGAACTTGAAGAACCCCGCTCGCTTCAACTTCAGCATCTCAATGAACCTGAGTCGGCTGGAGGCAATACGGGCGCGCATACCAGCGTCGCATCGAACGGGTCGGAGGGTTCGAAAGAAAAGCGGAAGGCCCTGGCCAAAGGCGGATATGTGAAGGCATGTGCAGCGCTCGGCGACCTGGTAAGGAATACGCGCGGCGGCGGGACCGTCAGCTTCAAACAGGCCAAACGCGCGATCCAGAACATCGTCGAGCTGATGATGCAGGATGAATCGACCCTCTTAGGCCTGACCAATCTGCGCTGCCACGATCAGTATACGCACAATCATTCCGTCAATGTCTCATTGCTTGCCATGGCTCTCGGTAACCGGGCCGGATATCCGAAAGTCGAGTTGGCAGACCTTGGACTGTCGGCGCTGTTCCATGACGTCGGGAAATGCGCCATCTCCCTCGAGGTGTTGAACAAGCCCGGAGAATTCACACAGGAAGAATGGGCCGTGATGCGATCGCACCCGATTGAAGGGGTGTTTACACTCGTGAGATCCCGGGGCATCAATAACGTGCCGGCGCGCATGGCGGCTGCCTCGTTCGAGCATCATATGAACTACGACTACTCAGGATACCCCAAACTGAAGGTTCCCTGGACGCAAACGGTCGCCAGCCGGATCATCACGATCGCCGATTGTTACGATGCAATGACTTCTTCCCGGGTGTATCGTCGGGAACCGATGTCTCCCGCGAACGTGCTGAAGTTCATGTTTGGAAAAAGCGGTCAGTCGTTCGATCCGATCCTGCTCAAGCTCTTCGTCAACTGCGTCGGGATCATCCCGATCGGCAGCCTCGTCCGACTCGACGCCGGCCCGCTGGCCGTCGTCATCAAACCGGCGCAGGACAAGGCCCACGCGGAACGCCCGTTGGTTCGAGTAATTACGGATGAGGGCGGCACACCGATCGAGGACGGTCCTGAACTCGACCTCGCCGAGCAGGACGAGACCGGAAACTACACCCATAGCATCGTCCAGCTTGTCGATAACGCCGAATATCACTTCGACACCGCCCGATACTTCGTCTAGCGCGTGCCTTCTCCGTCTCCTCGCCCTCGTAGCCCCCTCGAATCGCTACCGCTTGCTCTCCGGCGGAGGCCAGTCCATGACGATCTGCCGGCCGCAATAAAAACAGGCCACCCGATATTTAGCCTTGCGCCGAGGATTCGGCATGGAGATAAACACAACCGGCGTGTCGTCGAACGGACAGACCGGCTGCTGATGCATGAGATGTTCGTCGGCCATCATTTCAAGCGCGGCGTTGTCCCAGGGAGGGGTGAGTTGCTCCTGCCCCGTGAGACTCGTCTGCCAGCCGCATCGCTCACAGCGCAGGGCGAAAGTTTTCACCCGATCGCGCGTCTGAGATTGGTCGACCGTTTCGACCGGGCCCGGACATCCGGCCTGTTCACAGCTGATGGCTTCGTGTTGCAGCGCACGCACGAAGAGTCGATGGGCCTGCTGTTGCTCCGAAGATCGCATGAGATCCTTTCTGATCCGCTCGGTGGGAACACCTACCCGGATGTCGGAACGATGGTGAGCGTTGCCAGGCTTATAGCTACCGCCAGGTCTCCTGTCAATTCGCCTGTCTCCTTGACGGAGCCCTTCTTGACACGACCATGACGGGCGGCTATCCTCCCGAAGTTTGTAGTAGACATTTTTTTCGGCGAAAGGAGTTCCGAGATGGGTGTGAAGTGGCAAGGAGCAGGCCGGCGCGCGGCAGTGGTCGGAGTTCTCGTCGCAGCGACCCTCGGCCTGTTCTCGACGAGTCCGGCGGCGGAATTCAAAATGGGGGTGATTGATCCTCAAGTGGTTCTGGAAAAGAGCAAAGCCGGTAAGCGGGCGCTGGACGGGTTGCGGGAGTATGTGGCGACACGCCAGAAGCTCCTGTCCCGGGATGAGGAAGAGTTACGCAATACTGAAAAGCAGATCAAGGAACAGGCTTCCAAGCTGACCGATAGCGAAAAGAAAGAGAAGGAAACCTCCTTCCGTGCCAAGATTCAGGACTACCAGAAGCGTGCACAGGAATTTAATCAGGAACTGCAGGGCAAGCAGAAGGAACTCGTCGACGAGTATATGAAGAAGATTGCCGTCGCCACCCAGGCCGTCGCCGATAAGGGCGGATATCAACTGGTGCTGGATAAGGGCAGCGAGCAGACCGTGAAGATCGTGATCTTCAACAAAGACACCATCGATTTGACCGAGCAGGTCATCAAGGAATTCGACCGCACGAACAAGTAATATTTACACACTACGCAGCTCCCGCCGAATATGCTCCACCAGCCGCTCATACGCTGGTGGAGCAGGGTCCACCGCATCCGTGACGAGCTCGATGTCCTGTCCTGATCCGACCCCCAGCCCCAGTGCCGCCGCGCGCTTGATCTGCCGCTGATCTCCGATTCGCTTGCCCTGCAGCTTCGGCCAGGTGCCGAACGACCGTAACAGCGCAATGGCCACCAGGTCCACCGCCACCCGGTCACCGCTGCAGATCACAAGATTCGTGTTAGACGCAGTGCCGGATGTCGGACCGCCTTCGATCATGGTGGTCGTTCCGTCGGCCACGGTCAGCGCGGGATGCACGGCCAGATTGATCTCGGCAATGCGCTCGTGCCAGTCTCCGCTCCAGAACGTGACGGATGGGCGATACCGCGGATGAACCGCCCCGACAAAATTCTTCAGGCTACAGGAATATTCGGCAAACCGGTGGGTCTTGATGACCGGCATATTGATCACCACAGCGGACTCATAGACCGGCCGGGAAAAATAAAACTGCCGGAGGGCCTGAGCCTCAGGCGCCTCGATCTTCACCCAGGGTTCATCCTCCAACGCAAGAACACGGGCCCCGGCGGATTCCGCTGCGGCACGCATCCCCGTGCTCGTCAGATTGGCGGACGTGGGAAGCCGGATGATTCCGGAGCCATCGGCTACCACCACTTCGGCGGCCCCGTTTGCTTTGGCCATGTCCGCCATGGCCGCGACTACCAGCGGATTCGTCGTCGAAGGAGGCGGCTGGTCGTTCAGCACATTGGGCTTCAGCAGCACGCGTTTCCCGCGGATTCCCAGTAAGTCGAGTCCTCCCAATAGATCGATGGCGCGCGGAAGCATCCGACGGGCATCCATGCCGTACACGACCGAAACGATCGGCCGGCCGCTATGCCGATAGGGATTGTCGGGAATTGATTTGAGCGGAACGAGCGGACCGTCCGGATCGAACAGCAGATGGCCGAGAATGGTCCTGGGAGAACGCAGGAGAGCCGGCAGCAACAGGAGCCCGAATCCCGCGTTATTGAACAATTCGCGTCTGGAAAACCCCATGGGTTTACGGACGCCGTCCCTTTTCGATAGGGTACCCGGCGGCGCGCCAGGCCTTGATCCCCCCGTCCATCGAGATGACATTGACGTAGCCCATGAGGCCTATGCTGTCCGCGGCCAACACGGACCGGTACCCGCCCCCGCAATACAACACGATCGGCTCATGCTTATTCGGCAACACGGTTTCAATATCCCGCTCAATGACGCCCTTGCCGAGGTGAATCGCCCCCGCCGCATGATCCTGCGCATATTCATCATCTTCGCGGACATCGACGAAGTGAAACTGCTCCGCACGATCCATTCTGGCCTTCACATCGGCGACGGTACATTCGCGCACACGCCTCCGGGCCTCTTCCACGACTTTCAAAAACCCCGGGTTATGACTCACGACGTCTCCTCCTCAGCAAACAATGATTGCTGTGCCGTGGGACGGCGGAAGGACCGAGGAACAGACTGTCGCTCTTCGACAAATCCGGCCCGACGTCGGCCCAGTTCAAACAACTGCTCGACGCAGCGCCAGTAGGTTCCGTTACCATGATGTCGGCTGAAGAACCCTCCCTCGCTCAGTTTCCCCCCACGCACGTCTTGAAGCCGGTGGATGATCTTTGAGATCCGGTCCGGAAATGCCTCGCGCATGCGATCCAGAAATACCGTTTCCACATGCCCAGGCAAACGCAACAAACTGCAGGTTGCCGAAGTCGCTCCGGCCGATTTGGCACGGGACAGCAACTCAGGGATGGCCTCCTCATTCAAGCCTGGAATGATCGGCGCCACGGAGATCCCCGTGGGTATACCGGCCTCCGAGAGAATCCGCATCGTCTCAAATCGTTTGCTGACGGTCGGCGCCTGCGGTTCGACCAGACGGGCCGTCTCGTCGTCGGCAAAGGCGATGCTGAAATACACACGGATCCAGGCCTGTTCCTGCAGTTGCCGGAATAGATCGAGATCGCGAACCGGAAGCGCACCTTTGGTGATGATCCCGACAGGATTTCGGTATGCGGCGCACATTTCAAGGCACGCCCTCGTCAGGCCCAGAGTGGACTCGATTGGTTGATAACAATCGGTATTGCCGGAAAACACAATCAACTCACCGTCCCAGGATCGCTTTTCAAATGCCTGCCTGAGGAGATCCGCGGCACGGCGCTTCAAGACGATCTTTGAGTCGAAATCTGTCCCTGCGCCGAATCCCCAGTACTCATGCGATGGTCTGGCATAGCAGTAGGCACAGGCATGGAAACACCCACGATAGGGATTCACGCTCCATCGAAACGGCAGGTCGGGGCTGTCATTCCGACTGAGTATCTGATCGGTGTCGTCTTCGAAGAGCTGAATCTCCACACGCGGCGAGGGTTCAAGCGCCTCACGATGCGTAGATTCAAAGCGATTGGGTGGGTTGGAGACAAGCTTCACGGTCGCTATGGTGCCCCCCTCCCCACCCGTTGTCAATCGTCTTTCCCCTGCGTCCGCGGGCTTCGTCCGGCCACCGGTTTCATTGACTACGCCGACATCCAGTGTTAGATTTCTCGCCGCTTCAGAGGGGAGAGCCTATGTACGACCTTCGTGTCTTGCGGGACAACCTGGACCAGCTCCGTGACCAATTGGGGACGCGCGGAAAGGATGTTGCGTGGGAAGATCTGAGAAAATTCACGGAAGATCGTCGAACCCGCACCATACAGGTCGAAGAACTCCGGCACCAGCTGAAGAAGGGATCGGACGACGTCGCCCGGCTGAAGCGGGAAAAGCAGCCGGCCGACGAGGCCATGGCGGCGATGAAGGCCTTGGGAGAGACGATTAAAGGTCACGAGGAACAGCTTCGCGCCGTGGAAGAACAATTGGCCCATATCGCGCTGCGTATTCCGAACCTCCCACACGCCTCTGTGCCGGAGGGCCGTGATGAGGCCGACAATGTTGAAGTCCGCCGCTGGGGAACGCCGCCGCAGCTCACGGCTCCGGCCCAGGCCCATTGGGATCTTGGCGAAGCGCTCGGCATTCTTGATTTCGACCGTGCCGTGCGCATGGCCAAAGCCCGCTTTGCGGTACTGACCGGATTGGGAGCCCGCCTCGAACGGGCGCTCATCAATTACATGCTGGATATGCACACCACACAACATGGCTACCGGGAAGTGTTGGCGCCGCTGCTGGTCAATCGCACGGCCATGACCGGGACCGGGCAATTGCCCAAGTTCGAAGAAGATCTGTTTCAACTGCGTGATGAAGAACTGTTCTTGATTCCGACT
>JBEIQG010000173.1:0-7907 GCA_040376625.1 Nitrospira sp. | reverse complement strand
ATGCAACAATCGGCGGGTAGGACGAGGCAGTTGGTCGCGCCGCAGCATGAGTGGCATAAAAGGTGCTTTTCCTCTCAATCCATCGCGCTCTTCAGACTTTACGCCCAACGACCGATACTGACTCTATCGCTGATCGACCACCATGAGTAACCCAAGCCCGGCGAACCCTATGAGCATTCCAAACGTCACTGAAGTCACTTCCCAACAAGCAATACTCGAAAACCGCAACATCCTGATTGTGGACGACGAGGAACCTATTCGGCGATTGCTGGGGTACCTTCTCGAACCCCACGGTTACAAAGTCGCGTTGGCAGGAGAAGCGCGCGAGGCCCGTCAACGGATGGACAGCGGCTCTTATGCCTTGGTGCTGTGTGACGTGAACATGCCGGGCGAATCCGGCATGGATCTCATTCGCCACATCCTGACCCAATACCCCAGCACCGCCGTCATCATGGTTACGGGTCTCGACAGCCCCGTTCTCGCGAACGCAGCCTTGGATATGGGCGCCTTCGGCTACGTCATCAAGCCGTTCGAAGCGAACGAGGTTCTGATCAATGTGGCCAACGCGTTACGACGACGCAAGTTGGAAATTGAAAACGCCATGCACCGTGAGAATCTGGAAGAAGTGGTCAGGACCAGGACGATTGCCCTTCAACAGGCACTGGAGTGGCTGGAGCGAAGCGAGAAGGAACTGCGTCTCTCGCGCGAAGAAACCATTCAACGGCTCGCAATTGCCGCCGAATATCGTGACAGCTCAACCGCGCAGCATATTCAACGGATGAGCCATTACTGCGAATTGCTGGCCCGCCGCTACGGGCTCTCCCCAGAGCGATGCGACCTCATCCGCACGGCCAGTCCGATGCACGATATCGGCAAGATCGGCACCCCCGACCACGTACTGCTCAAACCCGGCAAATTCACCCCCGAAGAATTCAAGGTGATTACTCAGCATATGGAAATCGGGTACCGGATTCTGGCCGGGTCCGATTCGGAACTGTTGAAAGTCGCCGCGCTCATCGCCTGGACGCATCACGAGCGCTTCGACGGCACCGGCTACCCGCGCGGACTTAAAGGCGATGCGATTCCGCTCGAAGGCCGGATCACCGCCATCGCAGATAATTTCGACGCCCTCACGACCCAGCGTGTCTACAAGCCGGCCTATGATTTCGATCACGCGAAGGAGCTGATGCTCAAGGAGCGGGGCAAACACTTCGATCCGGAGTTGCTGGATATCTTCTTCGACTCGATGGAGGAGATCACGCGCATTTACGACCAATTTGCCGATCCGCGCTGGCTGTCTACCGGCCGTCATCGCGCCGTGACCCATGATCAGGGGGAGGTCGTATGATCCGCGCCTCTCGTAATTGGATCGCATATCTGTGCGAGAACCTGGCAGCATCCGGCATGATGCCGACATGGGAAGCCGCCACCTATCTGACCGACAACCTGTTCGGCGACAAGCCGAACCCCCGGCTCTTGCGCACCGCCTGTCCCTATGAGGATACGACCCACTTGCTCCACCGGCTGTACCAACCGCTGGTCGACGCCGCGACGCGCGATCTCCCGCTTCCCGCAGCAGCCATGATCCACGTCTTCACGGATATCAGCCTTACGGGAAAATCAGCCGTGCTGGTGGTGTATTTCCCCGGACACAATCAGCCGCACCAACTTCTATTGCTGGATGCCGCGAAAGCCTGGGAGTTGGTGTTTGACAACTCGGAAGACTTCAATACCTGGGCGGAAGAACGATATCACTGGATCAAGTCCGCGCTCACGAGTGTCGTTGCCGGCGTGCCTGCCTCCCCTACCATTCCCGCGCCCCTCGAAGCCGTCAAGAACTAAATGGATGGTAAGAGGGCGAACGGCTATCTGCCATCGGCGCTCCGGGCCTAGGCATCATAGTTCAGATTCGGAGCCAGCCACCGCTCTACTTCGCTGACCGGTAGTTTCTTGCGGGTCGCGTAGTCCTCCACCTGATCGTGGTTGATCTTGCCCACCGCAAAATACTTTGCCCCAGGATGAGCAAAATACAAGCCGCTGACCGCAGCAGCCGGCAACATGGCGTAGGATTCAGTCAGCGTCACCCCCGTCTGAGCCTCGGCATTTAATACATCGAAGAGGGTCCGCTTCTCCGTGTGATCCGGACAGGCCGGATATCCCGGAGCAGGCCGGATTCCTCGATACCGCTCGCGAATCATGTCCTCATTCGTAAGATTTTCAACTTTCCCATATCCCCATTCGAGCCGTACCTGCTTATGCAGCCATTCCGCAAAGGCTTCCGCCAGCCGATCCGCTAAGGCCTTGACCATGATGGAATTATAGTCGTCATGGTCTTTCTCATACTTCGCGCACAGCGCTTCCACGCCGATGCCGGCCGTCACCACAAACGCGCCCACGTAGTCGGCTCGTCCGGACTCCCTGGGCGCGACATAATCCGCGAGCGCCAGGTTGAACTGGTCGGCCGGCTTTTCCATCTGTTGGCGGAGCGTGTGGAAGGTAGCCAACGGCTCACGTCGATCCTGATCCCGATAGAGATGAATGTCATCGCCCAGGCTATGGGCGGGAAAAAACCCGTAGACGCCACGAGCGGTCAGTAACTCACCCTGAATAATCTCCTCCAGCAAGGCCTGCGCATCGGCGAGCAATTCTTTGGCCTTCGGGCCCACCGTGGCATCGTCCAGAATCGCCGGATACCGACCGCGCAGTTCCCACGTATGAAAAAACGGCGACCAATCAATGTAGGGCACCAGCTCGCGCAAGGGCATCCGATCGATCTGACGCACACCGGTGAACGATGGCACGGGGATGTCGACAGTGGTCCAATCGGTCGACAGTCGGTGTTTCCTGGCTTCGTCCAGGCTGCGCAGGGTTTTCGGCCCTCGATCCTGATGCGCCTGTCGGATGCGGTCATAGTCGGCACGTACGCCGGCAGAAAAACTCTCCCGTTGCTCTTCATTGATCAGACTGCCCACGACACCGACGGCGCGGGAGGCGTCGAGCACATGCACCGTCGCATTGCCGTACGAAGGGGCAATTTTCACGGCCGTGTGGGCCTTGCTGGTCGTGGCGCCGCCGATGAGCAGCGGCAGAGTGAAGCCTTGTCGCGTCATCTCCTTGGCCACATGCACCATTTCATCCAACGACGGCGTGATCAACCCGCTCAGGCCGACCATATCCACCTGCTGCTCACGGGCCGTCGCCAAAATCTTTTCGCAGGAGACCATCACGCCGAGGTCGATCACTTCATAGTTGTTGCAGCCCAACACCACACCCACGATGTTTTTGCCGATATCGTGCACATCGCCCTTGACCGTCGCGAGCAATACCTTGCCGTTCGCCCGTGAGGTGCCCAACCGTAATTTTTCGGCTTCCATAAACGGCATGAGATAGGCCACGGCCTTCTTCATCACCCGGGCGCTCTTCACCACTTGCGGCAGAAACATTTTTCCCGATCCGAACAGATCGCCGACGATGTTCATGCCCGCCATCAACGGTCCCTCGATCACGTCGAGCGGCCGGGCGGATTTCTGTCGTGCCTCCTCTACGTCCTGATCGATGTAGTCCGTCAGTCCCTTCACCAGCGCATGGGCCAACCGCTCCTCAACCGGCCTGGTCCGCCACTCGTCATCCTTCACGGCCGCCTTGCCCTTTTGTTTGACCGTGTCGGCGAATGTCACCAGCCGCTCCGTCGCGTCGGGCCTTCGATTCAAGAGCACATCTTCGACGAGCGCCAGCAGATCCTTCGGAATTTCCTCATACACGGCCAACTGCCCCGCATTGACGATGCCCATGTCGAGGCCGGCCTGAATGGCATGGTAGAGAAATGCGGCGTGCATGGCCTCGCGGACGACGTTGTTACCGCGAAAAGAGAACGAAATATTGCTGACGCCGCCGCTGACCTTCGCCAGCGGCAGGTGCTGCTTGATCCATCGGGTGGCTTCAATAAAATCGACCGCGTAATTGTTGTGCTCTTCAAGGCCGGTGGCGACCGTGAGAATGTTGGGATCAAAAATAATATCCTGGGGCGGCACTCCGACCTGTTCCGTCAGCAGGCGATAGGACCGCTCACAAATCTCGATCCGTCGCGCGACCGAATCGGCCTGCCCGCGTTCATCGAATGCCATCACGACGATCGCCGCGCCGTATCGGCGGATGAGCCTTGCCTGCTCGAGAAATTTCGCCTCGCCTTCCTTGAGACTGATGGAATTGACGATGCCCTTCCCCTGCATGTTGCGGAGGCCCTCTTCGATGACCTCCCATTTGGAACTATCCACCATGATCGGCACCCGGGCGATATCCGATTCCGCAGCCAGCAGCCGCAAAAACTTCTGCATCGCCGCTTTGGAGTCCAGCATGCCTTCATCCATATTGATGTCGATGACCTGCGCCCCGCCTTCCACCTGCTGCCGGGCAACCGTGAGCGCCTTGTCATAATCGCCGGCCAGAATCAGCTTGGAAAAGGCAGGTGAGCCGGTAATATTGGTACGCTCCCCGACATTGACGAAATTCGACTCAGGCCGCACCGTCAAGGCCTCCAGGCCGCTCAGCCGCAAGTAGGGCTCGACCTTGGAGGGCTGCCGCGGCGTCAGGCCTTTCACGGCCGTCGCGATCGAACGGATATGGTCTGGCGTCGTCCCGCAGCATCCGCCGACGATATTGAGCCAGCCGTTCTGCGCCCACTCGCGCAACTGCGGCGCCAGAGAATCCGGCGTTTCGGGGAAACCGGTCGGAAGCAAGGGATTGGGCAGTCCGGCATTCGGATGGCTGCTCACAAAAATCGGCGCGATCTGCGAGAGCTCTTCGATCAGGGGCCGCATTTCTTTCGGCCCCAATGCGCAATTCATGCCCACGCTGAGCAACGGCACATGCGAGATCGAATTCCAGAACCCTTCGACCGTTTGGCCCGAAAACCCGCGATTGCTCCCGGCCTGAATGAAAGTGACCGAGGCCATGATCGGCACCTGCCGCGCCCCCTCTGCAAACAGCTGCTGGATCGCAAAAAATGCCGCCTTGGCGTTGAGCGTATCGAAAATCGTCTCGACCAGGAGCAGATCGACGCCGCCGTCCAACAGGCCGCGCACCTGCTCCCCGTAGGCTCGCACCAGTTCAGGATAGGTCGTACCGCGCGCCGCCGCATCGTTGGAATCGGTCGAGACCGAGGAGGTCTTGGTGGTCGGGCCGATTGCGCCCGCTACGAAACAGCGCCGCGCGGGTTGCGCCGCGACAACCTGTGCCACTGCCCGCTTCGCGCATTCGGCGCCCGCTCTGGACAGCTCATACCCCAGGTCGTCCATGCCGTAATCGGCCAATGACACGGACTGCGAGTTGAACGTATTGGTCTCGATGATATCCGCACCGGCTTCCAGGTACTGCCGGTGAATCGCCTCGATGACATCCGGCCGGGTGACATTCAGAAGATCATTGTGTCCTTTGAGATCTTTGGTCCAATTTCGAAAACGCTCCCCGCGAAACGCGGCTTCGTCCAGCTTATACCGCTGGATCATGGTGCCCATGGCCCCGTCCAGGATCAGAATGCGCTCTCGCAGGAGGTCTCGAACTTCATGTAACGGCATGACTACCTATGTCTTTCTGCCACCGGACGTCAGGCGTGCTGAGACGGCGCCGATGACTGTCAATTGGACGGCCATCATATCGGGAACGGACTTTTTTCAGCAAGCTCCTGCACGGTCTTCGCCTTGACATTGAGCACCCCGACCGATACGATGCCCACCATTGTCTGCCCGAGCCTGAGACAATCCTATGGCGCATCAGACAGTCTCCCGCCTGTTCATCTTGTTCCTGCTCTGTACCAGTATCATCTTGTCGAGATTCGACCCCCTCTGGGCAGGCCCCTACTTTGAGGACGGCTACCTCGGTCTCACGCAAACGGAACTGCATGACAAACTCGGTCTGCCGCAGGCCGTCCGGGACCGCAAATCCGCACTGCGTGTCTTCACGTATTATCCGATCGCCGATTGGGATCAGTACTTCAAGAAAGTGGCCTCACCTGAAAACGGGGAGGATGTATATACCTTCAAACGTGACGGCACCGATGTGCGTTATTCGTTCAGCTATACCTTCGATCCGAACGACCACAGCGACCAACGGCCGCTCTTTGTGCGACTGGTAGATATCGAATTCATGCCGCCGGTCGCCCTGAGCAAGGTTCCCCAACTCGTCCCGGAGTTCAGGCCATCTGAAGACGCCAACGCACCGGTCTTCCGCTCCAATATCATGCTGTTATTTTTCTCCGGAATGCCTTCGCCGGAAGCGCGTTTTCTTGTGCGGGAAAAGGGGAAGGAGGCGCTGGACTGGTCACTCGCCTTTCAGATGTTCGCCCTGCAGGGGCTCCCCGATCCGCTGACCTCGAAGGCCCCGATCGACCGCCTGGAGATCAGCACGCAGAGTCTGCCGCTGGTCAAGCTCCGCCAACGCAATACCCACGAGCCGGTTCTGAACCCCTACTCCAGGGCCTTCGCGCTACAGACGCCGCCCACGCCGGCCGTCAAAAAGATTCCGGTACCCAAGTACGCCGACTGACCGGTTCCGGACGGTCCTGCTCCTTGTCCTCTCGCGACTATATAGCGGGCAAACGTTACCCGCCTCCCTCCAACTCTGTCTCATCTCGCCGGGATGGTTACTGTGTGGGCGGTTCGACTTCTTCCAGCTGGCGGGCCGTGCGGGCGTTCTGTGCCCGATAGCTATCCTCGGTCTGGCGCTTCATTTTCCCCAGCACATTCTCCATCGCTTGTCCCGATCCCTGTTGCGGGGCACCGGTCATCGCCTCAAGCGAGGGCATTCCTGAAACCGCCACCTGATAAAGAGCGACCACGCCGACCAGCACCAGGAGAAACTTGCAGAGTAGCCGGATGCCGGGATTGGAACTCACGAATATCGGCACCAACAGTACCAGCCAGCAGAATCCAGCCAGGATAAGGACGGCGGTTTGATGGACCGTAAGCCCATTGATGGTATGTGAGCCGACTTTTGCCGCGATGACATTGAGAAGGTTTTCCACCACCCCGGAATCAGACGGGGGCCGGCTTGCGATCGCAGCAGCCGGTGGCGCAGGGGCAGCGGTCGGCGGAGCCTCCGCAGCGGCCATTGCTCGCACACGCCCGCGATACTCTGCCGGTACCTGTTCGAGGTTATCGGTCAGCACAGCCTGTCCCTGGGCATCGGTGTACACATAGAGCGGTCCCGCCCCCGCCATGCCGTACCATGTCAGGCAAATCCCCAGCATGATCAGCCCAATCCGACATCGATTGATCGCATAACAGGAAAACTTCATGCGTTGCCCTCCGCAGTCCTGCTTCAAGCATAGCAGGTCGAGCAGCCGGCTCAAGGGCGGGGACCCCCGTCACTCATGCTTCCCCCTCCCTTGACGGACCGAAAAACGATTGTTTAGCATGCAGGAGTACGAACACTCTTCTTGCCCATTCGTTGACGGAAGGACCATTGTGACCGATCAGACGACCTCTGCATCTCCCGTTTCAACTCTTCCCCCGGCGGTGGAACCGACTCCCTTCATCCGCCAACGGCCGGTCCGGATCATTATCCATACGTTTCTCGGGTTGTTCGTGGTTGCCCTGATCGCGTTTCGTTTTGTGCCGGGCTGGCTGGATCCGGACTTCTCCAAGCACATCGAAAGCCACCGCGTGATGGTCGGCATGGACCGTAAACAGGTCCTCGACTCCTGGGGATCACCGAATACGATGAATGTGACCCACACCAGCGACGGGCTGCGGCGTGAAGAATGGATTTTCGAAGACTGGGAAAGTCCGGCGGTCGTGAAACACCGCTACTTGTATTTTGAAGAAGGCAAGTTGATCGGCGGACATTTCTCCGGATCGGATGTGCGCCTACCGATTCCCGCCACACCTGAGCCGGTCAAACCGAAGGGTCAT
>JBEIQG010000100.1:0-12472 GCA_040376625.1 Nitrospira sp. | reverse complement strand
ATCAACTCCTTCCGCTGCAGAAGCAGGATTTCATCGGCCTGTACCGCGAGATGAAGGGCTTCCCGGTGACGATTCGCCTGCTCGATCCGCCGCTGCACGAGTTCCTGCCGAAGCGCGAAGATCTGATGGTCGAAATCGCTCAGCTCGAATTGACCAGTGGCGCACCGGCGGTATTGGAGGAAAAGAAACGGTTGCTGGCTCGCGTGGAAGAGCTGCATGAATTCAACCCGATGCTGGGTTTGCGCGGATGCCGTCTCGGTATTACGATGCCGGAAATTACCAAGATGCAGGCGCGTGCGATCATCGAAGCGGCCTGTGAGCTTGCCAAGGAAGGCACGAAGATCGTTCCTGAGATCATGATTCCGCTGGTCGGCATGGTTTCGGAGATGAAGGCGCAGAAGGATCTCGTTCGCGAAGTGGCGGCGGACACGATGAAGCGGTACGGCGTGAAACTGTCGTACCTGGTCGGCACCATGATCGAATTGCCGCGCGCCGCCGTGACCGCCGATCGTATCGCGGAGGAGGCCGAGTTTTTCTCTTTCGGGACGAACGATCTGACCCAGACGACCTTCGGGTTCTCCCGCGACGACGCCGCGAAATTTATCGACTTCTACAAGACGGCGGGTATTCTAGACAGCGATCCGTTTGCGGTATTGGACCGGGAAGGCGTCGGCTCACTCATGCGCACGGCCATTACCGGCGGGCGCAAGACCCGCCCGACGATCAAGCTGGGGATTTGCGGCGAGCATGGCGGCGATCCCAGTTCCGTTGAATTCTGTCATCAACTGGGCCTGGATTATGTGAGTTGCTCACCCTACCGGGTCGGCATTGCGCGATTGGCTGCCGCCCAGGCGGCGTTGACGGAGGCCGAGGAGGAAAAAGCCAAGCCCAAGACTGTTCGGCCGACCGCCAAGCCGGCGGCGAAATCCAGGCCGGTCAAGAAGTCCGCGACGCATGCGCCGGCGAAGAAACGACCTGCGGCCAAGGCCGCGGTCCGTCGCCCCAAGCGTACGAAACGGTGAGGTTGTCTTCCCGCGATCGTGAATACATGACCCTGGCCCTCCGCCTCGCGGTGAAGGGCCGGGGATCCACCAGCCCGAATCCCATGGTCGGCGCGTTGGTGGTGACCCGCGGCCGGATCGTCGGCCAGGGCTCCCACCGCAAGGCCGGCGGTCCCCATGCTGAGGTCATCGCCTTGAGCCAGGCCGGCTCCCGGGCCAAAGGCGGCACCCTCTATGTCACCCTCGAACCCTGCAGTCATCTGAAAAAACGCACCCCTCCCTGTGTTCCGCTTGTCGTCGCCTCCGGAGTCCGCCGCGTGGTGGTAGCCATGGTCGATCCCAATCCGCAGGTGAAGGGCAACGGGGTCGCGCAGCTGACGCGGGCGGGAATCCGTGTCGATGTCGGCTGCTGTGAGGACGAAGCGAGGCAGCTCAATGAAGCGTACATCTATCGGGTGCAGACCGGTCACCCGTTTACCATCTTGAAGGCAGGGATGTCGCTGGATGGGAAGATTGCCACGGCGAGCGGCGAGTCGCAATGGATCACAGGTGAAGCCGCCCGAAAGCAGGCCCATCGCTTGCGCGCCGATACGGATGCCGTTCTGGTAGGGATCGGCACGGTGTTACGAGACAATCCGCAGTTAACCGCCAGGGTGACCGACGACCCGCTGCGAACGACCGGGCGGCAACCGTTGCGGATCGTGGTCGATAGTCGACTGCGTATTCCCCTCAAGGCCAAGGTGCTGCAGGACCAGCACAGGGCCCATACCTTGATTGCCACGACCGCGGCAGCCCCGGCGAGTAAAATCAAATCGTTGAAGGATCGGGGAATCGATGTATTGGTCCTGCCGAAAGCCGGTGGCCATGTGAACTTGTCGGTGTTGTGGGCCCGTCTTGGCCAACTGGGCGTCACGACGGTCCTGGTCGAAGGCGGGAGCGACCTGAACGCGGCCGTGCTTCGGGCTGGGCTGGCACAGAGGCTGATGTGTTATGTCGCTCCGTTGTTGCTCGGCGGGCAGGATGCAAAAGGAATCTTCGGTGGACAGTCGCCGCGCCGACTGAGGAGTGCCGTGCCCCTGAAGAATGTGCGCATCGAGCCGATCGGGCGTGATATGTTGATACAGGCGGACTTCGAGACTCATTAGGAGCGTCGTGCGACATTCTTTCCGGCTCTTCGGCCGATTCCACCAACGCAGACTGTTCCTGCTTCCATTTCTTTTCTCGTGCCTGCTGTGGGCGGGCTTTTCGCTTCCGGCCACCCATGCCGCAGACGAGAGTTCTCCCGCAGATCTGGCCGCGCAGGTCTGGCAATATCTCACGACCGAGAATGCCGAACAGCAGAGCATCCTGCTCGCGTCGATTGTGCAGCGGCCGGACGCCACGGTGCAGGCGGTGCAGGACCTGTTGCGCAAAGGTCCGCCTCACGGGTTGCAGCCCGTGGGACTTCTGCCGGATGAGCAGATCGTCGTGCGCGAACGACCGTATCGATTGAGCTTGTCCGTCCCCCAGAGTTATGAACCGACCCGGGACTATGCGCTACTCGTCTGCCTCCATGGCGCAGGATTCACGGGCGAAGCCTATTTAGACCGATGGAAATCACGCTTGGGCGAGGGGTATATCCTTGCCTGTCCGACCTATCCCGCCGGAGCCTGGTTCACCAGGCGCGCGGAAGATCTGGTGCTGGCAACCGTGCAGGCCGTCCAACAACGCTATCGGATCGATCCCAACCGCATCTTCCTGAGCGGCATGTCCAACGGCGGGATCGGCGCCTGGCTGATCGGCATGCATCACGCGCCTCTGTTCGCCGGACTTGCGCCGATGGCCAGCGGGATCGATGACGTTCTGTTTCCGTTTCTGGAAAACCTCCGCACGACGCCGACCTACATTATTCATGGCTCGCAGGACCAGGTGATGCCGGTGGAATTGAGCCGGAAGCTGGCCGGAGAGCTCAAGAACCTGGGCTATCCCTACATTTATCGCGAGCATGATCGCACCCATGCGATGGCCGGAGGGCATTTTTTCCCGCGCGAAGAACTTCCCGATCTGGTGAAGTGGTTCGACAATCAGCGCCGGACTCCTGTTCCGAAGGCGCTGACGGTCGTGCGCGATGCGAGCCATTTGTTGCCGTTTGGCTGGGTGCGGATCGATGCCACGGATCAGATCGCATCCTTTTCGGAGGATTTAGTCGACAAGCGAGACGACGACATACGGCATCGCACCTATGCCAGGCTGGTTGCAGAGGTGACCGGACCGAATCGGATCGAGGTGAAGACGGATCGTGTCCGGCAATATACGCTTTTCTTGAATGAAGACCTCGTCGATCTGTCGAAGCCGGTCCTCATCACCACAGATGGGCTGGTTTCGTTTGAAGGCGTGGTCGCTCGCCAAGTTGAGACGCTCCTACGGCAGGCACGGCTCAGGCAAGACCACGGGCAACTGTATCCCGCTCATCTCACGTTATCCGTTCCCCAACGGCCTTCATGAGCCGCTTCAGGCCGGTCGTGCGAGGAGCCGGCCTGATCGCGGTCGTGCTCACTGCCGGACTGGCGGTCCTCGTGTCGGTGGGGCGAACTGAATCGGAACGGTGCTCCCTTCCCGCGCACCATGCCGGTCTCGAGTTTCCGCTGGATCAAGTCGAGGCCGCCTGGGCCTGCCGGCTTGAGCCGATCGTGACGCATTACACCACCGCTAATAAGGTCGGGCCGCAGCGTACGCCATTGCCGCAACCGGTCTTTCTGTATCTCCTGGATCATCCGGTGATGGCCGCCATGCTGGTCAACCGTCTCGATCTCGGACTCTATAAGGCCGAGCCGCGCGGGCGGGGGGAATTCTGGGTCACCGACGGGGAAGGCACGGAAGGGATCGTCCATCCGCTTTTTCAAGATCCTGTGACCCGTATCTACTACGTGGAAGGCAGCCACGACGGACGGTTTCTGCCGCGGGTGAGCGGCAAGGCTCTGGTCTTACTGCGGTTGCACCCTATGGTCGACCACCGCGGAGTCGAGTCGATCGACAGCACGATGGTCGCGTACCTGCGACTTGACAATCGCTTCCTGTCCGGGATGCTGTCGCTGCTTCGTCCGCTGATCGGGAATGTGGTGAATCGTCAGTTGCTGAAGGCCTTCGAGGCCGCGCGCCGATTGGGTGGGGCGATGTGGGAACATCCTGCTCAGGTTCTATTCGAAGCCACGGATCCCCCTGGTCTGCCGGATGAGGAAGTCGCCTTTTTGAAAGAGGCGATTGCAAACCTGCATAGTCCTGCCGTACCGTCTCGGCTCAAACCCTAGACCCTTTGTGATTGATGGACCCGCAGCAAACCGGACAACAATATGATGCCCTGGCATCGTGGTGGCTTGAGCAGATGCAGGGATCGACGTACGGCGTTCCGGCATTGGAACGTGCCCTGATGTTTGTCGAGCAGGATAGCCGCCATGTATTGGATGTCGGCTGCGGTTGCGAAGGCCGGTTTCTGAGAGTGCTTATGGAGCGGGGATTTCAATGCACCGGATTGGATATTTCCAAAGAAATGATCGCGACGGCGCAGAAGCGATATCCGGAGGTCGCTTTTGTGGTGGGCGATATTTGCACCTGGCAGCTTCCTCAACAATATGATCTGATCACCGCCTGGGACAGTACGTTTCATCTTCCTCTGGAAAGTCATGAGCCCGTCCTCCTGAAGTTATGTGAGGGATTATCCAATGACGGAGTGTTGTTGTTGACTTGTGGCGGAGTCGAAGAGGCGGGGACTATTCACGGGGAATTTGGCGGAAAACGATTCGAATATAGTTCGTTGGGTGTGCCGGAGTTCGCCCGGCTTCTCTGGCAATGTGGCTGCGCGGTTCAACACCTCGAATACGATCAGTACCCCGAGAAACATGCATACGTTATAGCCAAGAAGATTCGATGACAGGCCCGCAATGAGACGTTCATGACCACCTCCCGGAGTTTTTTCTATCTCTGCACCCTCGGCGTGTTTTGTTTCATCAGCTATAACCTGGTCCGCATGCCGGTGTTATCCCTCTTTGCGGAATCGCTGGGTGCAGGCCCTGAGCGGATCGGGTTGATCGTGTCGGTCTCGACCATCACCGGTGTGTTGCTGAAATTACCCTCGGGCGCCCTGTCCGATATCTATGGGCGGAAAATGCTGCTGCGTATCGGCGTCGTGGCGTTCGGCCTGCCGCCGTTCATCTATCCCTTCATCTCGGATCTTAACGCGCTCACGGCGCTGCGGTTTGTGCATGGCCTGGCTACCGCCATCTTCGCTCCGAGCGCCCTGGCCACCGTGGCTGACCTGTATAAGGAACGGCGCGGCGCGGCGCTGGGAACCTATACGGCCTGCACCCAATCAGGTTCGCTGCTCGGTCCCTTCCTGGGTGGCTGGTTGGCCTATACGGCCGGATTTCCCACGGCCTTTGTGACAGCCGGGGTGTTCGGTTGTATTGCGATCCTGATTTTTTTCAGCCTCCATCTGGATGAACCGCCTCCGCGTGTGCGAGAGAAGGGCTTTGCGCCGGTCATTGCCGAAATGGGGAAAGGGTTTCTCGCCGTGGCGCGGAACCGCAAGGTGTTGATCACCAGTTCCACGGATGCCGCCAAGATGGTGGCCAACGGCGCACTGATGGCGTTTCTGCCGTTGTACGGTCTTTCGGTCGGGCTCAACGCCGGTCAGGTGGGTCTGTTGTTTAGTGTGCAGGCGGTGACGTCTTTTCTCTCTAAACCGGTGATGGGGCGGGTATCGGACCGTGTCGGGCGGCAGCCGTTGATCCTGGCCGGCCTCCTGATTTGCGCGGCGACGTTCATCAGCATACCCCATGTCGGTTCATTTGCCCTGTTGCTGGTGCTCTCGTCCGGGTTCGGTTTCGGAGAGGCGGTAGTGTCGTCATCCTCTGCGGCGCTCGTGGCCGACAGTTCCGAATTCAAGCGGTTGGGGGCGGGAATGGGAATGCAGGGCACGGTGATGGACATCGGCCATGCCAGCGGGCCTCTACTGGCCGGTCTGTTGATCGCCCATGTCAGTTATCAGGGGGCCTTCGCGGTGATTGCCGGCCTCCAGATCCTGGCGGCTATCGCGTTTTGGGCCACGATGAGAACTCTCTCACAGTAGTGCTATAATGCCGCCGCTTTTCGCCCCGAGACGGCCACACTTTCAAAAGGAAGCGGAGAAGGATGGACACGGATTTTATCGAAACGCTGCAACGCGGCATTGCCGTCGTGGGCGGCATCGGACTGTTGGGTTTCTGTCTCTACCTCCTGAAGAATCGCAAGGGAGCCTAAACCATGTTCAGCGGCATCGTTGAAGAGATGGGCGCGGTCTCCATCCTGAATAAGGGGCTGGCCGGTACGCGCCTGACCATCATCGCCTCCACGATCATGAGCGACCTCACCATCGGTGCCAGCGTGAGTGTGAACGGCACCTGCCTGACCGCGGTTGCCAGAACCGACCATGACTTCTCTGTCGATGTTTCGCCTGAAACCCTCGCGGTGACCACACTCGGCGGTCTCACCGCCGGCTCGCCCGTAAATCTGGAGCGCGCCATGAAATTGAACGAGCGCATCGGCGGGCACATGGTGTCGGGACATGTGGACGGGATCGGCGCCATCCGAAGCCGGCATCAAGACGGGAACGCGCTGATTCTGGAGATTGAGGCACCGAAGGAGATTCTGCGCCTCTGCGTTCCGAAGGGATCGATCACGGTCGACGGCATCAGTCTGACCATCAACGACGTGACCGAACGCTCCTTTGTCGTCTCGATCATTCCCCACACGGCAAAGGTCACGACACTGGGGCTGAAACAGATGGGCGACAAGGTGAATCTGGAATCAGACCTGGTCGGCAAGTACGTCGAGCGCCTGCTCCAGGAACGCGGCACCCTCCAGCCAAAACCGGCCCCGGTTATCGATACGGACTATCTGAAGCGGCGGGGATTGATCTAACAGGTTCAGTCGCGATCAATTGATCATGTGAGGTTGAGCCGAACGATCACGGCAGAAGAGTCAAAAGAGACGGGTAGCAAGGTCCAGGAAATGAAGAGGCTCAACGTGCTTTCTACGGTACGTTGAGCCTCTTCAATGTTATGAGCGCCTGATCAGGTGATCCTGCGCGAACGCGCGAGGGCAAGCCTAGGAAGGCAGAACTACTTCACCAGGAATGCCTTCGAATCTTCACCGGATGCGGTCGTGACGGTCATCATGGCCATGCCTCTGCGTCTTCCGGACGGCACGGTCGCGGTGATCTGGGTATCGTTGACAAATGTGAATGCGGCGGGATACCCGGGACCGAAGGACAGTGAGCGCAGGCAGGCGGCGGGACCGAATCCTCTTCCCGAGATCGTGACTTTCTCGCCCGCTTTACCTTCATCCGGCGTGACCGACTGGATCTTCGGTGCTTCTCCGAAGCAGGCTTGCGCCTTGGCGGCCGTTTCTGCCGATGTGTACTTGGGGGTCTGGTTTTTGGAGGCGGCCGCCGGCTTCGCCTTCTGACTTCCGCTTTTCGCGGTTGCCTTTTTCTCGGGAGTCTTCTTTGTTGCCGGCGCGGCCTGTTCAGCCGGCTTCTTGGTGTCCTCGGCGGCTGCGACCGGGATGACCCCTCCCAGCAGCATAAATCCCATCACCGTCGACCACAGTACACTCTGCTTCTCGCTCTGCCTCTGCATGACCGGCCTCCATGCACACAATAAAAGATGATGCATTGACTGAAGACGAATCGTCTCAGTCTTCGATCGTCGAAATATCGCCCACGTCTTGTCCCAATTCCTTGGCCTTGAGGACCCGCCGCATGATTTTTCCCGACCTGGTCTTCGGCAACGACGGCACGATGTCGATCTCCTGCGGCACCGCGATTTTCCCCAACTCCTTCAGCACATGGTCTTTGAGCGACTGCACCAACTCCTTTGAGTCCTGGTAGCCCTGTTTCAGGATAACGAAGGCCTTGATCGCTTCGCCGGCGGTGCGATGTGGTTTGCCGATGACCGCCGCTTCGGCCACCGACTCGTGGCTGACCAGCGCGCTTTCGACTTCCGCCGTGCCGATACGATTGCCGGCGACTTTGATCACGTCGTCTGCGCGGCCCATGAACCACATGTACCCGTCGTTATCTTTACGGCACACGTCCCCCGCCGTATAACAATTGGGAATGGTGTTCCAGTAGACCTTGTAGCGGTCAGGGTCTTTATAGATGGTCCGCATCATGGAGGGCCAGGGCTTCTTGATGACGGCAAAGCCACCGGCATTGTTCGGGAGGCTGTTGCCTTCCCTGTCCACCACGTCGGCCTCGATGCCCAGGAACGGTCTGGTGGCCGATCCCGGCTTCAGTGGCACAGAGGGGAGGGGTGTCACCAGGATGGAGCCCGTTTCGGTCTGCCACCAGGTGTCCATGATGGGTTTATCGCTGCCGGTCACGCGGTAGAACCATTCCCAGGCTTCCGGGTTAATGGGTTCGCCCACGCTGCCCAGGATGCGCAAGGTGGAGAGGTCGTATTTCCCGGGCCAGTCCTCGCCGTACTTCATCAGGAGCCGGACGGCCGTCGGCGTGGTGTAAAAAATCGAGACGCCATAGCGGGCGATCAGATCCCACCAGCGGCCGGGATTCGGATAGTCGGGTTTGCCTTCGGCCATGAGAATCGTTGCGCCGTTCAGCAGCGGGCCATAGACGATGTAGCTGTGTCCGGTCACCCAGCCCGGGTCGGCCACGCAAAAATAAACATCCTCTTCCTTGAGGTCGAACACATATTTCGTCGTGATATAGGTACCGACCATATAGCCGCCATGCACGTGCACTACGCCTTTGGGTTTCCCGGTGGTGCCTGAGGTGTAGAGAATGTAGAGCGGAGTTTCCGCATCGAGCGGTTCGGCCCGGGCGACGGCGCTCTGTGCTTTCAGCCACTCGGCCCAATCGATTTCTTTCGGCGACGCAAGGGCGACGCCGGGAGATTCGCGTCGCACGACCACCACTTTTTCGACGGACGGGCAGTTTTTCACGGCATCGTCGACAACGCCCTTGAGGTTGATGGTTTTTCCGCGATCGTACCCGACATCCGCGGTGATGACGACGCGCGCTTCGGCGTCCTGGATGCGGCTTGCGAGGGCCGGGGCGCTGAATCCGGAATAGACCACGCTATGGATCACGCCAATACGGGCGCAGGCCAGCATGGCGACGACCTGTTCGGGGATTTTCGGCAGATAGATGGTGACGCGGTCGCCTTGCTTCAACCCGAGTGCCTTGAGGGCATTGGCGCAGCGATTCACCTGGCGCAACAGTTCTCCATAGGTGAAGATGCGTTCTTCGCCGTCCTCGCCGACCCAGATGATGGCGACTTTGTTGCGCCGCCAGGTGTTCGCGTGGCGATCCAGGCAGTTATAGGCAATATTGCAGGTCGCGCCGACGAACCATTTCGCCCAGGGGTAGTTCCAGTCGAGTACCTTGCTCCACGGCGAAAACCAATCCAGCTCCTTGGCCACACTGCCCCAGAACGCTTCCGGATCGGCGATGGAATCTTTGTAGGCCTGGTCATAGTCCTGAATATGAGCGGCCGCCTTGGTCTTGGCGGTCGGCTGTATGACACGTCCTTCTTTCAGTAGGGTATCGATCTTCTCGTCCATCGGTGCCATGCCTCCACAAAGCGCGGGCCTGTCCGGCGCGCGGGTCAAACATCACCGGCATTATGAGGATGGGGCGAAGGAACTGCAACCCTCCGCGCCGCTGCGGGGGCTTCTCCGGCGCAGGCGGAGGCCGCGTGGGGCAAGGCCGGAGCGGTCCGCGCTTTCTTGACAGTCAGGCGGAGACGAGGGTACGCTGAATCCGTTGCACTTCACTGGATTACTCCTTCATGAGCTCATTCCAATTCCCCCGTCTCCGTCCCATGTTCGCCTGTTTCGTAGCCATGTGCGCCGTTGGAACGTTTGGAATTCTCCCCACTGCACAGGCACAAGTCGGAAAGCCGGAAGGACTGTACTATAAGTCCTGGGCAATCGTGGTCGGCGTCGAAAATTACCTTGTGGCGCCGAAAGTGCCCGGCGCTTTAGAAAGCGCGCATGCGGTGGCTGCCGCGTTACGGGGACTCGGGTTCGATGAGGTGATCGAGCTGAAAGACAAAGAGGCAAGCTCCAAACATCTGCTCCAGATTTTTAACGATTACTTGCCTCGAAAAGTAGGGCGGCAGGATCGCGTGCTGTTCTTTTTTGTCGGGCATGCAGGGATCACTCAGGATTCTCAATCCAAGGAATTGGGCTATCTGGTCCCCTGGGACGCTCAGATGAACAATCCGGCCAAGGCCATCACGTTCGATCAACTGAAGGAATTCAGCCGGCGGTCCGCTTCCAAACATATGTTGATGGTATTCGACGCGAACATCCGGGGATGGGAGGTGACCGCGCCGCAGCCGCTTTCCCTCGAAGGCCGCCTGTCGCCGGAAGATGAGACGGAAAAACGAGCCGTCCAGGTCCTGACGGCGGCTGAAAAGGAGGAAACGGTCGGACGTGCTCCCGGACAGAGTGCGTTAGTCACGGCTCTGGTCGCCGGGCTCAAGGGGGCCGCCGACCTCGACAAAAACGGCTGGATCATGGCCAGTGAACTCGCGTTGCAGGTGAAGCAGGACGTGGGGGAGGCGACCAAGGGGGCACAGCACCCGCAGTTCGTGCAATTGGAAGGCGACGGCGATGTTGTCCTGGTGGAAGGGAAAAAGGCTGCTTTCCTGGCTGGAAAGGAGCCGGCGAGCGAGGCCGACCGCATGAGGGAGGCCCGCAATCAATATGAACAGGCGTTCGCGTTGCTGCAGCAGCAAAAGTCGGCAGACGAGGCGTTGGAACGGCTCAACCGTGCGATTGCTTACGATCCGTCTTTCGGGGATGCCTACGTGTTGAAGAGTTACATCCGGTTGGAAGTGTTGCCGAACCTCGAAGAGTCGCTGCTGGCCGCCCGTGCGGCGGTGCAACATGCGCCACAGAATCCCGACTCCCACTACTCCCTGGCACTGGCCCTTGAAAAGAAGGGACAGTACCAGGAAGCGGAGCAGGCCATGCAGCAGGCGTTAATGGTGAATCCTGCCTATGGAGATGTCTATTTCTCACTCGGCGTGCTCTACGCCGACCATTTGAACGAACCGCAAAAGTCCGTCGATGCGTTCCGTCGATATCTGGAGTTGGGGGGACAAAGTGATCGCGCCACCCAGGCCGTACAATCCACTGCTCCTCCAGCCGATAAACCCGCTCCCTAGCAGGCTGGTCAGAAGCCCGCTAGCGGCGTCCTCGCTTCGTTGAGGCCCTCAACGCACCCTGCTACTCTTTGCCTCCGCCTTTCAGATACCCCAGCCCGATCTTCAACGCCCGGCGGGTAATTTCCGGCCAACGGACCTGGGGGTATTCCGCCAGCACGGCGGCGGCTTTAGGATCCTGGATATCAAGTTGAACAACCTTAATGATGCCGTCTTCAATCTGCACGTCAGCCATGTGTCTGTCTCCTCCGTAAAAACTGTATCTAGGAAGATGGATCGAGTCCGCCGTCAACCAAAACAGTCGTTGCGCGTTGACAGTGTTAGGGGTGCATGTTAGCATAAAATCTGCTTTTTTCGCCCAACTGTGTCGGGTGACAGTGAGCCACGCACGTCTTCTCCCATCATCTTGCCGCACGCAACCAAGTCGTCATCGTTCAGCTGTGTCACACCAAGGAGGAATCGTATGCGCAGAGTAGAGGGGGCTTTTTCGAAGTTCACCGGCAGCACGTTGGCGCTCGTACTCCTCATCGGGCTGACTGCCTGCGGTGGTCCTCCGAACTGGGTGAAGAAAGGATCCGGTGCGTTCAACGAGAAGAGCGATAAGTCCTTTTATGGCGTCGGGTCGGTGGTGGGGGTGCGGAACGAACCGCTCGCCTGGGACACGGCTGAAAACCGGAGCCGGGCGGAAATCGCCAAAACCTTCGAAACCTACACGGCCTATCTGATGCGCGATTATGCGGCATCGACCACCGCCGGAGATTTTTCCCGCAACAGCGAAGAGCAGAACATCGAACGGGCGGTGAAGACCTTCTCGGCCGTCACCTTGAACGGTGTGAAGCCGATGGATCGGTACAAAGATGAGAAGTCCGGTACCTACTATGTCCTCACCAAGCTGAGCCTTGAAGACATGAAGAACAATCTGGAGCAGGCCAAGGAGTTGAACGGTCAGGTCCGCGACTTCGTGCGGAAGAATGCCGACCGGTTGTTCGATCGTCTGGAGAAGGAAGAAGACAAGCGGGCGACGAAGTAATCGGACGTGCCGGTGCGCGCAGACCAGGAGGAGAGAGCATGATCGATTGGCGGGATCGTTCATTGGGCCGGATCTTCGCGACGGCGGCACTGGTGGTTATGGCCGCGGCAGCGAGCGGATGTGGGCATGAAACAAAGGTGACGCGCGTCGATACCGGCATCGTCACGGACCTCAGCGGGCGCTGGAACGATACCGATTCACAAATGGTGGCTGAAGCCATGGTGCGAGAAGCT
>JBEIQG010000264.1:0-4459 GCA_040376625.1 Nitrospira sp. | reverse complement strand
GGAAAAAGGCCGAAGCGAGCGGACTGAAGGTCATGCCGGTGGCCGATGCCGTCAAAGCCTCCGATGTCATCATGATTCTGACTCCGGATGAGGCACAGGCAGCCATCTACCGCCAAGAGATCGCCCCGAATCTGAAGCCCGGGTCCTATCTGGCCTTCGGTCACGGGTTCAATATCCATTTCGGCCAGATCGTGCCGCCGGCGGATATCAACGTTTTCATGGTGGCGCCCAAGGGACCGGGTCACCTGGTGCGGTCGGAATATACAAAAGGCAGTGGCGTCCCTTGTTTGCTGGCATTGCATCAAGATCCCAGCGGCAACACGCGCCAGATGGGTTTGGCCTACGCCAGCGCCATCGGCGGAGGACGGGCCGGCATCATAGAGACGAACTTCCGTGAAGAAACCGAAACGGATTTGTTCGGCGAGCAGGCGGTGTTGTGCGGAGGGTTGACCTCCCTGATCCAGGCCGGGTTTGAGACGCTCGTCGAGGCTGGATATTCGCCGGAGATGGCCTATTTCGAGTGTCTGCATGAAGTGAAACTAATCGTGGATCTGATCTATCAAGGCGGCATCGCCAACATGCGCTACTCGATCAGCACGACGGCGAAGTATGGCGACATCACCCGCGGACCGCGCGTGGTGACGGATCAGACTAAGCTGGAAATGAAGAAGATTCTGGGCGAGATCCAGAGCGGTCAGTTCGCGAAGGAATGGGTATTGGAGAATCAGGCAAACCGACCGGTCTACAATGCCCTGCTAAAAAAAGGCGAAAGCCATCCGATTGAGGAAGTCGGCGCCAAACTTCGCTCGATGATGCCCTGGTTGAAAAAGGATCAGCTCGTCGATAAGAACAAAAACTAACCCTGCGACCGGGCTCTTCGTGTTAGCATGATAGAGGGCCTGGAGGTCTATGGCTGATCGAGCCGTCGGTATACCGATCGTAAAAGAAGGCCTGCCGTTTGTCGGTGGTCTCGTGGGCGCGACGCTGCTGTTCGGGGTGGCTGGGTGGATGATTCCGGCTGGGTTGGCCGGCGGGTTCGCGTTGTTTACGGCCTGGTTTTTTCGGAACCCCAGCCGGACGATACCCCGGCAACCGAATGCGGTGGTTTCATCAGGAGATGGCAAGGTCATTGCCATCGAAGAAGAGTTCGAGCCACGCTACCTGAAGGACAAGAGCATTCGTGTCACGGTGTTCTTGAACGTCTTTGATGTGCATGTGAACCGGATGCCCTGTGCCGGGACGGTTGAGGGCGTGAGTTATCAACCAGGCCAGTTTTTGGTGGCAAGTAAACCCGAGGCGACGCTTCGTAACGAACAGAACGCTGTCATGTTGAAGACGGAGTCCGGGGCGAAAGTGCTGTGCGTGCAAGTTGCCGGGTTGATTGCCCGTCGAATCGTCTGCTGGGTCGGACAGGGGGATCATGTGGAGCGGGGGGAGCGGTTCGGGCTGATACGGTTTGGGTCGCGGATGGACACCTTCCTTCCGCTCGGCTCGAAGATTTGTGTCTCCTTGGGTGACCGCGTCAAAGGGGGCGAAACCATCGTGGGGGAACTCCGATGAAATCACCTGCCATGCGAGCCTCATTTGCGAAGGGCAATAGAAAACGACAGGCGATGTATCTCATCCCTAATCTCTGCACCACGGGAAATCTATTCTGCGGCGTGTTCGCGATCCTGTCGGTCTTTAACGGTCAGCATCTGGTGGCTGCGATTGCCATTCTGGTCGGCATGATTTTCGACATGCTGGACGGGAAGTTGGCCCGGTTGACGAACAGCACCGGTCAGTTCGGCATCGAGTATGATTCTCTTTCCGACGTGGTGTCGTTCGGAGTCGCACCCGGTGTCTTGATTTATTCATACGCGCTGAGCGGACAGGGGATGTTCGGAGTTGCCGTGATGTTTGCCTATGTGGCCATGGGAGCCGTTCGGTTGGCACGGTTCAATGCGACCGTGAGCACCTCCGATAGCAAATACTTCACGGGTTTGGCTATTCCGGCTGCAGCCGGTGTCATTGCGTCGTTGGTGATTTTCGATCTGCACATCACCCAGATGGGGGCGGAAGTGAAGCCGTTGTTGATCCTCGTGATCACGTTCGCGCTGGCATTCTTGATGGTCAGCACGATCAAGTATCGCAGCTTCAAGGACATGAAGTTCCGGCGTGGGGATCATTTCACCTATCTGGTGTGGGGGATTCTTGCCTTGATGTTGATTGTCGCCTGGCCCCAGGCGATGTTGTTCGTAACGTTCACCGGGTACGCGGCGTCCGGTCCTTTGGCGCGTGTCTGGACGATGGTTTCTAAGGGAGCAGGGAAGCCGGTGACGAAGACGGATTCACCGGTGCTCGATTCGAGAGAGTAACAACAGCGACGACGAGGAGTAGTAGGCAGGGTTGGCCGAACTAAGAGAGCTGGTGGATGGTGCGAACCAGCCGGTGACCTGCCGAACTCGCCTCTGAGCTGGACTTGTGAAGCCCCCCGGGGTGGTAATAGGTCCCGGATGATCCGCGTAATGGATTGAATGAAGGGCGGTTGGATGAAGGACATGCTTCATCCGTCGCTGAATCAGGGTGGTACCACGAAGCTCGCAAGGCCTTCGTCCCTGTCCCGGGGCGGAGGCTTTTTTATTGGCGGCATGCTGAAACGGCCTTCCAACTTTGTTCTCGGCTCGAAAACATCCTCAACGTACTCCAGAGGGTACGCCTCCGGTGTTTTCTCGCCTGCGTCCACGATGGAAGATCCTTTTGAGCAAGCCGCGGGACAGGAGGAGGGTAAGCCATGACCAGGATGATCAGGATATTCGACACGACGTTGCGGGACGGTGAACAATCGCCGGGAGCGAGCATGAACGTCGAAGAGAAACTTATGATCGCCAAGCAGCTGGCGCGCCTCGGCGTGGATATCATTGAAGCCGGCTTCGCCTATAGTTCGCCCGTTGATTTCGAAGCGGTCCGCCGGATCGCCCTGGAGGTTGAGGGGCCAGTGGTGTGCAGCCTGGCGCGGGCCAGGCCCGAAGACATCACGAGGGCGTCGGAGGCATTGAAGGGCGCGCCCCGAGTGCGAATCCATACGTTTCTCTCAACGTCGGACATCCACCTCAAGCATCAGTTCCGGATGACCCGCGAGGAGGCGAAAAAGCGCGCCGTGGAAATGGTGCAGTTGGCCCGCACCTATGTCGACGACGTGGAATTTTCACCCATGGACGCCAGCCGGTCCGACCCCGCCTACCTCTGTGAGGTGATTGAGGCGGTGATCGCGGCCGGGGCAGGAACGATCAACATTCCCGACACGGTGGGCTATGCCGTTCCTCAGGAGTTCGGTGGCCTGATCAAGCGGATTAAAGACAGCGTCTCGAATAGCGGGCAAGCTGTCATTTCCGTCCATTGCCACAACGATTTGGGGTTGGCGGTCGCCAACAGTCTGGCGGCGGTTGTGGCAGGGGCCGGGCAGGTGGAGTGCACGATCAACGGGATCGGTGAGCGAGCCGGCAACACCTCGCTCGAGGAGATCGTCATGGGGCTCCGCACGCGCAGAGACTGGTACGGGGCCGATACCAAGGTCGTGACGGAGGAGATATCCAAGACCAGTCGCCTGGTGAGCAAGATTACCGGCATGGTCATTCAGCCGAACAAGGCCATTGTCGGTGCGAATGCGTTCGCCCATACGTCGGGGATCCATCAGGATGGGTTACTGAAGGATAAGACGACGTACGAAATCATGCGGCCCGAATCCGTCGGTCTTGAGCAGGTCAAGCTGGTCATGGGCAAGTTGTCCGGGCGCCATGCCTTTCGTCAGCGGCTGGAGGAGTTGGGCTACAAGTTGACCGAAGACGAAACGAACCATGCGTTCGAACGATTCAAGCGCTTGGCGGATCAAAAGAAAGAGATTTACGAGGAAGACCTCGAGGTCATTGTGTCCGAGGAAGTTGCGAAAATGTCGGAACGGGTGGTGTTGAAATCGTTTCAGGTCGAAAGCGGAACCAACAAGACCCCGAAGGCAACGGTGGAATTGGAGATCGACGGGAAGCTGGTGTCTCACAGCGGAACGGGAGACGGCCCGGTGGATGCGGTCTATCGGACCATTGCCGCCATGACCCAGACGAAGAGCAAGTTGCTGATGTTCGGGGTCAATGCGATCACCGGTGGAACCGACGCGCAAGGAGAAGTGTCGGTGCGGCTCGAAGAAGATGGCCGAACCGTTTCCGGCCATGGCGCCGATACCGACATCATTACGGCCGCTGCCAGGGCCTATCTGAACGCGCTCAATAAATTGGCCTATTTCGCTGCAAAGCAGGCGGAAGGGATTCAGAAGGTCAGCTTGATTTGATCCTGATCTGCAGGGTAGATTCCTCCGTCCTGGTCAATGCATCCGCGCTGGTCAGGACGGAGCGACATTTTGACTTGTCCCATCATGATTTCGGCGCACGATGTTCGGTACGCACCTTCAACAATGCCCTGAATTTCT
>JBEIQG010000230.1:0-5586 GCA_040376625.1 Nitrospira sp. | reverse complement strand
TCGATCTTCTCCCCGCGCTGAATCGCCACTCCGGCCGAGTCGTACCCGCGATATTCCAGCTTCGACAATCCGTTCAACAAAATCGGTACTGCGTCCTGATTTCCCACGTAGCCAACGATGCCACACATAGGTCGCCGTTACCTCCGTTTTGAACGTTGCACTGCCGGTTGCTTGTTCTTTGCGGTCCGCTTTGCGGATGTCGATGCCTTGGCAGGCGTCGACGTCTTCGCACGCGTCACTGTCTTGGTATCCTTCACAGGGATTGCGTGCGTCACCGGTGGAGCCGGAGGCGGGACCTGACCGCTCTGCAACGCGCGCCGCCTGGCCGCCCAGCCTTCGCGGGTCACCTGGGGAACTCTGGCAATCGCCAACGCATCCGCCGGCACGTCCTGCGTCACGGTGGCGCCGGCGGCGATGATGGAACCTTGCCCGACCGTTACCGGCGCAACGAGCTGGACGTCACTGCCGATGAACACGTCGTCTCCCACGACCGTGTGAAATTTCTTATAGCCGTCGTAGTTGCAAGTAATGGTTCCGGCCCCGATATTCACTCCCGAACCGATCGTGGCATCGCCGAGATAACTCAGATGGTTGGCTTTGGACCCCTCACCGAGTTCCGTTTTTTTCATCTCGACGAAGTTTCCGACCTTCGCCTTGCGCCGCGCGATCACACCCGGTCGAAGATGTACAAACGGTCCGAGATGACACTCATCCTCCACCTGCGACTCGCGCAGGATGCAGTGATCCAGAATCTCCACCCGGTTGCCGACGGCGCAATCCGTAATCCGGGTCCCGGAATGTACGACCACCGATTCCCCGATCGCCGTCCGGCCCTCGAGCGTCACATTCGGATACAGCACCGTGTCACGGCCGATCATCACTTCCGCATCGATCCAGGTCGAGGCGGGATCCCGCATCGTGACACCGGCCTCCAGCCATCGTTCGCGAATCCGCTGTCGTA
This sequence comes from Nitrospira sp., assembly GCA_040376625.1. Lineage (GTDB taxonomy): Bacteria > Nitrospirota > Nitrospiria > Nitrospirales > Nitrospiraceae > Nitrospira_A. The sequence continues at coordinate 4,625 of JBEIQG010000230.1, read as the reverse complement.
TCACCTGCTCAGCCTCAGCCAACTGGGCCCGACTATTGATCCCGAGGCCCTCGTCGATGTCGCGCAGCCGTAAGGCCGACACGGTGCGTCCCTGATGAACCGCCGTCTGCACGATGTCCGTGAGGTAATACTCCCCCTGTGCATTCCGGGGATCGAGTTTGTCGAGCGCCGGAAAGAGAAATTCGCCGTCGACGACATAGGTCCCGACGTTGATCTCGCGCACCGCCCGTTCGGCCTCGGACGCGTCCTTGTCTTCCACAATGCTTTGCACCGCATTCTCCGCTACGCCTTGCAACCATTCATCGCGACGACGGCGAATGACCCGGCCGTAACCGGAAGCGTCGTCGAGCACGGCGGTCAACAACGTCACCGCAGCACCGTGGGCATCGTGCATCGCGAGTAACTCGCGCACCGTTTTCTCCGTCAATAACGGCGTGTCGCCATTGAGGATCAAGTAGCGCGACGGCCTGCGATGCGTCTCGCCGCTGAAGACCGGACGGGCTTGTAATACCGCATGTCCCGTCCCCAATTGCTTGGTTTGCTCCGCGACGGCCACCTGACCGCCGACCGCCTCCACAACCTTCCTGACCTCCTCCCCCTGGTGGCCGACGACGACGGCCACACCCTGTTCAGCCAGCCCGCAGGCGATGTCGAGTACGTACAGCACCATCGGCCGACCCGCGACCGGATGCAGCACCTTGGCGAGCGACGATTTCATGCGCTTACCGAGTCCCGCGGCCATGATGATGACACCGAGCCCCGGAATGGAAGACGGCACAGTCTTGTCCTGCGATGGATGAGTCATTGAGTCTTCACCATAAGAAATCGATGCAGGATCCGTCGAGTGCGCGGAGGATCAGCCGACCTGCACACCTGCATCAGGTTGCTTAATAGGCGCCCACGTCTTCCCGCCGGGCTGCGACCCGCCGCCCGAGGGAGGAGTGGACGTGTAGAGCCCTCCCGAGACGATCAATTTCATAGCCTCTTCCACCGTGATGTCCACGGCGATCACTTCACGCTCGGGCACCAGCAGGAAATATCCGGACGTGGGATTGGGCGAAGTCGGTACGTAGACATGCACCAGCGGGTCCGGCGAGAGCTGCTGCATCTCCCCTTTCGTCACACCGGTCACGAATGCAAAACAGTAATGGCCGTTCTTGGGGAACTGGATCAGCACCACGCGGCGATAACTCTCCCGTTCCGCAAACGAGAGGATATCCATCATCGATTTGATCGTGGAGTAGATCCCGCGCACGACCGGCACGCGATTGAGCAACCCTTCCCACTGTCGCACCACATGACGACCGATAAAATTCGCCGCAAACAGACCGGTGACAAAAATGAGCAAAATCAGCGTCACGATCCCCAATCCCGGCACATAGTAGCCGGGGGTCACCAGCCGAGCGGTGGCGTCGCCGAGGATGCCATCCAGACTGACGAACAGGGTCTTCAAAATCAGGATGGTCCCCCAAAAGGGGATCATGATCAGCAAACCGGTGAGAAAATAGCGTTTGAGCGAAGCTTGCAACATGTGTGGCTGAAGGGCCCCTGGTAGAGCGTCATGATACTGGTCTTTCACCAATCGTCGCAAGCCTTTTCTTGCTATTTTCAAGCACTTGGAATAGGATCCGGCCCTCTTGCTCCCTACTTTTTCAGACTCGAATGATGACACCACGCAGCCGACTGCCCCGGGGCCTGTTCATTACTCTCGAGGGAACCGAGGGGTGCGGAAAATCGACCCAGGCCAAACTCCTGGGCGAGTACCTCCGGAGCCTGGGGTATGACACGGTGGAAACCCGGGAGCCGGGCGGCACCCCGCTGGCCGAAAAAATCCGTTCGCTCCTGCTGGATCGGGCCGACGAACCGGTCGCGCCGGAAACCGAAGCCTTTCTCGTCCTGGCCGCGCGCCGGCAACATGTGGCCCAGGTGGTCGAACCGGCCCTCGCGCGTGGCAGCATCGTGCTCTGCGACCGCTTCATCGACTCCACGTTGGCCTATCAGGGCTATGCGCGAGGACTGGACATCACCACGCTCGAGCGACTCAACCTCCTCGCCACCCAAGCGCTGATGCCGGATCTCACGCTGCTGTTCGATCTCCCCGTTTCGACCGGGCTGGCGCGGCGGCGTTCCGCCGCCGCGCTGAACCGGCTGGACCGCGAATCATTCCGGTTCCATCAAAAAGTCCGGGGCGGATTTCTCGATCTGGCGAAACGTCACGCCGACCGAATCAAGGTGCTGTCCGCTAGGACATCGAAAGAGACGGTGGCCCGCGCAGTCGTCCGGGCCGTCACGCCCATGCTGAGTAACATGCATCGGGGCATGGACCGTGACAGGCCGGCAACAGGCCGGCCGTCACTTCACAAATTACAGGCTCCTCATGCCATTCGCTGATATCATCGGCCACGACCGCGCCAAAACCCTGCTCCGGTCTGCGATCGTGCAGAATCGGCTTGCGCACGCCTACCTCTTTCATGGCGACGATCGCATCGGCAAACGCCTTCTCGCCCTGCGCCTGGCGCAAGCACTCCTCTGCGAAACCGTCTCGAACGAGCAGACGCCGGACGCCTGCGGAACCTGCCGGGCCTGCCGCCAGGTCGATGCGCGCACCCATCCCGACTTCATGGTGATCGAGCCGGATCAAGAACTCGCGAATCCCCAAATCAAGATCGAGCTCATTCGCGACATCGAGCACCAGATGATCTATCGCCCGCTCATCGGTGATCGAAAGATCTGCCTGATCGACGACGCGGATCGCATGACGATCGGCGCCGCCAATGCCTTGCTGAAAACACTGGAAGAGCCGCCCGACCATAGCCTGTTCATTTTGCTGTCGAGCCGACCCTACGCCCTGCCGGCTACGATCCGCTCCCGCTGCCAGGCCCTGCGCCTGACGGCACCCGCGCAAACCCAGGTAGAGGCCGCCGTCATTCTAAGGCGCGAACTGCCTCCCGCCGACGCGCACTTTCTGGCGGTGCTCAGCGACGGACAATTAGGACGAGCCCCTGGAATGCGATCTCGAACAGGCGCGGAACAGCCAGAAGGAATTCGCCGCCATCTTTTCTTCTAAAGGCCTCCAGTCGTATTCCACCGTCCTTGCCGCCGCGGAAGCCCTCTCGAAAGAGGAACGCGGACCGGAAGCCTTTGACTGGCTGCTGCGTTGGCTGCGCGATCTCCTCCTGGTGGCCGTCGGAGCCGGCTCCGATCATGTACTTAATCTGGATCAAAAAGCCGGCATGCAGGCGCTGGCCGACCGCATCGACATCGACGAACTGCTGGACCTGATCAACGATCTCGACAAACTGGAGCGGCAGGCCCATCGCAACCTGAACGTGCAGATGACGCTTGAAACGATCCTGTTACGCGTTCGCCACCTGCTGACCACACCGCAGGACACCGCTGACAGGCCGCGATAGCCTGAAGTTCCTCCGTGCAAATCCTTGTAGCCGGGTGAAGGAGATGCCTGGACGCGCGAGGCCGCAGGAAGCACGACGACTGAGTCGTGCCCTCTGAATAAGTCGCAAGGAGGCGCAGGGACCGAGAACGCCGCCGGCGGCCTATATCGATAGCCAGCTAGCTTTCATCGCCGGCGTCTTGCTATCTTCACCCCACGCCATATGAACAAGCGCAACACCTTCTACATCACGACGCCGATCTACTACGTCAACGACGTGCCGCACATCGGCCACGCCTACACGACTGTGGCCGCCGACGTGCTCGCCCGCTACTGGCGACTCCATGGACGCGACGTGTTTTTCCTGACCGGTCTGGATGAACACGGGCAGAAGGTCCAGCAGGCCGCCGCAAAGGCCGGTATAGACCCGCAAGCCCATTGCGACCGCCTTGCGCCGCAGTTCACAAACCTCTGGCAACGGTTGAACATTTCAAATGACGCCTTCATCAGAACCACTGACAAACACCATCAGGAAGTGGTTCAACGATATCTTCAACAGCTGTACGATAAGCAGTTGATTTACAAGGCAGACTACACAGGATGGTACTGCACGTACGACGAGCGGTTCTGGACGGAAAAAGATGTCGTCGATGGCCTCTGCCCGGATTGCAAACGTCCCATCGAACGATTGAGCGAGCACAATTATTTTTTCAAGATGGGCCAGTATCAGGAGCGATTGATCGAGCACATCAAAACTCACGACGACTTCATCCGCCCCGTCTCCCGGCGCAATGAAGTCCTGGGATTTCTGCAGACGCAAAAGCTCGGCGATCTCTCCATCTCACGCCCGAAATCGAGACTCTCCTGGGGCATCGAACTCCCCTTCGACAAAGACTACGTCACCTACGTCTGGTTCGATGCGCTGGTCAATTACGTGTCCGCTCTGGAATACACACCGGGACTCGAGCGATTCTGGCCGGCCGATGCCCATCTCGTCGGCAAGGACATCCTGACGACCCATGCCGTCTACTGGTCCACGATGTTGATGGCGCTGGAACGACCGCTCCCCAAGACGATCTTCGCCCACGGTTGGTGGACGGTGGAGGGCGAGAAGATGTCAAAGAGCCGTGGGAACGTCGTCGATCCTAACGCGATGATCGATCAATTCGGCGCGGATGCGTTCCGCTACTTCCTCTTGCGCGAAGTGCCGTTTGGACAGGACGGAGATTTCTCG
>JBEIQG010000014.1:0-32998 GCA_040376625.1 Nitrospira sp. | reverse complement strand
TCCACCCGAACATTCTCGACCACAAACTCTCGTTCGAGAAGGGCTTTGTGGAAGGTGTGCGGCCCTATGCCTGGTTTGGCTCAGTACGTGAATTCGGCCGCTGGTGGGCGGCCAGGAATCAAGTTGGAATCGATGTCATGCATGACACCGAGGGCATGCAGGTCACAATGACGGTACCACAACCGATGGCCGGACTGACGATCGAGGTGCCTAAAGGATGGATACTTGCTCAGGCTGAGAACTCAGCGAAGGGCATTACGCAACGAGGTGGAGTCGTCACCTTCCAGGAATTGCAGGGCACGCACATCGTCCGGTTCAGGCAGCGCTCGGGGTCGGTCGCGTCTCCTCCTCCATCGCGTATCCCTTACTCGTAATCGGATCACACAACCATCGGGTCAGACTTGGCCCCACCTGTTGGCGAGATAGTGGTGGGTCGATGATTAGGAAGGCTGGAGGCGAGGAGCAGCAGTCGGCATGTTGCCGGATTTTCCGAGTTTCGATTGGGCTATGAAGGGGATCAAGTGCTCCTGCGATTCAACTGTTGAAAGCGCGTCGCAGAGTCGGGTCATTCGTTCCGTGGACATCCAGGGGAGATTCGACAACGCCTCGGCAGCCCGGTAGCGCACCCACCAGTGATCATCCTCGAGCAAAGCGAGCAGCAGCAGCTCGTCCTCCTCGACGCCCATCTTGCCCAGCGCGGAGGCCGCCTGAAGGCGCACGTACCACGTCGGATGGGAGATGTGGGCGCGAACGATTGCCGCGTCACTGGGGTCGCTACATTCTCCGAACAGAAACAGGGAGGCGGCAATAAGATCGTCTGATGGCTTGCCCTCTCGCAGGAGCGCTCTGACCGAAGGCAGCCCTTGCTGACTCTGGGTTGCGGCCAGGTGACGTATCAGGCGCGATCCGATTTCCGGCGAGGCCTGGCAAGCGGCTTTGGCAATTGTTTCTGCGGCGAGGTCTGCACCCGCGGTTCCGAAGATGGCGACAACCTTGAGCGGAGACCAGTCGTTCCGCCGGCTGATGACCGGAATCAGGAGAGGAATTGCTGCCGGTGCGTCGATGTTCAGCAGCGCCTTCGCGGCCACGAGCGAGAGGAAGGCATTGTCGGCCGCTAGCATGGCGACGAGCTCGTTCCAGATTGACCGTTCTTGAAGGTGTCCCAATGTGACGATGGCCAGGAGTTGTCGACGCAGGTTCCTCGCGTGAAGGAGTTGCTTGGCTAACTCATCGCTCTTGGTCCGTCGCGCAAGTTGGATCAGCCGCGCCTGTGCATCTCCCCGGATCGATTCGTAACAGTGATTCCAGAGATACAGAAAGACGAGATGGTCGCGAGGCTTGAGCGCGGGAAGGGTCTCGGGAACTTCGACGACGCATTGGGCGAGCAAGGGGCGCCAGATCTCTGTGACCTTCCGTCGTCGTCGTTCTTTTGCGAGGCGTATGAATCGGAGGAGAAGAATGCCTAACAAGAGGAGAATGACGGTGGAATAGATGCAGAGCACGGCAATGCTGCCCACCCGGAGGGTCACGTCGGAATGGTTGAGGGCAAGCACGCGGACATCCTCCCCGAAATCGTTTAGGCGGCCGGCGACAGGAAGCGCTTCAGCCGGCTGGTCAGCTCGCGAGGGTTGAACGGTTTGAGCATGTAGTCGCTCGCTCCGTTTTCGAGCGCGCGTTTGATATCGTGCTCACTCCCGTCGGCCGTCAGCATGACGATCGGCACCTTCTCCCAGTCTTTTTTGCTTCTAATATAGGTAAGCATTTGCAGGCCGCTCAGAAAGGGGAGCATCACGTCCAGCAAGACGATGTCGGGAAGAGGCATAGTATCGACCAACTCCTGAGCAGTTCGGCCGTCCTTGGCGTGCACCACATGGTAATTCGCCCGCTCCAGCAGAAACTTCAGCAGGCTGGCGGTATCCTCCTCATCCTCCACCATTAAGACTTTGGGTTTATAGTTCGCGGTGAGTTCCATGCGAGTGCTCCTCAGTTGCCGGACCGTGAGGTGACCTCTGCCTTCACGCCACCCGGGTCTGTTTATCCTGCGAATCCATCAACAGTCGGTTCAGTCTCGTAGCTAGCTGGGTCGGGCTGACTGGTTTGAGAATATAGTCGTTGGCACCAAGGAGTGCCGCCCTGCGCATATCAAGATTCTCGGTATTGGCGGTGAGCATGGCGACCGGCGTCTTCTTCCACGGCTCCTGTGTTCGCAGGTAGGCGAGCAGATCGAGGCCGGTCGTGTCGGGCAGGAAAATATCCAACAATACCGCATCCGGTGGCGCCATCGTGGTGATCAGACTCTTGGCATGCTCCCCGTTGTTGGAATGAATTACCCGGTAGCCATTCTTTTGTAGCACGAATTCCAGAAGACAGGCGGTATCTTCTTCATCTTCAACGATGAGGATCGTCAGTCCGGAAGAGTTGGTGGCGCTCATCGTATGGGCCCTCCTTTTCGCTTCGTTGGTGAAGGGCGCCGTGTGCGAGTCTTTGGCCGGCGCCTAGGCGGCGTCACCGCCACATGAGGCACGGCGTCGTCGGTTCCGGTCGCTTGCTTCTCGACCATGGTCGGGGACAGCACTCGCCTGACCTTCTGGACCAGGTCTTTGATCCCGGTCGTCTTTACCACGTAATCGGTTGCTCCTAGGGCCAGCGCCCGTTCTATGTCCGCCGTACAGGAATCCGCACTGACCATGATGATGGGCACGTGCTTCCAATCCGGGTTCAGGCGGAGTGCCGTCAGGAGCTCAAATCCATTCACGTAGGGGAGGATGACATCGAGCAGGATCAGGGCCGGAGGAAGCATGGTCTCAATCAGGCAGATAGCCTGACGACCATCAGCGGCACGAACCACCAGGTAACCTTCCCGTTCGAGCACGCCCTTGAGCAGGGTGGATGTGTCCTGCTCATCTTCGACACTCAGGATTGTGCGAGACATGTGACCCTCCTGCTTGCTCCATACGCAGGTTGCGCGATACGGACGGTTCGAGTGTGCCTTGTCATACAGCAAGCGGCTCGAGAAGGCTTCTCTTCGAGCCTGAACTCGCCCCTGATCATTCGTACACGATTTCGACGCGATCCAGGTACGATGCCAGCGCCGTGAGGTCGCTGCGAATCGCTCCCTGGTCAGCGATCTTGGCGGCCTGTTCGAGTCGAGCCGCCACGGTTGTCATCTCGGGAAATCCGTAGCTGCCGCTGACACCCTTCATTCCATGGGCCACCTTCCGGACGGTTTCGAAGTCGCCCTGTGCCACGGCTTCCGTCATGGTCGTGATCTCTTTCTTCCTGTTGGTCATGAATTTAGGCACCAGTGGTTCGAATGAGGCATCAACGTGGACCACCACCGGCCCAGATCCAAGGTCCGAAGACGCACGCGTGATCTCACTCATCAGGCTGCCTCCTTGCGTGGGCTCACAATGGCGTATTGGCGAATGGCTTCCAGCAGGGTTTTTTTCTTGATCGGTTTGGTCAGATGCGCATTGCAGCCGGCGGCCAGGCTCTTCTCGAGGTCTTCCTGAAACGCGTTGGCCGTGAGGGCCACGATGGGCGTCGGCGCATGGTGATGCTCATGTTCCCAATGGCGAATCGCCGCGGTCGCCGCATACCCGTCCATCTGCGGCATCTGAATATCCATCAAGATCAGGTCGTACCGACCGGCTTTGAATTTCTCCACAGCCTCCAGGCCATGTTCGGCCGTCTCGATGGTGTAGGGTTTGTCCTTGAGGAACAAGGCGATCACGAGGCGGTTGTCTTCGAGATCCTCCACGAGCAGGATGCGCAAGGGCCCGGTTCCCTCGGGGCCCGGCGCCGCCGGTCTTGCCGCCGGCAAGGGAAGATCGGTCGCGTGCTCGGTCTCTAGGGCGCGCAGGACTGCTTTGAGGAGGGGTGCGCGTCGAATCGGCTTGGCCAGACAGGCTCGGAGCCCCGCGGCTTCCAGATGCTGTGTGTCCGGGAGGCGCGCCTCGGAGGTGAGCATGATAGCCGGTACACCGCTCAGTTGGGCATCTGCTTTGAGAGCCCTTGCGAGTTGAAACCCATCCATGCCGGGCATACGACCATCGAGCACCACCAGATCGTAACGCTGCTCCCGCGCGGCGGCCTGCCGGAGTATTTGCAACGCCGATGCACCATCGGGTGCCTCATAGACCTGGGCTTCCAACCGCGACAGATGTTCTCTCACCACCAGGCGATTGGTCTCATGGTCGTCCACCACGAGAATACGTCGCCCCGCCAAAGCGGAAAGCGGGAGACGGGGAGTGTACGGACTAGGCTCACTCGCCTGACGTGCGGGCAATCGCATCGTAAAATGGAATGTGCTGCCGAGACCCAGCCTGCTCTCGACCCAAATGGCTCCCCCCATCATCTCTACGAGGCGCTTGCTGATGCCGAGACCCAATCCGGTTCCGCCATACTTGCGCGTAGTCGACGAGTCGACCTGGGTGAAGTTCTGGAAGATGGCATCCACTTTGTCTTCCGGAATGCCGATGCCGGTGTCCGTCACCGTGAAGTGCAGGGAGGTTGGATCTCCCGGCGTGAGATCCCGTCGCACATCGACTGTCACGCTGCCGTACTCGATGAATTTGATGGCGTTGCCGACGAGGTTGACCAGGATCTGCCGCAGCCTCGTGGGGTCCCCTCCGACCCAGGTCGGCACCTCCGGTGCGACACGGGCCACCAACTCCAACCCCTTGGCATGCGCTCGCCCGGCTAACAGCTCAGCCGTGCCCTCGACCACCTCGCAGAGATCAAAGGGGATCGTCTCGAGATTCAGATGGCCTGCTTCAATCTTGGAGATATCCAGGATATCGTTGATGAGATCCAATAGCACATTGGCCGCACGGGAAAACCGGTCGACGTAATTCCGCTGGTCGGCGGTCAGCGCCGTCTCTTTCAGCAGATCTGCCATACCGATGATCGCATTCATCGGAGTCCTGATTTCATGGCTCATCGAGGCGAGGAAGTCGCTCTTGGCCCTGGTTGCGGCCAGGGCCTGATCGCGCGCGTCCAGCAGCTCGGTGTTGCGCTCTTTGAGAATGGCGGCTGCGGTGGCCAGCTCCAATTCCGCGTGCTTTCGTTCGGAGATATCTGTAAAGGCGACGACGGCTCCCGTCAGCCTGCCTGCTTCATAGACCGGACGGGCGTCGATTTCGGCGGAGAAGACGGTGTGGTCTTTTCTCCAGAAACTGTCGTCGTCGAGTCGGCAGCCTGCTCCGGTCCGACAGACTCGCTCCAATGCACATTGCTCCTCGGGGTAGGGCGAGCCATCCGCATGGGAGTGATGGGTGAGATGATGCATCGGTTTGCCCAACAATTCCTCAGGGGTATAGCCCAATAGCTCTGCTCCGGCCGGATTCACAAAGGTGCAGCGCCCTTCGAGGTCGACGCCGTACAGTCCTTCCGCGGTGGAGTCGAGCAGTAGCCGGATATTCCGATGCAGCCGTTCCCGTTCTTCCTGGACCTGTTTCAACTCAGAGATGTCACGGATTGCCGACAGCACGTAAATCCCATCTTCCATTTCGACGTGGCTGAGGCGGATCAAGACAGGGAATTCGTGCCCATTCTTATGGGATGCGACCAACTCGGCATTCCCCCCCATCGGTCTCGTGTAGGGGGCGGTCAAATAGTGGTCACGGTGCACGGGATGGTGCTGCCGGTACCGCTCCGGCATCAGCACTTCCACCGGCCGGCCGAGCAACTCTTCGGAGCGATAGCCAAAGGTGTTTTCAACCACGCGGTTGGCATAGACGATCCGTCCGGTTCCGTCTGCCATGACAAACGCGTCCGGGGCAGCATCCAGGACTTTGAGGAATCGAGCTTCGGCCGCGAGCGCACGATGCTGTTCTCGCTGCGTCTGGAGCCAGGCGCGTTTCAGGCTGGCGGTGCTCCAGAGGAGCACGGCGATCAGCGGGACAATGACGACAGAGCCCGCTATTCCGATGATGAAGATCGTGGCGCGAATGGGTGCGAGGACATCGTTCCGATCGGCTCGTACGAGAATGCTCCAGTGCAACCGTCCCTCTTCATTCTTTTCTCGTGTTCGAGCATATCCGGTAATCACATTGGTCTGTCGACGAGGGAACCATTCCTCCACGAACCCGGAGGGGCCGCTGCTCACCAACCGCGCGGAGGGGACGCCCATCTGTTGGAGATTGTGCTGACCCTCTTCACGCAGGAGCGAATCCGCAATCAAGTCGCCCCGGCTATTCAGAAACTGGTACTCCAAATGCACCGCGGTGCCCCACAGGGCCTGCAGCGCCATCACGGTCTGGGCGAATACATCCTCGAATGCCGGCATGCCGATTCGGGCGATCAGTCCGCCCCGCCAATCTCCGGCTGGGCCTTCGACGCGCGCCAGGACCGTCACCACGAAAATACCGTTCTCCTCGAGGCTCTTTACGGCATCGTCGACCGCGGTGCGCGCGCCTTCGCGTATGGCGCGAAAGCCAGAATCGCGGCTGAAGTCCTTCCCGAGCAGGGAATGCTGTGTCGAGACGATCACCTGTCCCTTCGCATCCGTCAACGCCACCCAGCTGTACTCGGGCGAGATGTCCTGTAACGCCAGGAGGATTGGCTGAATCTCCGCAGGGTTTTGTGTCCGCAGGACCTGCGCATGCGACAGCAGCTCGATGCTATTCACCCGTTCGCGCAGGACCATATCGAGCTTGCTGGCGATTTCCGTCGCCGCAGTGGCCAAACTTTGCCCTGCGTCGGTGACGAGGCGTGTTTCCACATACCAGAGGACAATGCCTTCGACGAGCAGCGGAAGGCCCGCCATCATAAGAATCAGTCGAGGAAGCCACTTACTTGAGGCGAGGGCTCCATTCTCCCAGGCCTTCATCACTCGATTGCCTGCTTGTGCATTCGACCGCCTATCTGTCCACTCGGTTTGTGCTCAGCTCAATGACATCAGACCGCTCTGTCCGCGCGCGGCGGGGCATGTTTTGCAATCGCCTCCAGCAAGGTCTGTTTCTTGATGGGTTTTGTAAGATGCGCCGTGCAGCCGGCGGCCTGACTTTTCTCGATGTCCTCTTTGAACGCATTGGCGGTGAGAGCGATAATCGGTGTGGTTGCTTGTCCTCGACCGCGCTCCCACGTCCGGATGGTACTCGTGGCCCGGTACCCATCCATGATCGGCATTTGTATATCCATCAGCACCAGGTCGTATGTGCCTGACTGAAACTTCTCCACCGCGATGGCTCCATTTTCTGCCTGGTCCAACCGGTAGGGCGTTCCTTTGAGGAACAAGGCGATCAGATCACGATTGTCTTCCAGATCTTCGACGAGCAGGATGGCGAGCGGAGCGTGGTGGGAAGGCTCGGGGTGGTCCACGGTCGTCTTCTGCGCAGCGGCGGTAGCGGGAGTCTGCTGGAGCGCCATCGCTATGGAGGCCAGCAGTCGTTTACGGCTGGTGGGTTTGTAGAGATAACTGACAATATTCAGCTCGTCGGTCCGTCGGGCTGTGGCGCGGCGCACTTCCGCTGTGTGCATGACCAAGGGGAGCGCGACCCCGTTCGGGCGGTGACGGATGGCTTGCGCCAGGTCCATTCCGTGCTGGTCTGGAAGGTGACTGTCCACGATGGCCAGGTCAATCGACTCATTTCGCTGATGGGCGTTGTCGATGGCCGTCAGGGCAGCCGCTGCATCCTTCGATTCGATGACAAAGGCACCCAATCGGGAGAGGTGTTCGCGAACGATCATCCGATTCGTGTCATTGTCCTCCACAACGAGAATACGGCGTCCCTGAAGCGTGAGTGAGGACGTCGCCGGACCAGCTTCCAGGGTCGGAGCTTTTTCCAGGCGCAGGACGAATGAAAACGTGCTGCCTTGTCCGAGCACGCTCTCGACCTCGATGTGGCCACCCATCAGTCCAACAATACGTTTCGAAATGCTCAATCCGAGACCGGTGCCGCCATATTTGCGTGTTGTGGACGAGTCAACCTGCGAAAAGCTCTCAAAGATGGAACTGATTTTGTCGCCAGGGATCCCGATGCCGGTATCGGAAATCGAGAAGCGAAGGGCGCCTGGCGTCGATTGATCACCGACCGGTTCCACTCGAAGCAGGACCTCTCCGTGCTCCGTAAATTTGACGGCATTGCCGACCAGATTGACGAGCACCTGCCGCAGGCGGGTGGGATCGCCGAGCACGGAGGTGGGGACTTCGGGGTGCACGAACGCGATCAACTCGATTTTCTTTGCCTGGGCGCGGACAGCCATCGCCTCCGCAGTTCTGTCGACGAGGTCGTGCAGGTCGAAGGGGATCGATTCCAACTCCACATGCCCTGTTTCGATCTTGGAAAGATCCAGGATGTCGTTGATCAAATCGAGCAGACCCGATGCTGCGCGGCTGAATCGAGCGACATATTCCTGCTGCACCTGCGAGAGCGCCGTTTCCTGCAGGAGATCCGCCATACCGATGATCGCGTTCATCGGGGTCCGGATCTCATGACTCATGGAGGCCAGGAACTCGGTTTTGGCTTGCGTTGCCGCCAGGGCACGATCCCGCGCCTGCTGGAGTTCCGCGTTCCGGCCGGCGAGTTCCGCTGCCGCATCGGCCAATGCCTGCTCGGCGGTTTTCTTCTCGGTGACATCGGTGATCGATCCCGCCATGCGGACAGGCAGCGCCTGATCATTCCACACAGCCTGCCCTCTTGCGCGAAACCAGCGGTATTGGCCGGTCTTGGTGCACAGCCGATATTCGACGTCGTAGGGCGTTTTCTTGGCGAGGTGCGCCTCCACGGCCGCCGCGACGCCGTGCTTGTCGTCCGGGTGAAGGCGAGAGGTTAGGCTGGCGAACACATTCTCGATTTCGTGATCCTCATAGCCGAGAAGTTTCTTGAAGCGCGGTGAGTAATACATTTCGTTCGTCAGGATGTTCCAGTCCCAGATCCCGTCACTCGAGCCCTGTACGGCCACTTGGTAGCGTTCTTCGCTCACGCGCAAGGCTGCTTCAGCCCGTTTCGCCTCGGTCAGATCTTTGGCGATCCCGAGGTATCCCGTGATGGATCCATAGGCATCCCGCATGGCGGTGACCAGGAGGGTGACGGGAATGTGCTGTCCGTCCTTCCGAACATAGGTCCATTCGCGCTCTTCATGCGTGCTTCGCTTGACATGTTCCACGAACACATCGAATCCCTCGATGGGCCGTCCACATTGCTCCGATAGCTCCCGTCCGCGGGCCTCAACTTCGGCGGGGAGATGAATGATTGACGGTGTCTGTTTTCCGATCATCTCGTTCGCGTCGTAGGCCAGCATCCATTCCGCTCCTCGATTGAAGACGGTGATCGTTCCGTCGAGGTCCGTCGCGATGATGGAGATCTCTGTGGCTGCATCCAGGACGGCCTGCAGTCTTGCTCGAGCATCGAGTAGCTCGTCCCGGGCCGCCTTTTGTGCCGTCTGATCGCGACAGGCACAGAGGAGCCAATTCCCCTCCGGGCTCTCGTCAGGGAAGAGGGCCAGAGAAATTTCGGTCGAGATGGTGTCACCGAGCTTCTTTTTACCGATCGTTTCTCCGTGCCAACGACCCCGCTCCATCAGGATGGGGGAAAGCACCGGTTCGATTTTGGCCACCCATTCGGGCGCATACAGGTCTTTCCAGGATTTCCCGATGAGTTCGGCCGGCTCATATCCGTAAATCTCCGCATGCGCACGGTTCATATAGGTGTAGCGCCCTGCTTGGTCGAGGAGGGCGATCCCGTCGATGGCGTGATCGAATGCAAACAGAAGCCGTGCCTGGATCAATTCGAACTGTTTTTGGGCGGCCAGGCTTTGCGTCAGTTGCCGGTTGCACAAGCGGAGTTCGAGCTGGCTGAGGACCTGGCGTCCGAGGGAGGCGAGGGCCTGCCTCTGGTCTGTGGTCAGGTGACGGGGGACGCGGTCGATGACGCAGAGCGTGCCCATGGCATACCCGTCGGCGTTCACGAGGGGTGTTCCGGCGTAAAAGCGAATGCCCGGTTCCCCTGTCACGAGGGGATTGGTGGCAAACCGCTCGTCCGCCAGCGCGTCCGGCACCTCAAAGATGTCGGGTTGGAGGATCGCATGGGCACAGAAGGCAATATCGCGGGACGTCTCGCAAGCCGTCACTCCTACCTTCGCTTTGAACCACTGCCGCAGAGGGTCGACCAGGCTGATCAGCGCAATCGGTGTCTGACAGATCTTGGCGGCCAGCTGTACCAGGTCATCAAAGGGCGCTTCGGGGTCGGTGTCGAGGATCGCGTACCGGTTGAGCGCATCAATTCGCTGCGGTTCGTTGTCGGGCAATGGGGCGATAGTCATGGTGCGATCAACTTCTGCTCCCGCTGGTAGCGTGGGGGGGCTAGCTCATGGCGGAGACTGCAACGGATCGCCTGGATGTGTGTATCGCACAGTTCACAGTCACGGGTGCCAGGCATACCTTTCCACCCCCTTCTTATCGGTTAAGCGAGGCCGACCTTGAGAGGAACAGAAACGAGGGCAGAACCCGGGAGGGCAGCCCAGTTGTTGTTACGGCCGTCCACTCGATATGCGTCAAAAGGTTGCACATTCGGCTGGTGGCTCAATGTGAGACAACCGGTGAAAGTGGTTGAAATGAGCCAAAATCAGCATGAGGCTTGAGGCAGGCGGGCATGCGTGGTATGTAAATTAGTTACTGAAAAGAGGAAGTGCGTACAGAAACACACGGGATTTACACGATGAAATTAGCACGTCTGTCGTTCATGTTGATGTGTTTGAGTGGGATGTTGCTGCAGGCCTGTAGTCATGCGCCACGGCCACAGGAGGTCTCCTGGACGGAGCCTGTATCGGGGGAAATTTCCCTGCATCGGGCCGAACACGCGGTACTTGCGGGCGAATGGGAATATGAGGAAAGCGGGATGGTCGTGCCGTTGAGATTGGATGAATTCGGCAACGGCTCGTATGACTTTAAGGATGGGCGGTTTCGGACGGATGTCCTCTCCGATCACCGTTGGGCCGGGGCCTGGGCTCAACGGGAAAACGATCGCGAAGGTGGATTCGAGATCACCCTGTCCCCAGATTACTCGGAAGGCGAAGGTCGTTGGTGGTACACACGCATCGAGAGTGATGCCGCGCCGACCAAGGCCGGTGGAACGTTCCACGTGATGAAGGTGCAATCGATCGTCGAGAACCAGCCTGTGTCCGGCGCGCGAGCATCCCAGTAGCGGCCGGAGTCACGTGCCGGTGACGGGGTTCACCCGTTCATAAAGCGCTGAGTAGTCCACCTCTCCCAGCCCAAGGGCAATCGTGTCGATGAGCAGTGATCGGATGCCCGGAAGTCCGCCGGGAGAGAGCTGTGCGTTGTCTGCGGCCGCGAGGGTCAACTCCACATCTTTCAACAGGTGCCGGACCGAAAAGTTCGGCCGGGCGTAGTTGCGTTCCGACAGTCGAGGCAACTTCTTATCGAACGTCGGCGCATACAACGCACTCTTGCGTAGCACTGCCATAAAGTGTTCCACATCGACCCCGCCACGGCGAATAAGTCCCAGACTGAGCGCGAAGGCTGTCGTTTCTGCGGCGATGAGTTGATTGAGCGCGAGCTTCATCACGGCTGCTGTTCCCACCGGGCCGATGAGGCGCACGTCTGAACTGAGGGCAGAGAGAAGCGGTGACCACTTGGCAAACTGCTCCGGAGTCGATCCGACCATGATCAGGAGAGTGCCGGATTTAGCTTCCGCGATACTTCCCAGCACCGGCGCTTCCAAGTATTGTCCGCCTAGGCGCTTGATCTCTTCTCCGATTGAGCAACTTTCCTCCGGGCCGATCGTGCCCATTTGAATGATGGTGCGTCCGCGGATCGCCTCGCGGGCGGAGGGAGTAAGCAGTACGGCACGAATAGCCGCCGCGTCTGCCAGTAGGAGGATGGCCACTTCTGCAGAGACGATGGCGTCTACCGCAGTCGAGGCGATGTGAATACCCTGTTGCCGCAGCTCCAGGGTCTTTTCTGGAGTACGATTATAAGCTGATAGATGACGACCGGTGGCAGACAACCGCTCTGCCACCGCCTGCCCCAGCAGACCTGTGCCTAGCAAGGCCACATTCATGGGAAACCTCCATCCTGCATGCGAGACGGTCATCGTACAGAGAAGCGCCCGCGGTTGGAAGAGTCAAGGGAGAGGGGCGCGAACATCCGGCCTTGCGGTACGCAGTTCAATAAGGTGTGCGCGAGTCGATGCGGTCACGTCTGTGCCGATGGCTAAGGTGCCTTTCACCCTGGGGTCGGCCTGGTTGAACGTCAATGGATGGCCTGCGGCCGTGGTGGCGCGCCCTCCGCTTTCTTCGACCAACAGGACGCCTGCGGCGATGTCCCACTCATTGCCTCCTTCCAACGTCAGGACGGCATCTGCCTGGCCTGCTGCGACCAGGGCGAGGGCATAGGCAATCGATCCAATCGGACGGCAATGGAGATGGGGCTCAAGGGTTTGAAACCGGCCGTTCCGGAGTTCCCATGGATTCACCAGTGCGAGAGGACGCGCGGTCGGGGTGAACGGCGGCTTGTCTGCATTAGAGAAACGGTCGACGCGGATGCCTTGGCCGCGAATGGCCGAGAAGAATTCGCCGGTCGCGGGATTGAAGATGGCTGCAAGGGCCGGCATGCCCTGCTCAACAAGCGCCACTGAGAGGCAGAATTCCGGCAGGCCTCGTACGAATGAGCGTGTCCCATCGATGGGATCGACGATCCACACCCGTGATCTGGTCAGGCGATTGTGGTTGTCCTCGTTTTCTTCCGACAACCAGCCGTCCTCTGGAAACGCTGCCGACAGATGGTCTCGAAGGATCTGATTGACCGCTAGATCGGCAGAGGTGACGGGTGATTGATCCGGCTTGGTGTAGGTGTCGAATCCGGTAGCTGCGAGCCGGAGTGCTTCACGTCCGGCTCGCTTCAGAGCGTCCGACAAGATGCCGAGTTCATGCTCCATCGTCACAGGGACTCCATGTTCATAGGGAAAGTGATGGTTGTCTGGCTTCACCGTACCAGGTCTTGGTTCGGGAACAAAGCCCGGAATGGCGTGGGACCGCTCGGAGCTCTTGACCCTCCTACCGGTTCCGCGTACAAGCTGGCATCACGATGAAGCTGAAGCACAAACATTCCCGGAAAGCGGGATTGCCGCCCGGCACGCTGGTCCATATCGGCGAAAAAAAGTCCGAAACGGTCACGATCTCGGTCTACGAATACGGAGAGGGACAGTTCCAGGAGCGAGCGGTGTCGAAGCCGGATGAGATCGCGATGACGGGGGAGCCCACGGTGCGATGGGTAGACGTCGGCGGCATCCACAAAATGGAGATGCTGGAGAGTTTCGGGAAAATATTCGGCCTCCATCCCTTGCTGCTGGAAGATATCGCGAATACCGACCAACGCCCGAAGCTCGACGACTACGGCTCCTACGGCTATGTAGTGCTCAAGATGCTGTATGAAGGGGACCGGGAGGGCGATATCAACGTCGAGCAGGTCAGTCTCGTATTCGGCGAGAACTTTCTTCTGTCGTTTCAGGAGAACGGGGGGGATGTCTTTCAAGGGGTGAAGGAACGGCTCCGGAACGGGAAAGGCCGGTTACGTCATGCCGGCGCGGATTATCTCTTGTACGCCTTGATGGATTCGATTGTGGACCGGTATTTCGTTATTCTGGAGACGCTGGGCGAAAGAATTGAAGCGCTCCAGGATCTATGCGTCACGAACCCCGGCCCGGAAACACTGCGTGATATCCACGGCCTTAAGCGGCAACTGCTGTTTCTGCGTCGCTCGGTCTGGCCGCTCCGGGATGTCATGAACAATCTGTCGCGGTCGGACGGGCAGTTTTTGCAAGGGTCGACAAAGGTCTTCTTCCGCGATGTCTATGACCATATCATTCAGATCGGCGACACGATCGAGACCTTACGTGAAATGGTCTCTTCCATGATGGAGGTGTATCTCTCGAGCGTGAGTTATCGCTTGAACGGCGTCATGAAAGTGTTGACGATCATCACGACCATTTTCATGCCGCTCAGCTTTATCGCCAGCATCTACGGGATGAATTTCGAGCACATGCCGGAATTGAAATCGCCCTGGGGATACCCGGCTGTGCTGGGCGTCATGGCTGCAACCGGGCTGGCCATGCTGTATTTTTTCAAGCAGAAGAAGTGGTTATGACATCTGGTCAGTCGACGACCTCGACGCGATCCACAAAGTAGGTCGTCTCTCCGAAACAGGTGGTAGGGAGATACCGGTACTCCTTGTAATGAAGGATGACTCGTTTCCCCATCTGCCCGTCGAGTTTCTTCGCTACGCTCTCATCCCACACCGTGAAATTCCATAGAAGCGGGGCCACGCCAGGCACAGTCGTCATCGCCAGCTCGCCCTCCTGCGTCTTGCACACCCATCCCTTTCGAGACAGTTTCTGGAGATAGCCTGCGCGGTCTCCGTCGGAATAGCTCCAATTGAAGATGACCAGGAGATAGGCGGCCCCGCCGAAAAAGAGCAACGCAAAGAGAAGTTTCGGTCTCCACAGCCAGGCTACAGGAAACAGAATGGTTTCCCACCACGTCATAGGGCGCTCCTTCCCGACGGTTAGCGCACGTCCTGAAACAGCCAGGGGGCTTGTGTGCGGCGGCGTTGCTCGTACTCGGTGATCCGACCGGCATGTTGGAGCGTGAGGCCGATTGCGTCCAGTCCTCGATACAAACAATCTTTCCGAAACGGATCGATTTCGAAATGGTAATTCGTGCCGTCCGGCGTGGTGACCTGCTGCGCTGACAGGTCCACCGTCAATTGATAGCCTTCACGGGCCGTAACGCCCTCGAACAGGGCTTGGATCTGAGGCCCTGTCAGCACCACCGGGAGAATGCCGTTTTGAAAACAGTTGTTGTAAAAAATATCCGCGAAGCTGGGAGCGATGATGCAACGAAATCCTTGATCGAGCAGCGCCCAGGGGGCATGTTCGCGTGACGATCCGCAGCCAAAGTTGTCCCGCGCCAGTAGGATCGTGGCGTCCCGATAGCGGGGCTGGTTCAGGAAGAAGGCAGGATCCTGCGAACCATCCTTGAGTCGCCGCCAATCGTAGAACAGTCCTTCCCGCAGGCCGGTACGCTTGATCGTCTTCAAAAACTGTTTTGGAATGATCTGATCGGTATCGACATTGAGCCGATCCAATGGAGCGACCAGCCCTGTGATTGTTGTGAATGCGTCCATGTGTGTCCTCTTCTGCTTCGTGTCTGACGGGGCTCGATTGAGTTGTGACGTTGTCAGGTCCGGGATGTGTCCTGCCTTACGACCAGTGACGGATATCGACGAAATGTCCTTCGACGGCGGCGGCGACGGCCATGGCCGGCGACACCAAGTGAGTCCGTCCGCCGGCTCCCTGACGCCCTTCGAAGTTCCGGTTGCTGGTTGATGCGCACCGTTCCCCCGGTTGCAGGACGTCGGCATTCATCGCCAGGCACATGCTGCAGCCTGCTTCCCGCCATTCGAACCCCGATTCCTTGAAGATACGATCCAGTCCCTCTTGTTCCGCCTGTTGCTTCACCAGGCCCGATCCCGGGACCACCATGGCATGCACGGTACTGGCGACTTTTTTCCCCTTGGCGAACGAGGCGGCCAAGCGGAGGTCTTCAATTCTGGAATTGGTACAGGATCCGATGAATACCTTGTCGATCTTGATGTCGCGGATCGGCATACCGGGCAGCAACGCCATATATTCTAACGCCCGTTCCGTCGCCTGGCGGAGTTTATCGTCCCCCATGGTTCGCGGGTCCGGGACATTTCCGTCTACTCCGGTGACCATGCCCGGACTGGTGCCCCAGGTGACTTGCGGGGCGATCGTTTCCGCCTGTAACTCCACGACGGCATCGTATTTCGCGCCTGGATCGGTGGCAAGTTGCCGCCAGGCCGTTACGGCTTGGCCCCAGAGGGCACCCGTGGGAGCCATCGGGCGGCCTTTAATGTAGGCAAAGGTGGTATCGTCCGGTGCGACCATGCCGGCGCGGGCCCCACCCTCGATTGACATGTTGCAAAGGGTCATGCGGCCTTCCATGCTGAGCGCGCGAATGGCCGACCCCGTGTACTCGATGACATAGCCGGTTCCGCCGGCCGTCCCAATTTTTCCGATGATGGCCAGAATGACATCCTTGGCGGAGCAGCGGGGCGACAATTGCCCGTCGACGCGCACTTCCATTGTCTTGGGTCGTTTCTGCACCAGGCATTGCGTGGCCAGCACATGTTCGACCTCGCTGGTGCCGATGCCGAAGGCCAGTGCGCCGAAGGCCCCATGGGTCGAGGTGTGTGAATCGCCGCACACGATCGTCATGCCCGGCAGGGTGAACCCTTGCTCGGGGCCGATGACGTGTACGACACCCTGCCGGATGTCGTTCATGCCGAACATCGTGATGCCGAACGCCTTGCAGTTGTCGTCTAACGTCTGAATTTGTTTTGCGCTGATCGGGTCCGCAATCGCCACCCGGCGGTCGGTCGTGGGGACGTTGTGGTCGGGAACGGCCAGCGCAGCACCCGGTCTGCGGGGTGTCCGCCCTGCCACGGCCAGCCCTTCGAAGGCCTGCGGTGAGGTGACTTCATGCACTAAGTGACGGTCAATATAGAGCAATGTGGTCCCGTCCGGTTCCGCTCGAACCACGTGGTCGTTCCAAATTTTTTCGAATAATGTCTGTGCAGCCATAGCGATACTCCTTGTAGACCCGCGCCGTTGCAAGTGATTGAAGGCGCCGGCGCGATGCGTGCCTATTATATATGCGAGCAGGCCTATAGCATCAAGGGCAAAGGGCGACGGAAGAAATTGCCTCTTTAGATTTTAAAACCGGGGACCGATAGAGTCTGCATGGAACAGAAGCCGGTCGACGCCGAACGCATCACGATTCCCCGCTGGACGATCAAGCGCGATCCCCGGGCGCTGGGCTGCACGATCTGTGGATCGGCGATTGTGAAAATCACGGCCGAATGGCGGCAGGTTTCGTTCTGTACTTGCCGGTTGATCGAGTATCGTGTGCTGCCTCGCGCCCCTAAAGCGCTCCCCGCTCCGTCCACGGCGGCAGACGTACGAAAAGAACCCTAATTTCGCTGGGTGTCCGACAATCTCCGATCTCCGCCAGGTTTGTCTCCGGGCAATCTCCGGGCATGGGGCTGGAGAGATCATTTCTGAAACGGAGGACCGTATGGCAGGATGGCTCCGAGCATTCTTGGTGGCGGGCTGCCTGGGTGTGGTCGGGTTGTGTCCGGCCGAGGCGAAGGACCATCCGGTGGCGAAGTCGATGACGCGAACAGGACTTGTCGCCCACGGGCAGTCTTCCCGGGCTTGTGCAGGCGATGATCTGCTCGGAAATTGGCAGCTGGTTGCCTTCGATTCTTCGTATCGGTTCAAAAATCCACAGGCTCCGTACCTGTTTCCTCACCAAGCCTTTCAATACTCGCATCGGGGCGGCGCGAAATCCGCCCACTCGCTCCAGCCCTTCTCCGGCGACCCGGAGCGGCTGTTTGAGTCTGTGCCGTTGCACCTGACCTATCGAGTGGAAGGAAAAGGCCGCGTCGTGCTCAAGACAAGAGGGCACGCTGAGACGGTGGAAACCTGGACCTGCAGGGTTATTACACACGATGGTGAGGCGATGGGAGATGGACCCACGCTGCAACGCGGCGACCTGGTCATGACCTTGATAGGCAGCAGCGGACAAGGGTTGTTTATCCGTCATTTGAGAAAGCGTGCCGCATAACCTGCTTGGCATGGAGCGGGGAGGCGTGGTACTACCGGCAACTCAGTCATGCGGCGGGTGCGTTGCGTCGACCTATTCCCACGAGAAGGCCATGGACGATCCGGATCAAGTATGGAATCAGCCGTCGATCGTCGAATGGTCCCAGCTGCTGTTGAACAGTTATCGCCACTGGGTCGGGCGGGATTTGATGCCACGGACCGGCGGCCCAGAGGAGCAGGCCCATGGGTTGTTCATGGCCCCTTTTGTGGTGGTCTCGCACGGTACGCAGGAGGATCCGATCCTTAACTACGGATCTCACCTCGCGCTGACTTTGTGGGAGACGACGTGGGAGCAGCTCCTGCAGACGCCATCCCGCCTGACTGCAGAACCCGTGAATCGTGCCGAGCGGGAGTGGATGCTTGAACGGGCCCGCGTGCAGGGGTATGTGGATAATTACCGCGGGGTCAGAATTTCGAACAGCGGACGACGGTTCCTGGTCGAAAGCGCGATTGTGTGGAGCGTGATCGACCAAGCCGGACGCCGTCAGGGGCAGGCGGCGACCTTCTCACGCTGGACCTTCCTCTAACCGTCGGAAGCGGGGAACGACGGTCCCGCCGATAGTCACCGATTCGAGAAACATTTCCAGCGGTCTGATCCACAGTCCGCCAGCCCCGTAGAGCGGCCGATACACGACATACTCCTCCTCGGTTTCGGAGTGCCGAGCCACGCCCAACACCTCATAGTCGTTCCCTTTGTAGTGACGATAGCGACCAGGTTTCATCATAGTGTATCCTTGCGGGTTCATGCCTGCGAGACAGTCTATCGGACCGGGAATGTCATCACAACTCTCTCACATACCTGAACGGCGGCACGATGTCGTGGTGATCGGCGGAGGATCGGCCGGGTATGCCGCCGCGCGAACGGCTCGCGACGCCGGCGCCGATGTGGCCATCGTGGATCAGGGCCCGCTCGGAGGGCTGTGCATCTTGCGGGGGTGCATGCCGACCAAAACCATTCTGCGATCGGCTGAGATCATGGCGCTGATGAAGCGCGCGCGCGAGTTCGGGCTGAACCCGGTCACCGCCCAGGCGGATCTGTCGGCCATCGTCGATCGCAAGAACCGATTGGTTCAGGAGTTCGCTGACTACCGCATCGCCGCGCTGCGAGACCCGCGGTTTACCTTGTATGAGTCCCGCGCCGAGTTCCTCTCACCCCACGAACTTCGTGCCGGGGATGTTCGAATTCGAGGTGGGGCATTCGTCATTGCCACCGGGTCGAGTGCGGCTGAGGTGGCCATCCCGGGGTTGGACGAGGCCGGCTACCTGACCAGCGATGAGATGCTTGATGTTCGCCGCCGACCGGCGTCGCTCCTGGTATTGGGGGGCGGCCTGGTCGCAGTCGAGTTCGCACAATTTTTTGCCAGAATCGGCACAAAGGTCACCATGCTACAGCGTGGCACGACCTTGTTGTCTGATATGGATGAAGACATCGGTCTGGCACTGGCGGCGGCCTTTCGGGATGAAGGGATCGAGGTAATGACCGGCGTGTCGTTTCAACGTGTGAGCTCAGGCTCGTCTGAGAAGACCGTGCATTTTGTGCAGGGCGGGGCTGTCTACACGCGATCGGCGGAGGTCATTTTTCAAGCCCTCGGTCGTCGCCCCAACCTGAACGGGCTCAATCCGGAAGCGGCTGGTGTGCAAGTCATCGACGGTCGTCTTGTGGTAGGCGCGGACATGCGGACTTCTCAGCCGCATATCTTTGCCGTGGGGGATGTGAACGATCTCACTCCCATTGTACATCTGGCGATTGAACAAGGCGAAACGGCCGCGTTTAACGCGATGCATCCGAATGAGCCTGCGCGGGTGATCGATCACCGATTGGATGCCGAAGTCGTGTTCACCGAACCTCAGGTTGCGGTCGCGGGAATGAGTGAACGGCAGTGCCGCGAAGAGGCGATTCCTTATCTGACGGCGTCCTATCCGTTTGCCGAGCATGGGAAGGCCATGTGTCTGGGCGCCGTGCATGGATTTGTGAAGCTGCTCTGTCGCCCGGACGACGGCGCATTACTGGGTGCCCAGATTGTGGGGCCCGAGGCGGGGGAATTGATCCATGAACTCATCGCGGTGATGTATTTTCACGGCACCGCACAGGACCTGCTGCGCATGCCCCACTATCATCCGACGCTCGCAGAGATCGTGACGTATCCGGCGGAGTCCATTGTCGAGCAGATGGGGCGGGCATGACACGAACCGTTGCCGTCGGTGCGTCGGCGCTTCTGCTGCTGGTGAGTTTGGCCTGCGGGCAACAAACGTGGGATGCTGCGATGCAGGCAGGCGAAACGGCATTGCAGCGAGGGCAGTATGAGCAGGCGGAAAAAATTTTCTCAACCGCCGTGCATAAGGCAGAAGAGTTCGGCCTACATGATCGGCGGGTCGCGGTCACCTTGGCCCGTTTAGCCCAAGCCTATAGCGCGCAGGGGAAATTCGTCGAGGCTGAACCGGTGTATCTAGAGGCGCTCAAGATTTACCAGGATGTGCACGGTGAGAACCATCTCGATGTTGCGGCCATGTTGAATAACCTGGGTGTTTTGCATCGGAAGCACGGACAATATGCCGATGCGCAGCGCCTCCTGACGCGGGCGCTCTCGATCAAAGAGAAGCTCCTGGGAACGGACCATCCGGAGGTGGCGCTGGCCCTGAGCAATTTGGCCGCGATGTATCTGGCGCAAGGCGACGGGGAGCAAGCAGCGGCGTTATTTGCGCGGGCCTTGGCGGTGCGGGAGAAACATTTGGGGCCTGACCATCCGGATGTGGCCAAAAATCTTGAGGACTATGCGAGTGCGTTGCGCAAGGTAGGTCGGGTTGCAGAGGCGGAGGGGCTCGAGCGGAGGGCAGGGGCGATCCGGGCAACATCGAAATCGTGATGACGCAGAGGTGCAGAGTTGAACCGATGGGATGCGCCGGTGTAGCGTACAGATTCGTAAGGGCTCGGGGACGAACGATGTCTGATTGGCGAACCAATGCATTGATTGCGCGCGGCATGGGCATTGTCTTCATTGCCGGGGGCTTTATGCTTGGTATTTACGGGTTGGAATTTCCCAATACCATGTGGCTTCAGACTGCGTTGGGGCTGCTGGTCGCCGGGATGATGGCTCAGGGCTATGCGATGTATTGCTCCATCCGGCGGGTTCGGGACCGGCGTGATTCGGAACAGTAGCCAGTTGAGACGCGAAACGGACAAGACGATGGTATATCCGGGTCGATGGAGTACGTTCCTGCTCCTGCTCTGTGTCGTAGCGCTGTCCGCTTGCGGCGGGCCCTGGCGTGATCGATACTTAGACAAGGGGGTGAAGAAACTCACGCAGGACGATATTGCTGAAAAATTCGGTCCCCCGAGTACGGCCAAGACGCCGGTATTGGGTGGTGACACAGTTTGGACGTATCGTGTTCCGATGGGTGATCGAGAGGTGCACCCCTGGGATCCCGGCAGCCTGACTGCCGGCAAGAAAACCAAAGCTCCGCCCTCGCCCTCGCCCTTCGGAAAGAGCCTTGCCGGGAATGATGAACCGTACCGGGAGCCGCTGTATTGCTATCGATATACGCTATCTTTTGATGAGGCCAAGTTGCTGAAGGATTGGAAACGGGAAGAATGTGTTCCCCGTGCCAGCGAGGAAGAAGCTGCAGTCCAATAGAGCGGCACACGACACTATGAGCGAATTGTTGCCAGTGATCGGATCGAGCGTCTTCTTCGACCTTCTGAAGTCCATCCTCCTCCTCCTCATTCTGCTCATCGCGCGCACGGTGCTGGTTCGTTGGATTAAAGGCAATCACACCCTGACCATCGACGCGAAGCGACGATGGATCGTGACAGCTCGCAACAGTATGGTGCTGGGGCTCTTTGTAGGGCTCGTCGTGATCTGGGCCCATGAGCTGGAAGCGTTCGCCGTGTCTCTGGTCGCCCTGGCGGCTACCGTGGTGTTGGCGACAAAAGAATTGATTCTCTGCTGGAGCGGGGCGGCGTTGCGCGTCGGTGGGGGGGTGTACGGTGTGGGAGATCGGATCCAGCTGGGCACCTATCGGGGCGTTGTTCTGGAATATGATGTATTTGCGACGAAGCTGTTGGAAATTGGGCCCGGTCAGACGTCGCATCTCTACACCGGTCGCACCGTGGTTTTTCCCAACAGTCTCCTGTTCGGAAATCCCTTGATCAAAGAGAGCCCGTCGCAGGAATACGGCCTCTATGTGTTGTCGGTTCCGCTTCAGAGCACGGACGATTGGCAAGCCGCCGAACAAGCTCTGCTCAATGCTGCAAGAGTCGAGTGCGCCTCCTTCATGGATCAAATGGGCCGGCAGATGAAATTGCTGGAACAGCGAAATCTGCTGGAAGCACCGTCTCCAGAACCGCGTATCACCATCCAGCTCCCTGAGGCAGGACGTATTCATCTGGTGCTCAGGTTTCCGGCCCCCGACCGCGGTCGTTCGCGGGTCGAACAAGCCATTCTCAGGCGCTATCTCATCGCTGTGCGGTCGTAAGGTCTCGCGACGATCCTCCAACCAGTGCCGACTTCCATGAAGCTTCGGGCGCCGGCTTGTCCTGTTCTGATTTTCCATCTCGTAAAAAACCGGCAAAACAATTGGCAAAATTGCCCCTTCACGGTATTGATGAATCCTGCATGTCGACCGGTTCGGCATGAGATCGGGCAACATATTTCAACCAAGGGGGGAGCTGTTGATGAGAAGGTCAATTGCTGTGTTCGTCGTCGTCGCATTTGTGGGAATGAGTTCGTTTGCCGTGGCGGAAGACATGGGTCTGGGCCGGTTGTCAGAGGGGATGAACCAGGATATGAGCGGACTGTCGAACGACTTGAACGCTCAGAAGGAAGATCTGGCGACTGATCTGAAAGCCAGGAAAGAATCTGTGAAAAGTGAGATGAAGGCAAAGCGGGACGAGGCGAAGGCGAAGAAAAAGCATGCGAAGGCCGATTTGAAGGCGAAGAGGGAGCACATGAAAGCCAAGGCCAAGGCAAAGAAAGAGGCGGCTCGCGCGAAGGCAGCAGAAGCGAGGAGTGTCGCCGACGATGCGGCTCACGAGGCCGGCGGGATGAAGAACGACGTGACGGGGGCGATGCGGAACTAAGGTCGGCCGGTTGGCTCAGAGCTGGATAACGCTTATATTCGACAATTGCGGCCTGTGATCGGGAAATGTCCGATCACAGGCCTTGTTGTTCTGTATGCTTCAGTTGTTGCGGCGGGCGGGCTCTGCTAGAATCCTCGCCGTATGAAAGTCGCCACCTTCAACGTCAATTCGCTTCGTAAGCGTCTCCCCATTGTTTTGCAGTGGCTCGAAAGCCACCGACCCGATGTGCTCTGTCTGCAGGAGACAAAAGTTCAGGACAGCGAATTCCCACTGACTGCGCTCGCGTCTTCCGGTTATGAGATTACATTCCGGGGAATGAAGGCCTACAATGGCGTGGCGATTCTTAGCCGCGTGAAACCGGAATCGGTTTGGTATGGATTCGATGACGGAGGCGACGTCGAGGATGCACGTCTCTTACGCGTAGTGATTCAAGGGATTCCGATCATCAATACCTATGTTCCGCAGGGCTTCGAGATCGATTCGCCCAAGTATCAATATAAACTGGGCTGGTACGACCGTTTACGGAAGCATTTCGAAACTCACCTCTCCCCGAAGGAGCCGGCGATCTGGTGTGGAGACATGAATGTGGCCCCAAGACCCATTGATGTCCACAGTCCGGAGAAACATCTGAAACATGTCTGCTACCACGAAGACGCGCGCAGCGCCTATGGGAAGACGGTTGCGTGGGGCTTCGAAGATGTGTTCTGCAAACTGTATCCAGATCGCCAGCAGTTCACGTTTTTTGACTATCGCGCACCCAGCGCCCTTGCCGCGAATAAGGGGTGGCGGATCGATCACATTCTGGCAACGCCGCCCTTGGCTCACAGGTGTGAGCGCGTTGATGTCGATTTAGAGCCACGCCGTGCGGCCGATCCTTCCGATCATACTGTACTGTGGGCCGAGTTCTCGATCTAACAACGCGGTACACAGCAGTGCCGAATTCGCCGTCCTCTCGGTCAGAGGATGTATCCTCCTCAAATAATCCGGTCTCTCTATCTGCATCTTCGCTACGGCCGTCTTGATGGCCGCAGCGAAAGTTTTTATTCGTTCTCAGTACCGCAGTAGCGGGCGGTGTTGCGGACGGTCCTGCGATTCCCCGGTTACTGCAATACCTCGACTGGCTCCAATAGCAGTTGTTCAGCAAGCCGAGTTCGGCGATTTTGTTCGATCAAAGGATCGACAATCGATCCGCAATTAATGCAACGCCACACAAACGTTTCGGGCGAAAAGTCCGGTCTCCACTCGTCGACCATTAATCCCTTGCATCGTCCGCATGTCATGGTCTCACCTCCTTAGGATTGCGCCCTCATGTATAAGGGTCGTGCCCATGTGAGGAGAGAGTAGCAATACGAGATTAAAGAGATGTTAGTGAGACGTTAAAACCATTTAATCCTGATTGTGTAAAGATATCAGGGTGTTCACGATGCAAGGTTGGACAAATTCGGAGCAGAGAGGAAGAGTTCTATACAAAATAAGATATGAGAGAGAGGTGTGCCTGTGAAATGAGCAGCGCTTATCCTGAGCCCTGCTCTCTTATGGACAGAACCGTTGAGTTTCTTGACAGAACTTCTTCCATCCTTTATCGATTAAATGACGTCATCGTTGTTCTTCCCTGCATGGTTGGTCGGGTACGGCCTTCGAAGAATCGCTGTAATTTGTATCCGCGGTTGGTTTGGCCTCAAGGCTATCTGTGGCGGGGATCCGGGGTGAAGCCGTGCTCAGCCTCCGGCGGGGTATCTTGTAGTCGGGAGAGCGGCGCTAACCGTCGCCGATCAATCAGCATGGCTCAACCCCTCATCTGTCCCCAGTGTGGCCAAGACAATGTGTTTCGTTCACGCTGTTCCACACTGATGGAGCGGTTGCAGTCGCTTGCCTGTATTGCCCCGTTCCATTGTCAGTCTTGTAGTTTCCGTTTCCAGGCCTTCCGATTAGGGCGCTGTTATCCGGCGCAGATGCTCGATCGACGAAAGCATCTGCGTATTCCCGTACACCTATTTTTGTCCTTCTCTGGCGGCAAAGTCAGGGGAGAGGGCACCGTTTTGGACATTTCGATGGGCGGGTGCATTATCGAAAGCCGAGCTCCGGTGCATGTGGACGATATTTTTTATCTTCAGATCGCGCTTGAGAACGACCAGATTCCGCTCGAAGTGGCTGCGATGGTCCGGTCTGTGAGTTCCCGCGGTATTGCGTTCAAATTTCTTCGGTCGGCGCAAGAAAACAAGCGGCTTCTCGCGTTTGTGCACGCCAAGACTGAATCGTCCGAAGCCGGTTCCGCCAGCTAGCTGCATTCACCTTCCTATTTCCTCAGGTGCTCCGTTCCAGTTTTCCCAGAGCTGTGCCCAGTCACGTGAAAAGTCTACTCGGACGTCAACGAGCGAGTTGCTGCGTGCGGGACGGCGTTCTCTTCAAAGTTCTGTTAGAGTGGGGTTTCCCAGGCAGAAGCCTGAGGATACTCAGTCGTGAGGCGGTCGTGTTCGGTATGGTCGAAGGGTTCTACG
This sequence comes from Nitrospira sp., assembly GCA_040376625.1. Taxonomy (GTDB): domain Bacteria; phylum Nitrospirota; class Nitrospiria; order Nitrospirales; family Nitrospiraceae; genus Nitrospira_A. The sequence goes on along the minus strand of JBEIQG010000014.1, from coordinate 7,712 downwards.
ACCAGGTCGGCCCGGTTCAATGGTTCAGGGCATGCCCGTGAGGAGAGAAAATCGACATAGTCTTGTGCCTTTGCCTCAGTGGCAAAACGGCAGAGCCCGTATTCCGGCATGTGAGAGGACGGGTGCCAAAATGCGAGCCCGATGGAGCTACCTTGAAATACCCCCAAAGCTCGATGCCGGACCTGAAACCCTCCCGGAGTATTCGTGGAACGATCGAGTGCCATGCCGCTTCCCGTTGTGTGCTGATCGACGAAGAATGGTCAAGTATAGCAAGATTATAAATGAATCGACATCTCGTGGGTCCCCTCGGCGATTGACTTCGCCGGTGAAAGCCTTAGGTCCTATACATGCGTGGTCCGACGACCGGCGCGAAGGAGGAGAGCATGTTCATGTTATTGAGGCGTTCGATGCGCGGAGTTTTCCTGCTTGCTGCAATACTGACTCTGACTGGCTGCGGTTATAACGACTTACAAGGTCTTGATGAAGACACGAAAGCGGCCTGGAGCGAAGTCATCAACCAATATCAGCGGCGGGCTGATTTGATCCCGAATCTGGTGAATACGGTGAAGGGATATGCTGCGCATGAGAAAGAGACGCTGGAAAGCGTCGTGCAGGCGCGTGCCCGGGCTACCAGCGTTCAAGTGACGCCGGAGTTGCTTAAAGACGAGGCCGCCTTTAAGAAGTTTCAAGAGGCTCAACAGGGCCTCTCGAGTGCGCTGGGGCGGCTGCTGGCCTTGGCGGAGAATTATCCTAATCTCAAAGCGGATCAAGGGTTCCGCGATCTTCAAAGTCAACTCGAAGGCACTGAGAATCGCATCACCGTGGCGCGCAAGCGGTACATCGACAGAGTTGCAGAATTCAATAAGATGGTTCGTTACTTCCCCACTAATCTCACCGCCAAGTTTCTCCTGCATCTGGACGAGAAAGCCAATTTCACCGTGGCTGACGAAAAGGCGGTAGCCAAGCCGCCCGAGGTGAAATTCTAACGACGGTCTCGTGAGTCAGGGAGCGATTGTGATGCAGCTGATGGGGCGAATGGGATGGGGGCTCCTCATCGGGTGGCTCTGGCTCGCAGGGGTGGCGAACCTTCCGGCTGCGGCGTTGGATGTGCCGCCTCTCAGCGGGCACATCGTGGATCAAGCGCATGCCTTGCCATCTCCCGTAGCTGAACGACTCTCAGCCGAGCTGGCGGCGCACGAAGCCGAGACCTCCAATCAGGTGGCGGTCCTCATCATTCCTTCGTTGGAGGGTGAGCCTCTGTTTGACTTTTCCCATCGTGTCGCGACGGCCTGGAAGCTGGGTCAGAAGGGAACCGACAACGGAGTCCTCCTTCTTGTCTCGACCAAGGATCGAAAAATTCGTCTGGAGGTCGGTTACGGATTGGAAGGGGTCCTGACGGATGCCAGGTCGGCTCAGATTATTCGGAACGAGATCGTGCCGAGGTTTCGAGCCGGTGATGTCCCGGCCGGTGTCACGGCCGGGGTGCACGCCGTCTTGCGAACAATTGAAGGGACCTACCGTGCACCGGAACATCCGGAGGCTATTCCTTCTTCGAGCGAGACCTTTCCCAATGCGGCCTTCGCGGTGATTTTGGGTGTCGCGGTTGGTCTTTTCTTCTCACGCGCTCATCGGGTGCTGGGGCCCATGGTTGGGGGAGGCCTGTCGTTTCTCGCTGCCCCATGGGTTATGCCGGCATTGATTGCCGGGGCCGTGAGCCTGGTTCTGGTCGGTCTGCTGAGTGGGCTGGGGCCGCGCAGCGGATCACGCAGGCCGGGGGACGGCAGTGTGTGGGACGGGACCTGGTTCAGCACGCAACAAGGTGGATGGGGGGGCGGTGGTTTCGGAGGGTCGTTCGGAGGATCCGGTGGCTTCTCCGGTGGTGGTGGCGATTTCGGAGGGGGAGGCGCCAGTGGCGACTGGTAGACGGCCGATACTGACAGATGTGGAGCGTACGCGAGTCGAGGCTGCGGTGCAGGCGGCCGAGCAACAGACCAGTGCCGAAATCGTGCCTATGATCGTCGGGCGGTCCGGGGTGTATCGCGAGGCGCATCATCGGGCCGGGTTATTGACTGCGGGGCTCATCCTGACGGCACTGTTAATGATCGACACCGCCTGGCTCCCGTGGGGGTGGCATGCGGCAAATGCCGTCTGGTTGCTTGGGGCCACCATGTTGGCCTATGCCCTTGGATCCTGGGTCGGGCGATGGCCTCCGGCGCTACGGCTCTTTATATCCCGCGAGCGGATGCATCGGAAGGTGCAGTTGCGGGCAAAGTTGGCCTTCGCTCAGCATGGTCTTGCGCGGACCCGCGAGCGAACAGGACTTCTGCTGCTGGTCTCTCTATTCGAACGGCAGGTCTATGTACTGGCGGACCAATCTGTGCGCGATCGAATTTCTCCCGAGCAGTGGCAGGCCGTCGTTTCGGTCGTGGTCGAACGGCTGAAGGCCGGCAATCTCGTCGGCGGCCTCTGCGAGGGCATCGAAGTCAGTGGAAGGCTCCTCGCTCAGGTCTGTCCTACACGTGTCGGCGACAATCCGAATGAGCTTCCCGATCACGTGATCCAGGACACCTGACTGTGGGTTCTCGCCGGACAATAGACGGCTCCCTTCAGTTTCGCTACAATCCCGAATAATGTCCGATCCTGCCGCTCCCGTAGAACCATCTCGATTAGCTGCGACTGAAAACCATTCCGTGGTCAGGGCGGCAGGTCTCATCGGCGTCGCCACCTTTTCCAGCCGGATTCTCGGCTTCGTTCGTGACATGGTGTTGGCGAGGCTGTTTGGCGCGACTCCGGCGGCCGACGCGTTCTTCGTCGCCTACCGCATTCCCAATCTGTTGCGTGAGCTGTTTGCTGAAGGATCGATGTCTGCCGCCTTCATTCCGGTTTTTACCGAGTACCACACCCTCAAGACCAAGCGGGATGCATGGGAATTGGCCAGCGCCACCTTCACCACGCTGCTCACCATCGTCACGGCAGTGACGCTGCTGGGAATTCTGGCCGCACCCGGAATTGTCTGGCTCCTTGCCCCGGGTTTCCGTGGAAGTCCGGACAAGCTGGCGTTGACGACACTGTTGACGCAGATGATGTTTCCCTACCTGATCTTTATCAGTCTGGCGGCCCTGGCGATGGGAATCCTAAACTCGCTGCGCGCCTTTGCGGCGCCGGCCTTCTCGCCGGTCTTTTTCAATATTTTCACCATCGCCTGCATGGTATTCCTCTCTCCCTGGCTGCCGGAGCCCATCCTCGGCGTAGCGATCGGCATCGTCGTCGGAGGGATGGCGCAGTTTGGCATGCAGCTACCGGGGCTAAAAGGCCGCGGGATGTTGTTCGGCCTGCGGTTCCAGCCTGGCCATCCGGGCGTGAAGCGTATCGGGTGGTTGATGGTGCCCTCGTTGTTGGGGTTGTCGGTGACTCAGATCAATATCACCGTGAGTACGATCCTGGCATCGTATTTCGCCGGTGGTCCGACCTATTTGTTTTACGGGATGCGGCTGATTCAGTTTCCGCTGGGCATTTTCGGCGTGGCTCTCGCGACGGCTATTCTTCCGACGCTCTCCGCTCAGGCTGCCCGCGGGGCGCTGGATGAATTGCGGACGACGATCGGGTTCGGCCTCAGAATGATTTTTTTTATCATTCTGCCGGCGATGTTGGGGCTGATCCTCTTGCGGCACCCGATCGTGCATCTGGTGTTCGAACATGGGTCGTTCACCAAAACGGATGCCTTGGCCACGGCGACGGCGCTGTCCTGTTATGCCGTCGGATTGTGGGCCTTCGCCGGGGTGCGCATCGTCGTCTCCGCATTTTATTCGCTACAGGATACGAGGACCCCGGCAATCACGGCCGGGATTGCGGTCGGAGCAAATATTCTGTTGTCCTTATGGTTGATGAGGCTGCTGGATGCTGCCGGGTTGGCGCTGGCTACGGCACTCGCTTCCATGCTGAATGGGACTATCCTGGTCGCATTGTTGCACCGGCGTCTTGGACGTATCGACTGGGGCTCGATCGCACGGTCGGCTGTTCGAGTGCTGGGGGCCTGCATTCCGGTGGCAGTGATGTGCCTCTGGGTCGCCGGTGCGACTTTGTGGGACCAGGACGGTGCGTGGGTCATGAAATCCGCAGCCTTGTTTGCTGGAATCGGAGTCAGCGTGCTCGGGTATCTCGGGGTCCATATCATGCTCGGCTCGGAGGAATTGGACGTGGTACTAGGGATGGTGAAACGGAAACTCGGACGGGTCGCGAAGAAATCTGGGGTAGCCTGATATGATCCACATATGCATGGCTGAGACCGTTTGGGGTTTGATCAGGATTACGGCTTCCGAGAAGGGCGTGACCTCCATTGATCTGCCGCCATTGAATCCTGCTACCCGGCAGCAACCGGCTGAGGCTGGCGGGGTAGCCGCATCGATCGCGGCAGAGGCAAGAGCACAGCTCCTGGCCTACATCGCGGGCACGCGTCGCGAGTTTGCTGTTCCGGTGGATTGTTCGGCCGGCACGCCGTTTCAGCGAAAAGTCTGGAAGGCCATCACGCGGATTCCCTATGGCCGGGTGCGGTCCTATCAGTGGGTGGCCATGCGGGTGGGTGGAAAACAGTATGCCCGGGCGGTGGGAATGGCGCTGGGGGCCAACCCGGTTCCCATCCTGGTACCCTGTCACCGGATCGTCTCGCAGGACGGATCGCTCGGCGGGTTTTCGTGCGGGTTGCCGTTGAAGCGCCGCCTGTTGAATTTGGAAGGCACGTTGAATCAGTTGCGGAATGCGCAATGAGTTGCGCCTGACTCTCGAACTGAGAAGGATGCTGGATGAGGGCCGTCATTCAACGGGTCGCTCGCGCCTCGGTTGAGGTGGAGAGCCAGGTTGTGGGTCGGATCGGCGCCGGGCTGCTGGTGCTATTGGGTGTCGCGAAGAGCGACGACGAGCGCGACCTGCTGTATCTTGTTGAGAAGCTCCAGACCCTGCGGATCTTTGGCGACGACCAGAGGAAGATGAATCGTACACTCACCGAAGTCGGCGGAGCGCTGTTGGTCGTCTCGCAATTTACGCTGCTCGGTGATACCAGTAAGGGTAGGCGGCCAGGGTTTGACCTAGCTGCTCCGCCGGAAGCGGCGCGTGCATTGTACGAAGAGGTGGTGCGCCGGCTCCGGGCGGTTGGTCTGACGGTGGAAACCGGGGTCTTCGGAGCGCACATGCAAGTGGAATTGCTGAACGACGGACCCGTGACGTTCCTGTTGGACAGCCGGCGAGGATCATCGGCTCCGACTCTCAAGTCCTGATCGCGGATGCCGATATGGAATCAGGGAGAAAGTCTGCTTGGGCTGAGCATCGTCTGCTATACTATTTTCAAAGGGCAGGGATTGCCCGGGAGGTCGAGATGGGAAGTCCCGTTTCTCGCAGCCATCCACTCCGACAGCTCTTTGGAGCGTTGACGGAAAAAAGCTTCACTGAGCACCTCGGGTGGCCCGATCTGAACGTCACCGAGTACGTATCCAACCTCCTTGTCGAATTCGCTCATACCGATCAACTCTACAAACTCCAGAATACTCAGGGCCGCGCGGTCGATTCCGTGGTCGAGATGCTGTTCGAGTCCGAAGTGCTGCTGGAGGCGCAATCCTTCGAGCGGGAGCGCGAGGTGCATCGCCATATCGGCGACTTTACACTCTTCATGACCGGTCTGTTCCCTGAATATCTCCGTCGCCTCAAGAGCGTGGGCCGCATCTATCACAAGGACTTCCTGGTGGACTACGTAAAGACCGGCAAACGCTCGTACGGGTTAGTCGCCGAGTACGGCAGCTACGATCCTGAGCAGGACTCCCCGCTGTTCCGGAAACTGTCTGAAAACTTCGAACTATGTGTGACCGGTTTGGGGTTCGTCCGGTCGGACCTTGATCGTATGCAAGATCCTGCCTGCCGCCGTGTGAAAGATCTCCTCCTGAATTGAGACCATCACGACCGATCCTGCTCATTCACGGTGGCGCGGGACGCCGCGCCATGACCGTTGCTCAAGCGGCTTGTGTGGAGGCCGCTCTAACGGAGGGCCATCGACTACTCATGGCCGGGACCCCGGCGCTCTCGGTCGTGGAAGAAGCCATTCGCCTGCTGGAGGAGTCAGGACTGTTCAATGCGGGGCGAGGCTCAAATCGTCAGCTCGATGGAGTGCGGCGCATGGACGCCTCGATCATGGAAGGACGCGACTTGCGGGCAGGGGCTGTGGCCTCCATCGAGCGTATCGTCCATCCCATCACCGCCGCGCGGCTGGTGATGGAAAAAACGGCCCATGTGTTGCTGGTCGGGCAATCAGCCACTCGTTTTGCCGACTATTTCGGATTGGAACGCGCGTCCCCCGCCAAACGGCTGATTGGTCCACGGCCCAAGGAGTTGAGGCCAAGGGCTGGCTTGAAGCGAACGTTACAGTTGCATCAGGCAATCATGCGGACCGGCCGCCTCCGTACGCGCAGCTTGGGCAAGGAAACCGTGGGCGCAGTCGCCTTGGACCTCGCCGGAACGGTAGCTGCGGGCGCGTCCACCGGCGGGGTCGATGTGATGTTGCCCGGCCGTGTGGGCGACACGCCATTGATTGGATGCGGGGTCTATGCCGACAATGAAGCCGGAGCGGTCTCCATGACGGGATTAGGGGAGAGCATCATTCGAGTGGCCGTTGCGAAAGAGATCAGCGATTTCCTGGCAAATGGATTGAGCCCACTGGTATCGGCGGACCGGGTCCTTCGGAAAGTCATGGAGCGTATTCACGGCGCGGCCGGGGTGCTGGTGCTCTCGCCGGATGGCCGATTCGCCATTCGGCACAGCACGCCGAACATGGTAGCCGGTATGATCGGGCGCGATGGCCGTCCGAAGGTGAAAGGCCGGTTTGCCTAGCCGCGCAAGGGGCTGATACAGTGACCAGAGGTATCAACCCATGTCGGCACTGTTTCATCTCGCCTTTCCTGTTGACGATCTCGACGCCGCCAAGCAATTTTACGTCCATGGTCTCGGTTGTGTGCTGGGTCGAGAATCCTCCACGGCCGTCACCTTTGGACTGGCCGGACACCAGTTGGTCGCTCATCTTGTGTCCGAACCTCCGCCGCCGCAGAAGGGCGTCTATCCACGTCATTTCGGGTTGGTGCTGACGACTGAGGATGAGTGGCAGGCGTTGGCCGATCGCGCCAAGGCGAAGGACCTGATCTTCTACCAACAGCCCAGGCGGCGGTATCCCGGCACCCGCATCGAACATTTCACATTCTTCTTGCAAGACCCGTCACGGAATCTCCTCGAATTTAAATACTATCGGCACGAGTCGGCGATTTTTGGCGAACGAGATATGTCGGCGGTAGGAGATACGGAGTAACGACGGCTCTCCGCAGCAACGCATGGAATGTGTTGATGAAGCTGTGACTTAGTCTTCAGCTGGGGCGATGGGGCTCGGCTCTTGTGTCTGCCGGGTCGCCGGAAGCGAGCCGGCCCTGCGTCCGTTGCCCCGTTCCAGCCATCGCACGATATGATGTTGGCGTCGATTCAAGTAGGCGGTATGGCGGATCGGGTCATAGCGTCGCGGCGAAGGAAGAATCGCGGCTAGTAACGCCGCTTCGTCGATCGTCAGATCCTTGGCCGATTTTCCGAAATGGTGCCGGGCCGCCGCTTCCGCGCCGAATACACCCTGTCCCCATTCCGCGACATTCAAATACAATTCCAGAATCCGTTCCTTCGTCAAATGATGTTCC
>JBEIQG010000057.1:0-16967 GCA_040376625.1 Nitrospira sp. | reverse complement strand
GTTCGGCATTACTATTTGCGCGATCAGCCGTATGAGGCCGACATTCAAATCAATCTGGTCGCGAAGGAGCAGCGGAAGACGCAAAGTCATGACATCGCGCAACGGATTCGTTCCGCGGTGCAGGACATCGGGCGGCCCTTCGGAGCGAATGTGAAAGTGCTGGAGGTGCCGCCCGGCCCGCCGGTGCAATCAGTGCTGGTGGCGGAGATCTATGGGCCTGACTATGAGCGGCAGAGGGCGATTGCGCGAGAGGTCCGCGGTCTGTTCGAGACGACGCCCGGCGTCGTCGATGTCGATGACTACCTCGAAGCCGACCAGGTGAAGTATGTCTTCAGCGTGGATCGCGCGAAGGCGGCGCTGGCCGGGATTCCATCGGAGGAAATCGTCCGGACGTTACGATTGGCTCTGGAAGGTGCCGACGTGGGACTGGTGCACATTCCCAAAGAGAATCGGCCGGTGCAGGTGCGACTGCGCCTGCCGATCATCGAACGGACCGGCCTGGAGCATCTCGGGGAGATTTCGTTGCGAACGACCGCAGGTCATATGGTGCCGCTGTCTGAGTTGATTCGAGTGGAACAGACCGTGCGGGATTCCGTGATCTATCATAAAAATCAAAAGCCGGTGGTCTATGTCATTGCAGATGTGGGAGGCGTGGGCCCGGACAAAGGTGAGAGTCCGGTCTATGGTGTGATGGGCATCGGGAAGAAACTAAAGCAGCTGGTGTTGCCGGAAGGATATGCGTTGACGCAGCACTATGCCGTGCAGCCCTGGTCCGAACAGCGGTATGCGATGAAGTGGGACGGCGAATGGCATATTACCTATGAAACATTTCGAGACATGGGGATCGCCTTTGCCGTGGCGCTGCTGTTGATCTATTTGCTGATCGTGGCGCAGTTCCAATCGTTTCTCACGCCGGTGGTCATCATGGCGCCCATTCCGCTCACCTTGATCGGGATCCTCCCCGGCCACTGGCTCACCGGGTCCTATTTCACAGCCACGTCGATGATCGGGTTTATCGCCCTCGCCGGTATCATCGTGCGCAATTCGATTCTGCTGGTCGATTTCATTCAACATCAGGAGGCGGAAGGTGTCTCGCTGTTGGAGGCCGTCATTCGAGCGGGCGCGATCCGGACCCGTCCCATTCTGTTGACGGCCGCGGCATTGATGGTCGGGGCGTTCGTGATTATTCTCGACCCGATTTTCCAGGGACTGGCCGTCTCGCTGTTGTTCGGCGTGGGTGCCTCGACGGTTTTGACGCTGGTCGTCATTCCGGTCCTCTACTACCTGTGGATCGGAGATCGGCGACATGTACCTGCCTGCCCCTTGCCGGAACAGGAAAAGGCGTAATTGCCGCGCCAAGCTGCCGGTAACCAACCGGGTTGAGCCGGAATTGATTCGGCCCCGCTGGTCTGTCGCCTTCTGCCACAAGCCACTCAATCTCCTGTAGCAGACTTCCACGTTTTACAGCCTTGTGGTGCCACGGTGCGCTGTCTCATTTGCCGTTCTGTCGAAATAGCGTAGGCATTGTGTCGTGCTGCGGGGGCTCCATCCTTGCACACGAAGGAAGAAGGGACGATTGTGCCGGGATAGTCCGCCGGCCAGCACATTGGTGAAAGGGGCGCAAGGTGAAAACCTTATGGCGTATCGTTTTCGTGGTACAGCTTTGTTTAGTCCTCGGCATCATGGCGCCGCCGGGGTCGTTGGCTGAGCCTGCGCCAGGGACGCCTGAACTTCGTCTCAGTTTGCACGACGCGATTCAGGCCGCCATCGACAATAACGCCAATGTGCGGTTGTTGAAGGAGCGGATCGTGGCGGCCCAATCGGCGGCCAGTACAAGCTTGGGCGCGTTATTGCCGAACGTATCCGGGTTCATGAGCGGGAGCAATCAAACGGTCAATCTCGCCGCCTTCGGACTTCCTTCCGACAGACTCTCTGGATTGGGACTGCAGAGACCCGTGACCGAACCATTCGACGTCTACAACGCACGGGCCAACCTCGTTCAGAATATTTTCAGCTTGAGCCTGATCCAGCGCTGGCGGGCGGCAAAAACCGGCGTTGATGTGGCGGGGCTCGAGGCCGAAGTGACCAAGCGTGACGTCATGGCCACTGCGGGGCTTCTGTACATGGAGGCTTCCCGAGCGGAGGCAGCCGTGAAAGCGCGACAGGCTGACCTCGAACTCAGCCAACAATTGTTGAAACTCGCGCAGGATCGAAAGCATGCCGGTGTGGCTACGGGCCTCGATGTGACCCGTGAAGAAGTCCAGGTTGAGAATACCCGCCAGCGATTGCTCGTCGCTCAAAACGATCACGAAAGTGCGAAGTTGAACCTCATTCGCACCTTGGGCATCGATTTCAATGTGTCCGTGATACTGACCGACGAACTCTCGTCGGCGAAGGTCGAATTCCAAACCCCCGACACGGCCCTCGCCATCGCGCGGGAGAATCGCGCAGAACTCAAGGCGCAGATCACCCGCCAGAAGCTCGCCTCACTCAGTCTGAGTTCCGTGACTAGTGAGCGGATCCCTTCTCTATCCCTGAACGGCGACTATGGATGGATCGGGCTCAAACCGGACGAAGCCTTGGCGACCAGGTCGGTCGGTCTCATGCTCTCGGTTCCCATTTTCGACGGCGGGCAACGGGAGGGACGCATTTCGGAGAGCCGGAGTCGCGTGCGGCAGGAATTGATCCGGATGAAGGACGTGTCCGATCAGGTGACGCTGGAAGTGCGAAACGCGCTGTTGACCCTTGATTCCTCTACGCAACAAGTCACCGTCTCCGAGAAGGGGCTGGAATTGGCGCTGAAAGAACTCACGTTTGCGCGGGACCGGTTTGCGGCGGGGCTGGCGACCAACATCGAGGTCACGAACGCGCAGACGTCGGTAGCGCGGGCGCGGGACAATATCATCGAGGCACTCTTTCGATTCAACGCCTCACGTATCAATCTGGCCAGGGCGAAGGGGGAAATCGAGCAACTGTTCTAGCAGGATACGGAAAAAGTCCGCCGCCGGCGTTCTCGCATCGCTCAGCGGCTCACCGTACCGCAAGAGTAGGATTCACCGCTTCGCCCGCTGCGGCTTTGCTGGACGGTTTTTTGCGCATCCTGCGGCCGATTCCGATACCAACAGGCCTCGTGAGTTGATCGCGGTGTGTTGCGCAGTCGAGTTGTTCCGCAGCCTGGTAAGGATCCTATTGAGACTATGGCATTCCCGCGTAAGCAGATCATCGTTGGCGCGCTGATCCTGGTTGTGTCTGTCGGGGCGTACTTCGCCCTCGACCGGTGGGTGTGGAGCACCGGTCTGCCGGAGGGATTGATTCAGGCCAACGGGCGCATCGAAGGAGATCACGTCACGATTGCGAGCAAGTTTCCCGGGCGGGTTCAGGAGTTGTTGGTCCGGGAAGGGGCCACCGTCCGGGCCGGTCAAGTGCTCGTTCGCATCGACGATAGCCAGGTACGAGCGAAGGTCGAACAGGCCAAGCAGGCCGCGGCGGGGCTCGAGGCGCAAGTGCAGGCCGGGCATTCAAACTTAGCCGTCTTGAACCTCGATGTGCCCCTCGCGATCGAAGCTGCGGATGCGCAGGTCGCCCGTGCCAAGGCCATGGTGGAGAAGAGCCTGTTTGTCGAGGCCGAAGCGCGCAGCGACGCGCAACGGTTTCGTCATTTGGCGGAAAAGGATGAGGCCTCGCTTCAACAACGTGATCAGGCCGACATGAAAAAGGATGTTGCGCGGAAGGAAGTGGCGGCGGCTCGGTCGGCACTGGCTCAAGCGACCAAACAACTTGCTCAGGCCGAATTGGGGTGGAAGCGGATTCGCACGCAGGAATCGGAAGTCGCCGCCCTCGAGCGCCGTCGCGATCAAGCCTATGCCGTGCTGACCGAGGCGGAGAGCGTCCTGTCCGATTTGACGATTACCGCGCCGTCGCATGGCACGGTGACTACTCGGATGGTCGACATGGGAGAAGTGATCGCCGCGGGAACACCCCTCCTGGAACTCGTCGATCTCGATCGTCTCTATCTCAAGGTGTATGTCCCGGAATCTCAGATCGGCAAAGTACGCCTGAACCTGCCTGCGCGCATCCATACGGATGCGTTTCCAGACCAGCCGTTCGAGGCCACGCTGCGCTATGTCGCGTCCAAAGCCGAGTTTACGCCGAAGGAAGTCCAGACGCCGGATGAACGGGTCAAGCTGATCTATGCGGTCAAACTCTATTTGACAGAAAACCCGGACCATCGACTGACGCCTGGTCTGCCGGCCGATGCGATCATTCGCTGGAAAGAGGATGTCGCATGGACCAACCCGAAATTCTAGCCCGCCCTGTTGAACAGGTTGTCCGCGTCACCGGCTTTGTGAAGCGGTACGGCAAGACTACGGCGGTGCAAGGTGTCGATCTGACGGTGCAGCGTGGGGAGATATACGGATTGATCGGCCCGGACGGAGCGGGCAAGAGCAGTCTGATGAAGTCGGTCGCCGGGGTGCTTTCCTATGAAGGGGGCACGGTCGAGACGTTCGGGATCACCATTGACTCAGAGTCAGCCGCCGAAGCGATCAAACAACGTATTGGGTTTCTGCCGCAAGGGCTCGGTCTCAACCTCTATCCGGATCTTTCCGTCGAGGAGAATATCGATTTCTTCGGACGCCTCAGACTGGTGCCCGAGAAGGACTTGTCGGACCGCAAGACCCGGTTGCTGGCCATGACCAGGCTGGAGAAATTTCGTGCAAGGGCCATGCGCAATCTGTCCGGGGGGATGAAACAGAAGTTAGGACTCGTCTGCACGTTGATCCATGAACCGGACCTGATCATCCTTGATGAGCCAACGACCGGGGTCGATCCCGTGTCGAGACGGGACTTTTGGGCCATCCTGGCGTTGCTGGTGCAGGAACGCCGGATGACGGCGCTGGTTTCCACCGCCTACATGGACGAAGCGGCCCGATTTCACCGGCTGTCCTTGCTGTTCGAAGGACGTGTCCTCGCCACAGGACTTCCTACGGACCTGCATGGACTGGCTCCGGGGAGCCTTGTGACTGTGGAAGCCTCCCCGCAAATTGAGGCGCTCGCGCGGCTCACGGCGCACTTCCCACAAACAGAGGCCATTGGCCCGGCGTTGCGGACCTTCGTGTCCAAGGCGGAGCCGTCGGCGGCGCGTGAGCAAGTCAACCGCTGCCTCGACGGTCTGTCGATCGGCAACATTCGGGCCGGTGAGCCGGAGATCGAGGATGTATTTGTGGCACTGGTCCGCCAGCAGAACATGGCGACGGCATTGCCACCTGCGTTGCCGGCCACGAGAACCGTCGCCCATCGAAATGAGATGGCAATGGAAGCCAAGGAGTTGGTACGTGATTTCGGGAGTTTCCGGGCGGTTGACCACGTGAGTTTTCAGGTGAAACAAGGCACGATCTTCGGGCTTCTGGGTGCCAATGGGGCTGGCAAGACGACGGTGATCAAGATGCTCACGGGGTTACTCCCCCCGAGCGCAGGGCAAGGATGGGTGGCAGGCGCGGACATGCGAACCGCCGGCAGTCTGATCAAGGAACGGATCGGCTACATGTCCCAAGCCTTTTCTCTCTATCTCGACCTGACGGTCGTGGAGAACATTCGGCTTTTTGCCGGAATTTATGGTCTGTCGCGCACAGAGACCGAGGAACGGCTGCGCTGGATCGTTGAGATGGCCGGCCTCGACGGTTATGAAGTGGCTCTCGTCAGCCGATTGCCCATGGGCGTCCGACAGCGTCTCGCGCTGGGTTGCGCCCTGGTCCATCGGCCGCGTGTGCTGTTCCTGGACGAACCGACATCAGGCGTCGACCCGATCGGCCGGCGTCGATTTTGGGAGATTCTGCTCCGGCTGGCGCGTGAGGAAGGGGTCGCGATTCTCATTACGACTCATTATATGGGCGAGGCAGAACACTGCGATGAACTCGCCTTGATGTTTGCCGGCCGGATCGTGTCGGCCGGCTCGCCGCGTGAGATGAAGCAGGCCGTGGAGCAACAAATCGGTCGTTTGATCGAACTCGTGACGGATCGTCCCACGGATGCTCTTGCTGCGTTGGCCAAGGCAGGGGTGCCCAACGCCTCCCTGTTCGGCGCGAGGGTGCATGTGCTGTCTCTCCAGCCGGATCAGGCTGTGCCACGGATGCGCGACATTCTGGCAGTCCATCGGATTGAGCTGCGCACTGTGACCTTTCCTCCGTTGAGTCTGGAGGACGTCTTCGTCCAGCGCATCATGGCCCTCGAGCAGCAGGGACGCGAGGCAGTCGAGGGGGCGGTTTCATGAATTACCGACGCATCGCAGCCGTGGCCTTGAAAGAGTGGCGCGAGGTGACGCGTGACCGGATGTTTTTCCTTCTGGCCTTCTGCATGCCGGCGGTGTGGATGTTTGTCTTTGGATATGGACTTGTCCTGGATGTGGAAAACATCTCCTTTGTCATGGTGGATCGTGACCACAGTTCCCTGAGCCGGGACTACCTCTACCGCTTTTACCAATCGCGGTATTTCAGCTTTCAAGGAGAGCTTGCGGGCGAAGGGGACGCCGATGCTTGGTTGCAAAGCGGGAAAGCACGAGCCGTGATTATTGTGCCGGAGAAGTTCGAGGAGCGTCTCCGATCGGGACAGCCGGCCGATGTCCAGACCCTCATCGACGGGACCTTTCCTCTTCGCGCGGATATTACGAAGGGCTACATTATCGCGATCAACAACGCCTTCAATCTGGACTTGCTGGCGGATTATCTGGCGAGGACCCGGGCGCTGTCACGAGATCAGGCGCTCCGTCAAGCGCGTCCGCTGGGGCTTGAAGTGCGGTACCTCTACAATGAGGAGGTTCGCAGCACGTGGTCGACAGTGCCCGCGCTCATCATGTTTTCGCTCATGGTCTCGTCTCCTCTTTTAACCGCGCTCGGCGTGGTGCGCGAGAAGGAAACCGGCTCGATCTACAACATCTATAGCGCCACGGTCAGCCGGCTCGAGTTTCTCGTCGGTAAGCTCGTCCCATACGTCATGATCTCTGCCGTCAATGTCGTGCTGTTGTGGCTGATGGCCGTTCTCCTGTTTGCCGTGCCGTTCAAGGGCAGCCTGTTGTTATTCCTGGCGGCATCGATGTTGTTCGTACTCACGAGCACCGGAATCGGCCTCACGGTTTCTTTACTGGTGAACACGCAGCAGGCCGCGCTGATCATCACGGTGGTGGTGAGTACGGTCCCCACGATCCTCTACTCCGGGCTGATCGTGCCGGTATCTTCTCTGAGCCAAAGCGCGCAGTTTCAGGCACATCTGTTTCCGGGTATGTACTACACCAACATCGTCAGGGGAACGTTTCTGAAGAATGTCGGTCTTGCGGTCTTATGGACGGATGTCTGTGCCCTCGCCATATACGCAGCCGTGCTCGCAACCATTGGATACCGGCTGTTCACCAAAAGGCCGAGCCTATGAGAGTGTCCGATCACCTCACTGTCTGGTGTCGACGGGTCGCAGTAATGACTCACAAAGAGCTGCTTCAGCTGTTCCGTGACATTCCGCTCATGGGATTTCTCATCTATTCGTTCACGTTATCGGTGTATGTCACCGGGAACGGCATTCAGACGCAACTGAAGAATGCCGGTCTGCTGGTCTCCGATACCGATCGAAGCGTCTCTTCTCGCGAATTGCTCTCTCGGTTTCATCTCCCGTATTTTCGTTTCGACGGCGTACTGGTCCATCCGGACGAAGGATTCCAACGGCTGGACCGAGGACAGTCCATGGTGGTGTTGGACATTCCTGCTCGCTTCCATGAGGCATTGATCGCGGGAGAACCGGCCGTCGTGCAATTGCTCGTCGATACGACAAACTCGCCGCAAGGGCTTTCAGCGGCCGGCTATGCCGCACGTATCGTGGGGGAGTTCAGTCAGGAACTGGTCATGAGGCGGACCGGCCGGATCGGCCCGTCTTCGGCGAGTGTGCCGATGATCCGGAGCGACCATCGTGTCTGGTTCAATCAAGATCAGAACGAAGCCTGGTTTGAGTCCATCTCGCACCTGTTGCGAATGATCACGATTTTTGCGGTGCTGTTGCCGGCGGCGGCATTGGTGCGAGAGAAAGAGCGCGGGACGGTGGAACAACTCCTTGTGTCGCCCCTGACCCCGGTGCAAATCATGTTGCCCAAAGTCGTGGCGATGACGTTGGTGATTCTGGGCGCAGCGGCGGTGGCCTTGTTTGGCGTCATGCTTCCGGTATTCGGGGTGCCGATCAGGGGGAGCATGGCACTGCTGTTTTTCTTGACGGCGCTTTTCATCGTGACTACGGCGGGGATAGGGGTATTCGCCGCGACGGTCACGAAAAATCAGGCGCAGGTGGGGATGATGACGTTGCTTGTGGTCGCCCCCATGCTGTTGCTGTCCGGGATCTTCACGCCATTCGAGACGATGCCTGCCTGGGTGCGCGATCTGATGGCGTTTTCCCCGCTCCGATATTTCATCGAAATCGCGACCGGCATTCTGTTGAAGGGGATAGGACTCGATCTGTTATGGCCTCAGGCTCTGTCGATGATGCTGTTGGGGGGCTCGTTGTTCGGTCTCGGTATGTGGCGTTTCAGGCGACAGTTCCAATGAAGAGAAAAAGGAGGGACTCGGTGTGAGAGGGGGGCGAATCTTCTTCTGGGTCTTCATTCTGACAATCGTAGGAGCGGCCCAGGCTTTCGCGGAAGAGAAGCAGGACGCAAAGGCCAAGACCGTACTTGATTGTCGATATGAGCATGTGAGCGAGGGCGCGACCACCTCGGCATTCCCCACAGACGACGTCTTTCGACCCTTGATGGCGGATCCGAAACAACCCCAGTTCTTTGCGAGTGCGTTGGCTGCCCGGGTCAGAACGGATGGAACCCATGCCAATATCGGGTCAGTGGGGTTCGGGGAAAATTTCGGATTCTATACGAGGCGAGAGGGTTGCAACGGATGGCAAGTCGGTCTCCTCGCCGGAGTATTTTCCCAGTTTAATCTGAGCGCAGCGTCGTCAGATCTCATCAACGCGGACTATGTCGTGGGAATTCCTCTGTCATGGCGCTCCGGGGCATGGTCGACGCGAGTCCGCCTCTACCACCAGAGCAGCCACCTTGGTGACGAGTTCCTGTTGGGGCGACCGGGGTTCAATCGGGTGAATCTGAGCTTTGAGGAACTGGAAGCCATCCTATCGTACGACTACCGATGGGCCAGGTTCTATGCTGGTGGGGGGTATTTGCTGCATCGCGAGCCTGCCTCGCTCGATCGCAACCGTGTTCAGTGGGGCATCGAGTTGCGGGGCCCGGCGATGGCATCACCGATCCTGGGATCGATGCTGGCGGGTCTGCGCATCACGCCGGTGCTCGGGGCGGACTTCAAATCATTTGAGGAACTGAATTGGGTGGTCAACAGCAATGTCGTCGCAGGCGTCGAATGGTCGATGGACGGGTCGAGCCGACGCTTTCGATTCCTGTTGAATTACTATCATGGTTTCAACCCCTATGGACAATTTTTCGCGCAGGAAGTCGAGACCGTGGGATTTGGGCTCTACCTGTCGCTGTGATGCAATGGGGTAGCTGAAACCGCGCAAAGCAGGCCCCTCATCCTACATCGTGAACCTCACAAGCTTCTCGTACGGCGGGTGATCGACGAGCGTCCCGAGGCTGGAAGGACTTTTCGAAACGGGAGCGGAACCGGGTCGTCGGTCCCTTGGCTGCCAAGTGAAACGGTGAACGCGACAAGGTCTTCTCAATAGGTTGCTGAAAACGTATACTCACCTTCCGCGGGGACCATCAGCATAGTTGCGTCGGAGCGCCAGAGCCCCATCTGCAAGATGTCCAACATGGTTGATCTCCTTGCCTGCCATGTTTGAAACATTGATTGGCCCTTGATATCGATAGGCTACCGGTCCTTGGTGTGACATCGCACACGTCGTGGATGCCGGATGCGAATTCTACCGATATGTTGAATATTCGGTGAAGCGTCGAGTGAGAGTTCAGAGGAGGAGGAATGAAACGGGAAGGGCAGGATGGGATGCAGTGGTGGAATCCGGTGGCGCGTCAATATCTCGAAATTGCGCTGCTGGCGTTGGTCGGCGGTTGGGCCTATTTTGCCAATCTCCATCTGTCGTTATTGGAGGGGAGCGAAGGACTGTATGCCGGCATTGCGGGAGAAATGGGGCGCCGGCGTGAATTTTTCGATCTGACCTATCACGATGTGCCGTACTTCAATAAGCCGCCGCTCTTCTTTTGGCTGCTCAATCTCTCGACATCCCTATGGGGCGATCACGAAATTGCCTTGCGCCTGCCCGGCTCGCTGGCCGCAGCGGGCACCATCATCCTGACCTATGTGCTTGGGGTCAGGCTGGTGTCGCCGACGGCCGGATTCTGGGCGGCGCTGGTCGTCGCCACCAGTCACGTCTTCCTCTGGTACGGGCGCCGCGTGTTGTTCGATTCGACGCTCACCTTTCTGGTCACCCTCGCGCTCTTCGCCTGGATTCAGGTGCAACTGCTGGGACGAAGCTCGCGTTGGTATCTGCTCGCCTTCGTGAGCATGGCCCTTGGCGCGATGTTGAAAGAAATGCACGGGTTTTTTCTGCCGTTGCTCGTGATGGCCCTGTATGCCGCCATTCAGCGCGATACGCGGATGCTGAAAGACGGATACTTCTGGACCGGCCTGGCGGTGGCCGTCGCGATGATGGCGACATACGCACAGATGCTGGGGCCCGGGTATCAGCATCATTTTCGAATCGGCAAGGCCATCGAATCGACCTGGAATGCCGGATTCATCGCCAAAGCCGGTCCGGCCGGAGACGGACACCCGCTCTATTGGTATCTGGGCATGATGTGGGCCGACTTTTTCCCCTGGTGCGCGGTGCTTCCGTCGGCGCTGCTCCTGCTCTGGGCCCAACGACCGCTTCGTGCGCATCCCACGGAGCTGCTGCTGCTTGTCTGGGTGCTGGGCCTCTTTACGGCCTTTAGCCTCGCGACTCTCAAACGGGAGCCCTACCTCACCACGATCGTGCCCGGTATCGGATTGATGATCGGATACTACTATCACCGGCTGTTCTCGTCGGCCGAGGACTCTCCTGCGATGACACCCCTGCTTCGCTTATTGCTGGGTGTGTTGGCCGTGACGTTCGCCGCCGGGATGTTCTTCGGTGCAGCCCCGCTTCGCCGACGCTGGCTGGTGTCCACCCCCATGGTGTCTCCGATGTTCATCGTCACGATCGTCTCATTGGCCGGCTTGCTCCTCTATGCCGTGGTCCGATCGCGATTACGCCTTGCACTCGGCACGGTCGGAGCTTTGGCGATTGCCTATGTGGTGCTGGTGGTGAACTACGTGTTTCCCGCGATCGATCAGGCCGCATCGCCCCGGAAGGCGGTGGAAGACATCAAAACCATGGCCCTGGGTACTCAGCCCGCCCTGTTCATGTACATCCCCGGGTGGCCGAAGAATGAAGATGCTTTGTATTATCTGAAGCGGGACAATGTGGTGCCGGATCTGCCGAGTCAGGATGCGGTGCTGGAGGCGGTGCGCACACATGGGGCCATCCGGCTGGTGACTGAAGAGCAACATGCCGCTACGCTGCAGTCGCACGCGGGGCTGGTCGTGGAGAAGGTCCAGGAATTCCGCCAACCGGGCCGTAAACATCTGTTCCTGCTTTCCGTCCAGGAGCAGGCTTCCACTCGGGTGCTTTGAGCGGGGCGAGCGACGAGCGGTTCAATGCGGAGGTGGCTACGGTGTCTGGTTCTGATCCATCCGTTCTGTTGCATTCTGCCACAGACCCGAGGTGTTGCTCTGTAGCAGTCCTCCCCGATTCCTCGCCCCGCCTCATCCTCGCATCTCCTTCTCCGATCCTGCTGTAGGCGTTCAGCCCCCACAGTGCCGTGAAGGAGTAGGGCTCCATCCTTGCACTTCTGACCTGGAAGCAGCCGATCTCCGTCGTCTTCTTTGGTTGAACGATTCCGGATTAGACTAGATTGAGTGACCCTGACGGGATTCCACCTGTGACCATTCAGGAGGCCCTTCACATGACGACACGTATGGCGATGTTGCTGATCCTATGCATGCTGCCGGCCACTCTCCATGCCGATGAGCTGCAGGCCCGTGCGCCCTGGAGAGATCGGGCCGTCTTGCGTGCGGGGCAGGTGGTGCAGGGAGACTATTTCGCCTTCGGCCCGCACGTGGAAATTTCCGGTATCGTCAACGGCGATCTCTATGCCGCCGGCGGTGAGGTGCTTATCGACGGAGTGGTCAACGGAGATGTGATTGCGGCGGGAGCCAAAGTGATCCTGTCAGGCACCGTAGCCCAGGACGCCAGAGTCGCGGGGGCGCAGGTGACCGTGAGTGGAACCATCGGGAGAAATGCTACCCTCGGCGGCGCGGATGTGCATCTGACCGAGACCGCCAAGGTGAGGGACAACCTGATGGCCGGCGGAGGCCATGTGCAACTTGCCGGGTCTGTCGGTCGGGATGCGAGGATCGGTGCATGGAAAGCGACCCTCTCGAACCAGATCGAGCGCGATGTCATCGTGGCGGCCGGGTCGGTGCGTCTGACCTCGAAGGCCATGGTGGGGGGAAGGCTGAGATACTGGGGTGAAGTGCCTCCCTCAATCGACGAAGAGGCAACCGTTCACGGCGCGATTCTACAACGACCTTTGCCCGAAGGGTGGAGTATTGAACGGGCGCGCCAGGGTCTCGTCGGCATCCGGCTCATGGCTGCATTCATCGGATTCGTCTCGACGTTGATCCTGGGATTAGTGCTCTTACGGGTCTACCCGGTGTTTGCCAGGCGGGTCACCGCGACGATCCGTGAACGTCCGACCGCGGCTCTCGGGTGGGGCACGGTGGCTCTGGTTGCCACGCCCGTAGTGGCGCTGAGTTTCGTTGTCACATTGTTCGCGCTTCCGATCGGCGTGTTGCTGCTCGCCCTGTATGGCGCGACGGTCTATCTGGCGAGAGTATATGCCATCACCTATGTGGGACAAATCCTGATTCGCCGGCAGGAGGATGCGTCGTCGCTGGCCTGGCCTTTCGTGGCCGGGCTCGTCCTGTATTCGGTGTTGTCGCTGATCCCGATCATCGGAGGACTGGTGACGTTGTTGACGGTGCTGTTCGGGCTGGGTGCGTTGCTGATCGGTAAGCAAGAACTCATGGTCACTTTGCGCGAACAGAATCAAGTGTAAGGCGCGGGTCAACGCGGCGGATGACGCGCGATCGATCAATGGCTAACCAGCATCAGCCGGCCGGTGTGACGTGGCTGGAGGGCCGCACCCTCCGTTGTCGGGGGGCCTGGACCATGTCCGATGTGGCACCGGCCGAACGTGCGCTCAAAGGAATGACATGGCCCGCCCGAAGCGCGCTGGTCTTTGACACGAGCGGCATCGAGGCGTTCGATACGGGCGGAGCGGTCGTGCTGCATCGCGCCGTGATGGAAGCCAGACGGCGAGGTTCCGAGGTCTCGATTGAAGGCCTTCGATCGGACTATGCGCAATTGATGAGCCTGGTGTCGACCCATTGGAGCGCGATCGTGGCTGGGGTCGCTCCGCGGCCGAACGGGAGTGAGCGGCTCAAAACCGCCATCGGGAACCATCTTGGCCGGATGGTTCGAGGGTTGGAGTTTTTGGGGGAGAGTGCGACGGCGCTGGTTCGTGTGCTGGTGTCACCCCGTCGGATGCGTTGGCGCAGTTCCTTGAATTGCCTCCGGCTGGACGGGGTTAATGCGTTGCCGATTACCGGGCTACTGACGTTTCTCATTGGCGTGGTGATTGCGTACCAGGGCGCCGAGCAGCTGCGGAAGTTCGGAACCAACATTTTTATCGTGGATCTGGTGGGCATCTCGCTGCTGCGTGAAATTGCTCCGCTGATTGCCGCGATTCTGATCGCCGGACGGTCCGGGTCGGCCTATGCGGCGCAGATCGGCACCATGAAGGTCACCGAGGAGCTGGATGCGTTGCAAACCTTCGGCCTGTCGCCGATCGAGCTGCTGGTGGTGCCACGGGTGCTGGCGCTGGTTGTCGCGCTGCCGCTCCTGACGGCCTATGCCGATGCGCTGGGTGTGTTCGGCGGAATGTTGATCGCCTCGAATCAACTGAACGTGAGTTTTACCGCCTTTCTCTCGCGCTTCGAGGAAGCCGTGGCATTGCGGCATATGCTCATCGGTCTCGGCAAGGCGCCCTTCTTCGCCGTCATCATCGCGCTGGTCGGCTGTTACCAGGGATTCCAGATTCGCGGCGGGGTCGACGATGTGGGGCGGCATACGACGATCAGCGTGGTGCAGAGTATTTTTCTTGTCATCATCTTCGATGCGATATGCAGCATTTTGCTCAATTGGTGGAACCTGTAGCTACAGGATGTCGAAAATGGCTTCCAGTTTTGTTCTCGCGTCGCGCAGAGCCTCAACGTACCACAAGGGCACGCCTTGGCTCTTTGCTCGCTGCGGCCTCGCTGGAAACCATTTTCAACATCCCGTTGAGCCGAAGGCATGCGCGTGCTCATGAACGAGTCGCTTCCGATACTCGCAACGACAGAGCAGGTTGGCGTCCCTGTGATCGAGGTCAGTCATGTCTCGACGCGGTTCGGCCAGGCGGTGGTGCATCAGGATGTCAGTCTCACGGTAGAACGGGGTGAAGTATTCGCCATTGCGGGCGGCAATGGTTGCGGGAAATCAACGCTGTTGCGTGAAATCATCGGGTTGCAGGCGCCGACGATGGGGACGATTCGCCTCTTGGGCACCGATAGCCGTGAGCTGACCCCTGCGAACGGGCGTCCGTTGCATCGACGGTTCGGCGTGATGTTCCAGCATGGCGCCCTGTTCAGTTCCATGACCCTGGCGGAGAACGTTGCGGTACCGCTTCGTGAACATACGCCGCTGAGCGCGGAAGCCATTCGGGATATCGTGGCGCTCAAGATCGCCCTGGTTGGATTGCCTCCGGATAGCGCGATCAAGTTTCCGAGCGAGCTCAGCGGCGGCATGAGGAGACGCGCGGCGCTGGCCCGGGCCATCGTCATGGATCCGGAACTGCTGTTTCTCGATGAACCGACGGCGGGTCTCGATCCGATTATTGCCGCCGGCTTCGACGATCTTGTGTTGAATCTGAAACGGTTGCTGGGTCTGACCGTTGTGATGGTAACGCACGATCTGGATTCTTTGTGGCGCATTGCCACTCGTGTTGCGCTGTTGGGAGACGGGCGGGTGCTGGGGTTGGGGACCATGGAAGAGTTGGCGCGGTCGGGGGAATCGGCCGTGCAAAAGTATTTCCACGGACCTCGCGGGCGCGCGGCACGCCTGACGCATGCCGGACCGGCGCCGCACCTGGACTGAGAGGTGTTGCATGGAACCGAAGGTCAACTACGCCGTGGTCGGCGCCTTCGTCGTGTTATTGGGCGCGACGATCCTCGGTGCGATTTTCTGGATGGGGAAAACAGACTATCGTGGGATCTATGACCGGTATTACGTGTACACCCGTGAGTCCGTTGCGGGACTCAGTGTGGATTCGACCGTGAAGTATCGAGGCGTGGATGTCGGACGGGTCAAAGAAGTCATCCTCAACCCTGAGAACCCGGAGGAAGTGCGGGTGACCCTGGACATTGCCGAAGGCACACCCATCAAGAGCGATACCCAGGCCGTGTTGGTGACGCAGGGGCTTACGGGATTGGTGACGCTTAATTTGACCGGTGGGACCCGGGAGGCGCCTCCCTTGACGCCACTGGCGGGGCAGGCCTATCCGGTTATCAAGAGTGTGCCCTCGTTGTTCGGGCGGCTGGATGGGACGCTGGCGAAATTGTTGTCGGAGCAGGGCCTGTCGACCCTCGTGGCCAATCTGAACGGGCTGGCCCAAAATGCTTCCTCTGCGCTGGACGAAGACAATCGGGCGGTCTTGAAGCAGATCCTGAAAGATTTGTCGGAAGTCACAAAGGTGCTGGCCGAACGCAGCGGTCAAATGGACCGCGGACTACAGAACGCGGCGCAGGCGGCCGACCAGTCGGCGCGGGTGATGGAGCAACTCGGCAAACAGCTTCCGGCGCTGGTGGATCGTCTGAGCAGGGGGGCGGCCGGACTGCAGCAGATGACTGAGGAGTTGTCGCGGACCAGCCGCTCGGTCGGCGAGATGGTCGGCTCCAGTCGGCCCGGGATCGAACAGTTTTCGCGGCAGACGCTCGCCGATGCGGGGCTGCTCGTCACGGAGCTCCGGCAATTGACCGCGACCTTGAATCGTGTGGCACAGCACGTCGAACGACAGCCCAATGTGCTGGTTCTGGGTCGATCAGCCCAACCGAAAGGTCCGGGGGAATGAGAGGCGCATCGTGGTGAGCCGACGTGCGATACCGGGGGTCGTGCTGGTCATGCTGTCTTGCGCACTCACCGCTTGCGTGTTGCCTCGATCGGCGGAAAATCCAGTTCATGCCTTTCTGTTGACTGTCGACGAGTCCGGCTGGAGTGCGGGTGCTCGCGTTGCGCAACCGGGGATCCACGGTGTACTGGTCGTCGGGATGCCGCAGGCGGAAGCCGGATTCGAACAGCCGCGGATGGCGTATCTCCAGCGGCCGTATGAAGTGAGCTATTACGCCACCAATGTCTGGGTCGATGCTCCGGCCAGAATGTTGGCGCCCCTGCTGGCCCGCTCGTTGGAAGCGACCGGACTCTGGCGTGTGGTGGTGTCCATGCCCACGGTGGTCCGGGGTGATTACCGGCTGGACATCTCGGGGCTGGTGCTGCAACAAGAGTTTCTTCAGCAACCGAGCCGGACCCGATTGAAGGTGCGCGCGCAATTGCTGGAGATGAAAGATCAACGCGTGGTGGGCGTCAGGAGTTTTGAGGTGCTCGAACCGGCCTCGAGCGACGATGCCTATGGAAACGTTCAGGCGGCCAATCGGGCGGTGGCCCAGGTACTCGCCGCGCTGAATGACTGGCTGTCTTCTTGCTTGCGAGACTCAGGAAAGGAGGCCTGTTGATCCTCCGCTCTGACGTGTTGTGCTGTGCAAGACGGCCTGCCGCGATGACAG
>JBEIQG010000067.1:0-15863 GCA_040376625.1 Nitrospira sp. | reverse complement strand
TTGTCAATTGAAGGGAAATGATCGTCCGCTAACTGAGATCCTCGATAGTGCAACTCTCGGCATAATGGACCAATGACACGCATGGTCCGTATACAGCGCCTCACCTCGATCAATGCCGATCATCAGCTGTCTGAGCGCGGCAACCTTGCGGCATCCAGACAAATAAGGCGCCTGCAAGGAACCGAGCCTATCTACGACACTGAAACCGTGAGTGCGGCGCTCACGGGTCATCGCCCACCGAAAGAACGCACGTACATGAGAACTTGCCAGGCCTCTTCCTCGGTCAGGACGAGTGGAATAAACGGAGCCATATCCGTCCCGGGACTCCCGTTTTTCAGAATCCAGAACAGCTCACCGTCCGTCCTGGCCTGCTGCCATAGCTTATCGGTAAAGTTCCGTGGGAGCGGTCCCTTGAAGGTGGAATAATCCAAATCCATTCCGAGCCCTTTCCCGTCCGCCCCGTGGCAGGCGCGACAGAACGCTTTACCTTCAAAGAGCGCTTTTCCCTGCTGAAGCATTTCCGGTGTCACAGGAAAGGGATTGGTGACGGCCCTAGCCGCCTCGATTTGATCGATCGGAACACGCGCTCGCAACACTTCGGAATTCGACGCCCAGCCAACCGATACCGCGCCGAGCAGGAGCCATCCCACCATGAATACACGTCCAGCATCCATCACAGCGTCTCCCTTTCATCAGAAATAGCACGGGCGGAGGGGGACGTCCCCCTCCGCCTGATGGATCTGCGTGCTTCGACTATTCAGTGCGATGCTTGTGGCCCACGGATTGCGGATGCCCGACCTCACCGTTCGGCGCCTTGGCCCCGTCCGGCCAGAGGTGGAAAATAATACCATCGGTTTTGGCCGCAATGGCAGCGACTTCCTTCGCCTGCGCCTCCGGCATGTCCAGAATCTGCACACGCCCCGTGGCAATTTCTACCTCGTGGTCGTGGTAATACTTATTCCACTTTTCCAACGGAACATGTGCGCGCGAGACGGACTTTGCGATGAAATATTCGATATCCGTCAGCAAAGCGTTGGAATCTGTCGACTCGAACAACAAACACTGCAGCACTTCCGGGGAAATCGGCTTGCAGTAGTGATGATACGGACCATGCACCGATCCGTCTTCAAACTTGTGGGGAGCCATGACATGGATAGTATAGCCCTGCGCCGGAGTCGGCATACCCTTCGCCGCCTTGGCTGCAGCGGGTGCCGCAGCGGAGGAAGATTTCATCTCATGGGCAGTTTCCGCGCACCCGGATGCCGTCAACGCCGCCGCACACAACCCAATCATCAAAATCGCACTTCGCATAGTGGCCTCCTTACAATTAGAGCACGGATGAATCCCGCGCTAGTGGCAGACTTACTCCGTCCGCGGTTTATGCCCCACGGACGTCGGATGCTCCACCGATCCATCCGGAGCCTTCGCGCCCTTCGGCCACAAGTGAAAAATAATGCCATCCGTCTTGGCCGCCGCCGCCGCCACTTCTTTGGCTTGAGCATCAGGCATATCCAGCACCTGAACACGCCCGGTCGCTATCTCAACCTCATGGTCGTGATAGAACTTGTTCCAGACATCGAGAGGCACCGCCGACCGCGACACAGGCTTGGCCACAAAATACTCCACGTCGGTGAGCACGGCATTGGGATCAGTAGATTCGAACAGCAGGCATTGCAAGACTTCCGGCTTGACGGCCTTACAATAGTGATGGAACGGGCCTGCCACCGACCCATCTTCCATCTTATGAGGTGCCATGACGTGAATGTCGAATCCGTCCGCCGGACCCGGCTTCATATCCGCCGCAAGCGCGGGCCCGCCGAGGGCGAGCGCAATGGTGCTCGCACCGAGCACACATAGATTTCGAAACATAGAAGGCCTCCTATGGTTGGGGTTGGAACGCACCGATGCTTGGAGAAATAGCCTGACCAAGACCCACGCATCTGCCCGTAAGAGTCACAGGCAGCCCAAAAGGATTCGCGTTTATTTCGGCAATTTTGGCATGCTGAACGGAATCGGCTCTCCGGCCAGCGCTTTCAAGAATGCAACGAGATCGCTTTTCTCCTCCGCCGTCAGGTTCAACGGCTGGACGAGGGGACTCAGATTGGGATTGCTGCCACCGCCCTGGTCCAAAAAGTCGACGACCTCTTCCAGCGTTTTAAACGCGCCATCGTGCATATACGGGGCGGTTTCCGTGATGCTACGGAGCGTCGGCGTCTTAAATGCGCCCCGGTCTTTCTCCGCCCTGCTGACGACAAAGCGCCCAAGGTCTTCCTTCATCGGGCCGACCTGAGGCACGCCGAGATTGTGAAACTGATTGTCGGTGAAGTTCGGCCCATTGTGGCAGAGGATGCACCGCGCCTTACCCTTAAACAGGGCCATTCCTCGAACCGCCGCCTCATCCATGGCTTTCTGATCGCCTAACACATATTTATCAAAAGCGGAATTGGTGGAGAGCACCGTGCGCTCATAGGCCGCAATCGCTTCGGCAATGCCCTGGAGATTGACGTCTGTCCCAAATACAGCCTTGAATTGTTGCTGATACCCCTTGATCTTTCCCAGCTTGGCCACCACATGCTCATGCGTCTCGGCCATCTCCACAGGGTTATGAATCGGCCCGATGGCCTGTTCTTCAAGCGAACGCGCCCGACCATCCCAAAACTGAACGTGATTTAATCCCGTATTGTAGACCGTGGGCGACTGTCGTGCTCCAACACCTCCGCCGACTCCGATGGAGGTCTGGCGGGGGTCCGCAAATCCGGTCCCGGGGTTGTGGCAGAAGGCGCAGGAGATCGCGTTATTTTTGGAGAGTCGCCCGTCAAAATAAAGCTGCTTGCCGAGTTCGATTTTGCCGGTGTAGTTGAGATTGGAGGACGGTATCGGAACTACCGTCGGCAAGGGCCCGACATCCGGCACCGTGACACCATCGATCGTCAGGGTGCCGTGAGGGGCATGGCCGGACGGCGATGCTTGCACGGAACCACTTCCTGCTCCAAGTGCACAGAGCACCAGCAGTGCGAGGATCAAGCGTAACGTCGCGTCGGATCGCACCATGAAGAGAACCTCCTGTTGAGACCGCACATGCGAGACACTCTCGACCTGGCTTGGTCGACACGGCGCATTGTACGCATTTCAACACATCTGGTCGAGGCACTCTTTTGGCGGCGGGATGAGACGGCCAACACATCGCGACCGCCGAGCAGCGGTCCGCCGACGCCTGCGGCCCTAGAGGCCTCGCATTGTCGAGCGCATAAGACTGTCAGCCTGTGGAGGAAGAAACCCTTGATAACCCTGATGCCGCTCGGCCAATTCAAGCACGGAAAAGGGCTGCCCATCCAGCATCTCAGGAGCGGTAAAAATTTGGCGCAACGTGCCTCCCCGGGCCCCGACGATCTCGCCGGCAAAGACCACGCCCTTGGCCTTCAATTTGAGAATGGCCTGCTCGATGTCTTCGACCCGGACCGCCACATGGTGAAACACCTGATCACCGAATTTCTCGACCCAGCGGGGGATGATGCTGGTCTTGCCACGGTCGTCCGGATAGGCCTGATCGACAAACAGCGCCGGATACCCGGCCCGCCGGAATACTTTGGCATACCAATCGTCATAATGCAGCGTTTCATCGTACCGATACCCCAGCGCGAGAAATTCCTCCGCGCGCCGATCAATATCCATCGTCCGGATAGTGACATGGTCGATCACCGGGATAAACCCAACCCCGACGTCGTCAAGCGCCCGGCGGAGCATCCGTCCGGCACTATTCTGCGCCAGAAAGTCGGCCGTCATACGAGCCATCAACGCATCGAGGTCAGCTTCTTGCCCCATCGTTCCCTCCTTCCACTCGCCCAAACCTCACCCCCTGGGCCAACGGCAGCTCAGTTCCCCAATTAATCGTGTTGGTTTGTCGACGCATGTAGGCCTTCCAGGCATCGGAACCGGCTTCCCGTCCGCCTCCCGTCGCTTTTTCTCCACCGAATGCCCCGCCGATTTCCGCACCCGACGTCCCAATGTTCACATTGGCAATGCCACAGTCGCTGCCGATCGCGGATAAGAAGGTCTCACTGTTCCGAAGATGGGTAGTAAACAACGCGGAGGACAATCCCTGCGGAACCGCATTGTGCATTCGGATAGCCTCCTCCAGCGTTCGATAGAGCATGACGTAGAGAATCGGCGCAAAGGTTTCCTGCTGGACGATATCCCAGTGGTTCTGCGCCCGCACAATCGTCGGCTCGACAAAATAACCGGGGCGAGGCAAGATACGCCCTCCGCATAGCACCTCACCGCCTACCTTCTTTACTTCATCAAGCGCAGACAGGTAACGCGTCACCGCCTCCCCATCGATCAGTGGCCCCATCAGCACCTCCGGCTCGAGGGGATCACCAATTTTCACCTGCGCATAGGCTGCCAGCAGTCGCGAGACCAGTGGCTCGTACTGCGATTCATGCACGATCAGTCGCCTGGTACTGGTGCAGCGCTGCCCCGCCGTACCGACCGCCCCGAAGACGATGGCGCGAGTCGCTAAATCCAGGTCGGCTGTTTCGTCTACGATGACGGCGTTGTTCCCGCTCAATTCCAAAAGACTCCGGCCCAGCCGATGTCCGACCACTTCCGCAACATGTCTCCCGACGGGCACCGAGCCCGTGAAGGAGATCAACGGAAGCCGCTTGTCTCGCACCATCTGCTCGGCCATCTCGATCCGGTCCGTCGTAAAAAGCGCAAAGACACCGGGATACCCGGTCTCCTCCAACACACGATTGCACAGTCGCTGAACCGCTAATGCACACAGCGGAGCTTTCGGTGACGGCTTCCACAGCACGGTGTTGCCGGTGACCGCTGCAATAAAAGCATTCCAGGCCCAGACCGCCACAGGAAAGTTAAACGCCGTAATGATACCCACCACACCCAATGGATGCCATTGCTCATACATCCGATGCCGTACGCGCTCTGACTGCATGGTCTGCCCATACAGCATGCGCGACAGTCCGACGGCGAAGTCAGCCATATCGATCATCTCCTGCACTTCACCATCGCCTTCGGCCTTTATCTTGCCCACCTCCAACGACACCAGCGTACCCAAAGCATCCTTGTGCTCTCGTAGCGCCTGAGCTATCAGGCGGATGACTTCGCCGCGCTTCGGAGCCGGCACCATCCGCCAGGAGGCCTGGACTTGCTGCGATCCGGCTACAAGGGCATCGTAATCGACAAGAGAGCATCCGTACACTCGTGCCAACAGCTCTCCAGTTGATGGATTGCGGGACTCGAGAATACCGGCATCGGTGGTGCGACTCCACGTCGTGGAGGAGAGACATCCCCCGGGCTGTTCCTGCCTCAGCCCCAAAGTCTTGAACAGTTCCTGTATCGTCATGATGCGGTCAGGCCCGGAAACAATCCCCGAAACGATTGTTCAGCACATCCTGCAAGTTAAAGTCTTCCTGCACGACAAAGCCGCGATAGGCGGACGGTCTGGCCATCACGAGATCAACCACACAACACAACGACGATGCGGTCGTGACTTGAATCGCAGACCAGAGCCGCCCGAGAATCACCAGAGGATACACCTTTTTCACATAGCTCTCCTCGAACAACGCTCCTTGCCTGGTCCCGGTCACAGCTGCATAGATCAACACCACATCCTGCTGCGTCTGCGGAATGGCTCGCTCCAGGATTCGCTTGAGTGTCTCTCGATCCTCATTGAGCTTGAGGTCCTTCATGAGAAATTGAATTTTTTCGCAATGCCCGGGATACCGCAGCGTCTTATAGTTCATTGTTCGCACCCGTCCGCGATATGTGTCCGCGAGAGTGCCCAGCCCCCCGGATGTATTGAACGCCTCGTACAGCAGCCCATCCAGTTCAATGGTTTCGTATCCTTCCAACGGCTGCAAAGGGACTTCTTCCCCGCCCTCAATGCCGACGCAAACGTTGGCATACTCGTTGATCAATCCATCGGTGGACCAGGTGAGGGAATACTTCAACGCATTACTGGGATGAACAGGCAACGCACCGACCCGCATCTTCACATTGTCGATGGATTCAAAATGGCCGATAAGGTCATTCGTCACGATGCTGATGAACCCCGGCGCCAACCCGCACTGAGGAATAAACGCATGATCGGCTCCCGCGCTGATCGCCTTGACGCGACCAGTCACAGCCACGTCTTCGGTCAAGTCGAAATAATGGAGTCGTTGGGCCCGCGCGATCTCGGCAACGGTCGGGTTGCAGTAGTACGGAAGGCTGGAGATCACTGCATCGAATGGGAAGGAGCCGATATAGGCCGCAACCGCTTCTGGTCGCCGCACGTCTAAGGCACAGGGAGTAACCGCGGGCAACGACAAGTCATCAACCAGTCGTTTAGGGGCATCCGGCGTGAGATCGGCCAAGTGAACCTTGTACTGCCCGATAGCGGACAGCAGCACAGCCACAAGGGACCCGATTTTCCCAGCTCCAAGCACCAACACCTGAGGCATCCGTCACCTCACAACTCATTATACTCCTTATACTCTTTCGGACGATAAGAACCGGGTTTTCTTAGCGAAAGGTGGGGACCAGCGGGTTGAGAAGCGGTCTGAATGGAATACACTTCTGATTGTGGATTACGACGAAGCGAGGCGTGAACGGGACGGGGTAATCAGTGCGGAGGATTTTGAGGAGGGATTGTCCATTGCCTCAAACAAGAGGCAACACTTGAGTCGACCACAGACACCGAGTAATTTGGGGTCATCGACAGGAAACCCCAACACCCGTGCCTGCTTGACAGTCACCGGTTTCACTTCAGTGAGGAACGCGGCACAACAAAGCACGAGACCGCACGTATCGATCCCGCCCAACCGACTGGCTTCATCCCGCACCCCGACTTGCCGCATTTCAATGCGTCCGCCGAATCGACGCGCTAATATCCGAACCAACTCGCGAAAATCGATTCGATCTTCAGCGGTATAGACGAATGTCATCTGTCGGCGATGAAAGGAGCAGAACACCTCCACAAGTTTCATCCTGAGTCCCAGGACCGCCGCCTGCTCCCGACACGCCTTCATTCCCTCCGATGCCAACCGTTCGTACCGATCGATCGTAGAGACGTCTTCGGTGGTCGCCTTCCTGGTGATCGGCTGAATCACGCGCATGGGAGGGATAAACGGCATCACCTGAGGGGCCCCATATACTACCCCATAGCTCAACTCGCCAGCTACTTCGAGCAGTACCCGATCCCCCATAACCAGAGATGCCTCTCCGGCATCGAACTTCTTCACCTCCCCACGATCACGGATCTTGACGCCCACGATCCGAACAACTGCGGGATAGGGTTTCGCGAGCTCTTGCGCAAGAAGCTTATCGACCATGGAGGCATGATACACCATCCCTTCTTTCAATTGAAATGCTCAGCGCTGTCCCATCACCAGCGAAAACTGATCAGCCACAAGCGAGCAGCCATACGACTGCCATGCAGCGATCACTCGCAAGCCAATAATAACATTGAACAATTAGGCAGGAAGAGGAAAGAGGAAATATGTTAGGCTAGTTCGGAGCAGAAATTCCTGGCTAAGGCCACCTATTTGATACGACCGTGAGGGGCATGGTGCGAATACCAAACAAAGTCATCCTTCCATTCGGCTACCATATCATGATCAGGCAAGTCACGGACTCCGAGATGGACAGGCAGGATTCGAATGCGGATGGGATTTGGGACAATGAGGCCAAGACCATCTATATTCGTAAACGGCTACCCGTCACGAGGCGAAGATACATTCTCGCCCATGAATTGGGACATGCCTGGCTCGACTGGCAACATCGTTATCTGGATGACGGAAAGGCTCGTAGCTGACGCATGCTGAATCGGAGATCTCTCGTCTGGAATACAGTTCTTCCAGGATCGTGCTAGATGTCCGCCTGTGCCGCCTCCAGCCTGATAATTTCATTCCACTCGGCCGTCCGAACCGGCTGAACCGACAGTCGCGAGCCCTTTCGAAGCAATTCCATTCCCTTCAGCCCAGCCTTCGCACGCAACAGGTCCAACGACAACGGTGCGGGGAATTTACGAACAAAGCGGATATCGACCACGTCCCATCGAGGCTGACCCGGATTACTAGCCGGATCGTAATGCGAATCCCGCTTATCGAACTGCGTAGCATCGGGATAGGCCGATTTTACCACTTCCGCAATGCCCACCACTGCAGGAGGATTGGCATTGCTGTGGTAAAAAAGGACCTGATCCCCGGTTCTCATTGCCCGCATGAAGTTCCGCGCCTGGTAGTTCCGCACACCGTCCCATGAAGTCGTTTTCTTTGGTGACCGAGCAAGGTCGTCGATCGAAAAGACCTCAGGCTCGGATTTCATCAACCAATAGCGTCGTCCATCGGCCATCGAATCCTCCTCAACACTTGGTGTCCCTTCCGGCTCAGTGTATGCTGCGGCTGCTGTTTGGTAAAGAGGCGTCGGATGGATCTTAGCCCTGCCTGGTTCGGAGTTTACAAGCTGGCCAAGTTTGTTATCTATCCACTGTCGTGGATCGTCTTGGCCGTAGGGTTCGCATTTGCAACCACCTTCCTCCAGGTCACACCAAGGCGCACAGTTTGGCTCAGACGATGGACTCTCAGCACGGTGTTCCTCGTCCTGCTGACTGCGACACCGCTGCTTTCGAATAGCTACATGGCCATACTGGAAGGCCGATATCCTCCTTTTCGGCCAGAATCCTCCATGAGATTCGATACCATCGTGGTGTTGGCAGGAGGCATCCTGCCAAAGGGATCTCTCCGGCCGGTCGATGAACTCATGGATGCGTCTCGCCAGCGCACAGTCTGTGGAGCCACCTATTGGCGGGCGGGCCTGGCGCCGAGGATACTTCTGTCAGGAGGCGACGCGACCGTCCGTCGAACCGGCCTGCTGGAGTCCCACGAGATGAAACGATGGGCGATAGAACTCGGCGTGCCGGAATCGGCCATTCTTTTGGAAGATCGATCCAGAACCACCTACGAAAACGCCGTCCATACGCGAACGCTTCTGGGAGACAGCCGGGTTCTCCTGGTCACCGACGCCTATCACATGCCTCGTGCGATGGAGTTCTTTATTAAACAAGGATTTTCCGTTACCCCGGCTCCCTGCGGGTACAAGGCAAGACATACCCTCATGCAGGAATGGGAGCAATTCTCCCTGTTCGACCTCCTGCCCAATTCCAAAGCGCTTTCCATGACGACCGACGCGATTGAAGAAGTGGTAGGCATCTTCTTTTACCGGCTCGTCGGAAGGGGTTAGGTGGATGGAAGGCACTATCGTCTTGGCGGACAGATCGACCAATGCACTATTCGTCGGAGGCGCACTCCTCGAGCTGCTCGATGATGACCGCGTAGGTCAACTCGCGAACACGGGCCTTGGAAGGACCGGACGGGCCGAGATTGCTCTCGAGCCACACACGATCGGTGATCTCCCTGCGCGCTTCGTTGCAGTGCCGCCACATCTCGTGCAAAAACTCAATGGGCATCCCAACTTGCACCCCTTCCGATTCGATGCGGTCGTCTAAAATAGCCAGTAAATCGGCGATGGCATGATCCGGCTGGTAGGGAGGTACCGAAAAGCCGAACGCCTCCTGAGCCTGCGACTCCTGCCGAGCTTGCTCGACAAGATCCCGCATGTATTCTTTCAGCAATCCAATGATGTGGCCGGACAAACGCATCGACGACAGAGTAGCTGCAACGGTCTTCCCGGAGCAAGACCGGGGGCGATGAGGCTTTGGTTGACCACTGATTCTGAGGTTCTCTATGATAGCGACTGCGGACGGCACGCATGTCATCGCGCAGATGATTCCAGTTGAGACTTATCGATGGGTACCCGGTGAGTAACCACACAGCCGTTGAACACTTTGAAATCTCCCTACACACTCCGAGCGGAGAGATCAGCACTGCCGTGGGAGTACCCACCGGCTTCGTACCGGTCACCTCAATTCTCCCGCTCATGCGCAGCCTCGGAGAAGAAGCCCAGATGCTGGAGCAACGCCGATTACTCGAAGCCGGGAAAACGGTGTCCTGCGAAAAGGGTTGCGCCGCCTGCTGCCGGATGCTCGTGCCGATTTCGGCACCGGAAGCCTTTGCCCTCACTAACACCATCGACCGGCTGGATCAAAACGAGCGGAACCGCCTGTTGGCCAAGCTTGACCTGACCCAGCAACAACTGGCTCGCGCCGGAATCCTGAAACAACTCTCTTCGCTGGCCGATGCTTCCGAGCCTATAAGTGACGAGGCCATCGAGCCGTTGAACCGAGCCTACTACGCGCTTCGCATACCCTGCCCCTTTCTCGACAACGAAGTCTGCAGTATTTACGCCGATCGACCTGCAGCCTGCCGGGAGCTTGGTGTCACGTCGCCGGCCACGGAATGTCAGGACATGACCAACCCCTCTGTCCAGCCTGTTCCCGTCGCAGTTCGCCTCAGTACGGCCCTCAGCCTGCTTTGGGCAGACCTGACCGGTACGGCACCCCGACTGATCCCGCTCCCTCTGGCCGTCGATTGGGCCAGGCGGCATAAAGAGGAGCAGGCCAACCAGTGGGCCGGCACAGAACTATTCGAAAAGGCAATGGACAAGGTCTGGCGGTATCTCGGGCAGGAAAGAGCGCGTCGTAATAGCGGAGAATAGAGCAGATCGCTTGTTTTTCCTTATGATTGCGGCCGCCGCAAGCCACTTTCACCACCCGTAAATTACCGCAGGAGGACGAATGCAGAACCCCGTGATTGTATGTCTGGACCTTGAGGGCGTGCTGGTGCCCGAAATCTGGGTGAACTTTGCCATCAAGACGGGCATCGAAGAGCTCAAAATCACCACCCGTGAAATGCCCGACTACGATGCCCTGATGACACGCCGCTTGAGCATCCTGGATCAACATGGCCTGACGCTGGCCGACATTCAATCCGTGATCGCCGCCATGGGGCCGATGGAAGGTGCAGCCGAATTTATTGCCTGGCTCCGGGAGCGAACACAGGTGATCATTTTGTCGGATACGTTTTATGAATTCGCGCTTCCCTTGATGCGGCAGCTCGGATATCCGACGATTTTCTGTAATCAACTGGAGATCGGGCCGACCGGAAGGATCGTCAACTACAAGCTCCGCCAGCCGAATCAGAAGAAACATGCAGTGGCCGCATTGAAGAACCTGAATTTCCGTGTCATGGCGGCGGGAGACGCCTACAACGATACCGCCATGTTGGGCGAGGCTCACGCCGGATTCTTTTTCCGTCCGCCCGACCATCTCCCGAAAGAGTTCCCTCAATTCCCGGTGACAAACACCTATATCGAACTGCAAGCGCAGTTGTGCAAGGCAGGGAATTTGAGAAATTAATCGAGGAACAGCGACGAAATCCTTGCGCAGCAAAAGGGCATCGGAGGTCGCCAGCCTATCGCCAGACGGTGGTTAGTCACGAACCTCGTTCACCACGCCGAGCACCCGGCGACCGTACCGTTCCACCTTGACCTCCCCAATACCGGGAATCTCCGACAGGGCGGCGAGGGTGACAGGTTTATACCCGGCGATGGTCCGGAGGGTCTTGTCGTGAAAAATGACAAACGGCGCGACTCCTTCTTCCTCGGCCAGTTCCCGCCGCAGCTGGCGAAGCCGTTCAAAGAGCTGTGGATCGACTGAAGCGGTATGCGAGGGCACTAGCGAACCGCCTCGCGCATGCCCTTGTGACTTCACCGTCGGCGCGATCGGAGCCTCGTCCGTCCCTTGCAACACCAAGGGAGTGATCCCCCTCAAAACCTCCTGCCCCTTCCGCGTCAGGTCGAGTGTGGGATACTCCAGTCCTTCGACTTGCAGATATCCCGCATCAATTAAGGTTTTTACAAGGCGAATCAACGCCGTTTTCGACCATGCGTGGTAGCCTCCATATCCTGGACACTCTTCGGCCCCATAGGTGAGCAGCGCCTTGGATCGACTCCCGCGAAGCATGTCGACGATCCGAGTCACACCGAAGCGACCCATGCACCAAGAGACCGCCGCCAGCACCGCCCTCCCGCATTCGGCCTCGTCAACGGCAATGTCCCCTCCAAGCCGTGGCGTTGTTACGCAACGATCACAGAGCCCGCAGGGCCCAAGGGCCCGTTCGGCCTGATCGCTGAAATAGTCGAGAATTGCGAGCTGCCGACAGGTCGGCACCGACACGTATTCCAGTAAGTCCTGCAGCAATGTCTTCATGCGATCAGCGCGCACTGAACTACCCGACTCTTTCGACGCCTGCTGAATAAAATATTCCTGCGTGGCCACATCCCGTTCATGAAAAAGCAGCAGACAGGCGGCAGGCTGCCCATCCCGTCCCGCGCGGCCCACTTCCTGATAGTAGGCTTCCAGGCTTCCCGGAATATCAAAATGCACCACCAGCCGGACATCCGACTTATCGATGCCCATGCCGAACGCATTGGTCGCCGCCAGAATCCTTACGGTTCCTACCTGAAATTCGGCATGCACCTTCCGCCGCTCTTCATCCGACAGGCCGGCGTGATAGTACCCCACGGACGACTGCGACTGCCCCAGGCAAGCTGCTACCTCTTCCACCGCCCGACGCGTAGCGCAATAGACCAAAATGGTGCCCGTGACGTATTCACGCACCACTCGATCCAATGTCGCGAGCTTTTCTTGGCGGGAGCGGCAGAGGCGGACAGACAGCGCCAGGTTTGACCGTCGAAAACCGGTCACCAAACGAAGCGGATCCCGGAGAGACAGTCGATCGCATAGATCTGCCTGCACGCGCGCGGTAGCCGTGGCCGTCAAGGCCAGGCAGGGGGGATTCTCGAGTTCCCGGCGCAACCGGCCGATGTTCAGATAGTCAGGGCGGAAATCATGCCCCCACTGGGAAATACAATGGGCTTCATCGACGACGAGTAACGACACCCACAGCGAGCGCAGCAGGCGAAGAAACCGCTCGTGCTGCATCCGCTCCGGAGCGAGATAGAGCAATTGCAACCGGCGCAGTTTGAGATCCAACACCACCCGATCGCGCTCCTGCTCGGAAAGCCCGGAGTGGAACGCCGCCGCGGCAATCCCCCGCCCATTCAAACTGTTGACTTGATCCTGCATCAACGCAATGAGCGGAGAAATCACCAGAGTCACCCCCGGCAACAGCGTGGCCGGAAGCTGGTAACAAAGCGACTTGCCCTGGCCCGTCGGCATGACCGCCATGGCATCGCGACGGGCCAGCACGGCATCCATGACTTCACGCTGCCCCGTGCGAAAGGCCGAGAACCCGAATGTCCGGCTCAGCTGTGTGCTCAGATCGTCCACGGTGAGGAAAGAAACGCACGAACGGTGGTGAAGATTACGAGTGCGCCGAGTATAAGGCGATCAACTGACTGCGGGCAAGCCGGTCCTCTCACCACAAGCAGCTGCAACCACCCTTGTAGGAAAAAAGAAACCCCGCCGGGGATCACCCGGCGGGGCTTCACGCTTCGAGACAGGCAGGGGATCTCCCTCACGCCTCGCACTATACAGGTCGCACTCCTAGGGAGCGGTATAGCTGCCGAACTTCGGCACCGTATCGCATCCAGGCCCTTGATCCTGGTTCGCCACACACAAGTGGCGCAGAGCGCCCTGTGCGGACAAGCGGGCTTCTTTGTGCAAGCGCGCCTTGCCGTAATCCACGGCCAGTTTCAGCTGACGCATGGCATCGGCTCCGGCTCCGCCTGACTGGGCCTTACTGAACCCGTCCTGCAGTTTTGCCGTGGCACTGTCGATAACGGACCGGTCGGCTCCCCACCGCTTTGCCAAGTCGACGGTCGTGCGCTTGCCGAGGGCCGGCGCATCGGTCAACTCGACGATGGCATCGTTCACTGCCTGAATCGCATCCGCGACCTGAGCCTGCGCAGTGACCGGCTGGCCGCCGATCGCCAACGCTGCGACGCCCAGCGTTACGAACATGAGTTTTTTCATCATGATCTCCTTTGTCTTGCTTTCGCTCTCAGCCTACGGCACTCAGCGCTGATGGCTGACAGCAATGAGCTGAAGTCTTCTCCTTAGAAGTTCATCCACAGCGACATATAGGCCCAGTGCTGATTTTGCGTCTGGTTCAGGGTGCTGGTCAAATAGCCACCGCTGAAAATCGTGCCGTAGGCAGCCTGGAGCGCCACCTTGCCGTCTGCGAACATTCTGGTGTACGCGACATCGATTTCATCACCGATATGCGTCTTCGTGTTATTGGCATTCGAGAAGACATAGCAGCCCTGAGCCCCTCGATACCAACAATCCTTGGAGTTTGCGAGGTTCAGGTTCGTATACCACAATTCGATATGGTCACGAGCGGAAGGACGAGCCTGCAAGTTGACGGACGGTGATAGCATGTTCTTCCACGCTTGCACGTCCATGTAGCCCATGTGGATGTGGTTCGTCGGGAAGAAATTTTCAAAGGTATTGGCTGTCTTACAAGAACCAGCCGTCGCCCCGCAGGTATTGTTCCGGCTGTCGCCGGACGCATAGTCGAGGTTGAACGCAATACGCGTCTTCCACGCCGTGTCATAGAACGTGTAGCCGATCCAGTTTCTGGTCGCCCAGGCGTTGATGTGCAAACATTTCTGTTCGCCCGCGCAGGCCCCAGCCTGGCCCATTTGGCCGAACTGCCAGGCGATTTCGTTGCTGAAATCGAACCCGCCCTTGCGCACTTCGATCCGGTTTCCGATCATATGCCGGGTCTGGTTCGAGTGCTTAGCGGTCCCAAGTCCCTGTCCCGCGTTGTCCGCTGAACCATAACGGTTCTGGTACAAGACATAGAACGGCTCGATGACCATTCCGGGGACCATCTTGATCTGGTTGTAGAAAATGAACATGTCGGCATCGCGCTGCGCGTCCTGAGCGCCGGTGCCGGCGATATTTGGAGCGCCGCTCCCGACTGGGGAGGCCTGCCCAAGGTCGCTTTCAGAATTACGGAACCAGCCGAAGTAGCTGTCCCACTTCTTGGTCTGATAGGCCAGCATCACGCCGTCATGTGAATAACCGGTGTTGGCCCAATCGAAGTGGCCGAACAGAGAGTGGTTGCCGAAAATCACATATTGGCGACCGACCTTCAGGCTCAAGCCCTGAATATCCGCCACATTCCTGATTAACATATAGGCGGCACGCACACCCAGACGGCCGCCGTTACCGGCACCGCCAGCGGATCCACCGTTGTGGTTGAGGGGATCCCCGCCGTTCCCCGCGTTCACGGCGCTACCGTTGCTGCCCCAGTTTGCCGAATCGATGATTTCCACATAGAAATTCACGTCCGGAGAAAGGTCGTAACCGATGCCCAAACGCATCCATTGCTGGACGTACATGTCATTGCCCTTGTTGCCGCCGCCGGCAGCGGTACCACGGGTTCCGAACGAGTTACAGGTTCCGCCGGCTCCTTGAGCCAAGCCGAAGCAGGCATTGTTCCGCATTTCCGGCCGCACCCGCAGATCGGCGCGCATCCAGAGATTCTTGATGTCGAAATTCCGTCCGATGACCGGGTCATACAGTTCATACGCTTCTTTTTGCGGCATGTTGCGAGGAATGGCAGGAAGATTCGTGATGCGTTCGCCCGGGGGAAGTTCGAATCCGGCAAAGGCCGGGACTGTCAGACACTGCAGAGCGGTCACTGCCGCAGCGCCGAAGATGGCGGCCAACCGGCCCCACCTGGTCCGTCCATGGATGCGTTTCATAGCGTTCCTCCTGTGAATTGGATGGCAACCCATTGTGTACCCACTCACGCCGGGTGCCGCCTATACATCCAACCGCTATTGCACTACAAAGCCCACTTTGTGTGTGATGTCGGGGTGTCGAACCTGAATGGTGCCCACCATCCGGCCCCGATCCTCGCTTCATCCCGAAACGAGCTCCTCACACCGTAAGGTCTTGTATTGTTGCTGTGGTCACCTCCCTTCACAGC
>JBEIQG010000229.1:0-5668 GCA_040376625.1 Nitrospira sp. | reverse complement strand
GTCATTCATAACACTCCTTAACGCTTAGGAACGCGCGACGCGATTCTGTGGCAGAATAGCCTAGAGGAGGCTAAACCGCCTCATCAGTCGATTCCGCAGAGACGACTGGATAAGTCCCTCCGACCAAAATGCCAAAATCTCCTCTTTTGCCGGATCATCTCCGACCGGAACTCAACATCGTATTCGTGGGCATCAATCCTGGGCTACGCTCCGCCGCGCTGGGTCATCATTACGCGGGACATTCAAATCGCTTTTGGAAACTTATTTACGATGCGCATCTTGTGCCGGCCCCACTGACCTATCGGGACGACGGACGACTTCCGGAATGGGGCCTGGGACTCACTAACTTGGTCAGTCGATCGACGGCGAGCATGGCGAGTCTGACGCCGCAGGATTATGCGACCGGCCGGCTTGTGCTCAAGGAGAAGATTTTCCGGTATCGCCCGCGTGTCGTTGCCTTGCTCGGCATGACGCTTTACCCGCTGCTTTTTCCTCTCGAGCCAAAACAGGCGGGACGAAAACCAGGTCTTCAACCAGTGACACTCTACGACACCAATATCGTACTCCTTCCCAACCCGAGTGGGCGAAACGCATCCTATTCCTACCATTCCATGCTGGAAGCCTTTCGTTTGCTGACACCGTGGGTTCAGGGCGCACTCAAGAGGCGTTCATGACTGCCCGATTCACACTCTGCGATCCGCTGGAATTACGTCGCGGGTCTGCTGTAAAATCCACCGCTGATATTCCGCCGATACCCCGATATGGACACCCCATGAATTTTCTTGGCCTGGCCCTCGGTTTTGCCGTCGCTTCCTTATTCGTAACTGAACCGGCTTCCGCAGGCACCTCGGTGCAACAACTCACGGCCGATGCAATGCACGAATGTGCGCTGGGCCGTCAGGCTCCGTCACGTGCAGCGCGCGTTCAACATTTCGCACAAGGTCAAGCTTTTGGAGAACAGGCAATAGAGAAGGACGACTCATCGCCCGATGCTCACTTCTCGTTGTTTTGTAATCTCGGCGAGCAACTACGGGTCGATGGAGAAAGTCTCACGTCGCTCTTTGGATTCCGACGCATGATGAAGGAGCTAAACCGCACCCTAGAATTGGCTCCGGATCATTTGGACGCGCTCTCCGCCAAAGGGACCGTGCTGGTTCGCATTCCGGCATTCATGGGCGGGGACAAGGAAAAGGGAGAGATGCTGCTTCGTCAGGTCATTGCCAGAGAACCGGCGGCCGTGAATGCCCGACTAAGCCTCGCAAAGAGTTACTGCGCCGATGGGCGACATGAAGAAGCGGTCGCCATTGCAACAAAGGCGCTGGATCTCGCGCAAACCCTCCAGCGCGCGGACTTCATTCCAGAAGCGCAACAAGTGCTGTCCCAATTGCGAGCCCAAGCGGCCAAAGGGAATTGAGTAGACCGGTTCTCCCACTCTTGAAAGCAGGCCTACCCACTTACGAACGCTGCGGCGGTTCCATCTGCCTGATCCCGGATCGACACAACTCCTCGATGGCATCTTTGGTCGGCATCGACTCCTGTGCCCCGTGTCCGGTGGTGGCCAGTGCACCGGCGGCATTGGCCCGCTCTATCGCACTCTTGATCGATACCCCTTCTGCGACGGCACAGGCCAATGCACCGTTAAACGCATCTCCGGCACCCGTCGAATCAACCGTCTCGACAAGAAAGCCCGGGCTATGGGTCACATCATTACCAACTGTCAGGAACGCCCCGTTTGCGCCACAGGTCACGATCACAGCGCCGACTCCCCGATCAGTGAGAGTCCGTCCGGCCTCCGCCGGAATCGCCGAACCGGTCAACGCTTGTGCTTCGACTTCGTTGGGAGTGAGTATATCGACCAATCGCAGGAGGTTCGGCGGCAACGGAGCAGCCGGAGCCGGATTGAGAATTGTGGTGAGACCACATTCGCGGCCAAGCTTCAACGCTTCAAGAACCGTTTCCAGAGGAATTTCCATTTGAACCAGCAGCACGCGTGCTGCGGCCATCAACTCACGATGCTGCCGCAGATCTGCCGGCGTCAGACGCCCATTACTCCCGGGAACGACCACGATCTGGTTCTCTCCAGCTTGATCGACGAGAATCATCGCAACTCCAGTAGGACAATCGCCATCGCGAAGCAGAACCGGGCGCGACAGCCCCTGCGCGGCTAAGTGCTGTTGAATTAACCGCCCGTTGGTATCCGCCCCAAGCTTACCGAGAAAGGCGACCTCTGCTCCGGCCCGCGCTGCCGCGACGGCCTGATTTGCCCCCTTGCCGCCGAATGATTGGGCGAAACCGTATCCGAGGACGGTTTCTCCTCGACTCGGCAGGTGCTCGACCGACGCCACCAAATCGATATTAGTGGACCCGACCACCAGGATCATGGGCACAGCCGGTTGCGTAAGAGACTCAGGGTTCTGTCGACATCGACATCAACCGCGACACGCATGTTCGGACGTGCCTTCTCCTCCGGAGTCCGCAGGCGGCGATCGGCGATGGTGATCCCACGGGACACTCGCCCGGCCATTTCAACCGCCACATGCAATGGTTCCACCTTCATCAACGAGGAGTCCGCAGCGGCCAGAACGGCCAACGGATCGTGAAAATAGAAGAGCCCATGCCCTTCAACCTTTTCAGCGAACTCGAACGCCTTCCGCGTCATGTCAATGGTGATCCGGCCGAGCGGGTCCCGCGACTCTGCGGCCCAAGTCATCAAACTTTCCCTAGTCACCCCGACGCGTGTCGTCACATCGAGTGGAACGAGGGTGAGCGGGAGGGAAGCCTGAAAGACCCGATGGGCCGCATGCGGATCTACATACATATTGAATTCGGCTGCTGGCGCAACATTGCCGGGCACGGCGACCGCACCACCCATCACGATCATCGAGCGGAACTTATGAACCGTCAGGGGATTCACCTTCAATGCCACGGCCACGTTCGTCAGAGGGCCTAACGTGATCAACGTGACCTCATCGGGATAGCGGCGGACACATTCATTCCACACATCCTGGGCGGTCGAGAGAACGGCAGGCAAACGAACCGGAGGGTATCGCGGCGTCCCTTCCGCAGTCAGAACGGAGTCAAGCTCGCCCAGGCCGTCACTGCCATGAACCTGGGCCGCCGTTACGAGGTCTTCCTCCAGAGGCCTGGCCGCGCCCTGCCCGACCAGCAGCCCGGGAGGCGGCTTCACAAGATTCAGCAGACGGAACAGATTCTTGGTTGCCTGCCCCACAGGCACATTCCCGCATACGGTGGTCACCCCGACGACGTCCAGTTCCGGCGAGGCGAACGCCAGCAGAAGCGCCAGCGCGTCATCGACTCCGGGATCGGTATCGAGAATCACTTTCGTAGGAGATAATCTCTGCATGCCTGGTCGATTTGATAGGAAAGCGACCCCTATTGCAATCCGGCGTCACGCCCGGACACCGATGCCGCAAATCGCGTAGAGTGTCCAAGTCCTTCCAGAACGAACTGATATCCGGGCGCCTCATCGGGAGGTCCCATGAGGAAATAGATGACCGACGTATTGCCGGGCCCGAGGACTGCCAAGGCACGACCGGCCAGGTCTTCACCCTGATACGAGCGGGCAATCGAGAGATCGGTGTCAGCTTCAACACCGGCAGGAATAAATGACAACCCGTGTAGCAGCGACAGGGGTTGACTGAGGTGATCACGGACCATCTCACGGGTCACATCGGTGAGGGGAAAGATCATCCCCAGGCCCTTCCCTTCCTCCGCCGTCAAAAAGGGCATTTCCGAATCTTCAGGGCGAGTACTTTGCCAACCGGTCGGCACCAGGAAGGACCAATCGGTTCCGGGAATTCTGAGCCTGGCGCCGGCGCGGTACGTCACACCGGGCTCGACATCGAGCATGAGACTGCTCTCTTGCGTCTCCGTAGTCGCGACCGATTCTAGATCAGCCCAAGCGGGTGGCGGCAAGAGCAGCGGCAGTAGAATGCACCCTACGGCGATTGAAAGTACGGCATGCACCGGGGACCGGCCGGACGTCGCCGTTCCAGTTGAGGAGCCACCGCCCACAAACCGATTAGGAAGCAGGATCCATCGGAGGACAGGTGCAAAAGAGGTGGCGGTCGCCATAGGCTTCATCGATACGACCCACGCTCGGCCAAAATTTGTTGTCCCGTACCCATGGAGCAGGAAACGCCGCCTGCTCACGCGAGTACGGCTTCGTCCACTCAGCCGCGGTCACGGATAAGGCCGTGTGGGGAGCATTTTTTAGCATATTCCCCGCACGCGGTTGCCGGCCCTCGGCAATCGATTGAATTTCGCCACGGATCGCGATCAAGGCCT
Organism: Nitrospira sp.; assembly: GCA_040376625.1. Lineage (GTDB taxonomy): Bacteria > Nitrospirota > Nitrospiria > Nitrospirales > Nitrospiraceae > Nitrospira_A. The sequence continues at coordinate 1,360 of JBEIQG010000229.1, read as the reverse complement.
CGCACAACCGATCCAACTCCGCCTTCACTTCACTCTCCGTCGGCTCGATCATCAAGGTGCCGGCCACGGGAAACGAGACTGTCGGAGCGTGGAATCCGTAATCCATGAGACGCTTGGCCACGTCCATTGCTTCCACGCCGCTGCTCTCCTTGAGCGGGCGTAGGTCCAAAATGAACTCATGAGCAACGAAACCACGGGTGCCGCTATACAGGACGGGGTAATACTTTTCTAATCGTTTGGCCATGTAGTTGGCATTCAGAATGGCCACCTGCGTGGCTTTGGTCAGACCCTCCCGACCCATCAGGGCAATATAGACCCAGGAAATCGTCAAGATGCTTGGGCTGCCGTACGGCGCGGCGGCGATCGGGCCGATCGACTCCGGTCCACCCAATTTGGTGACAGGGTGCCCCGGCAGGAACGGCACCAAATGACGGGCGACTCCGATCGGGCCCATCCCGGGCCCGCCACCGCCGTGAGGGATGCAGAACGTCTTGTGAAGATTCAGATGACAGACGTCCGCCCCCAGGTCGGCCGGCCGACAGAGCCCGACCTGAGCATTCATATTGGCGCCGTCCATATAAACCTGTCCGCCATGCGTATGCACAAGCTGGCACATGCGGCGAATCCCTTCCTCAAAGACACCGTGGGTCGAGGGATAGGTGATCATCAACGCTGCAAGCCGGTTGCGATGCTGAGTGGCTTTGGCCTCCAGATCGTTCAGATCCACATTGCCACGCTCATCACAGGCCACGGGGACCACCGTCATTCCGCACATCGAAGCGCTCGCGGGATTCGTCCCGTGCGCGGACACCGGAATCAAGCAAACGTCGCGCTGAGTCTCACCGCGATGCCGATGATGCGCGCGGATCACCATCAGCCCTGCATATTCTCCCTGCGAGCCGGCATTCGGTTGCAGCGAAATGGCGGCAAACCCGGTTATGTCAGCCAGCCAGGATTCGAGTTGTTCGAACAGCGCCTTGTATCCCTGCGCCTGTTCGGACGGAGCGAACGGGTGGAGGCGACCGAACTCCGGCCAGGTCACCGGCAACATTTCCGCCGTCGCGTTCAGCTTCATCGTGCAGGATCCCAAGGGAATCATGGAATGCACGAGCGACAAGTCGCGGGACTGAAGCCGGCGAATGTAGCGTAAGAGTTCATGCTCGGCATGGTACCGATGAAACACCGGATGCGTGAGATAGGGGCTCCTGCGCGCGAGCGATGCGGGATAACGCACATCGACCGAGGCGAGAATGGCCTGGAGTTCTTCGGCAGGGATCTCATGGCCGACGAAGAGCGCCAGCACCTTCTGGACCTCCTCAACCGTACTCCACTCATCCAACGAAAGCCCCAGGCTATGATC
>JBEIQG010000231.1:0-5557 GCA_040376625.1 Nitrospira sp. | reverse complement strand
TGCGGGAGACCCAGGGATGGTACAACGCACCGCCGAGGTCACTGTGCAACAGGATAATTCTTCAAGGCCGGCAGATCACCTGGGGCTTCCTGCAGGAGCAGTTCCCAGTCCTGACTTGATCGCATCAAACGGTCCGGCGCCTCTCCGCTGTCCGACTCACAAATGTGCCGGGTTCCTGAACGCTGACGCCTCCGGCTACGATTCTCGTACCGGGTTGGAGGTGTTGTTATGTGCACAGTGCGGGCATCGTGGTTTTCGATCCCGTGAAGGTGTGATTCTGCTGTTTCGAGGCGGGTATGAGTTCAAGTTCAGCTACGGGCCGTCACTGCAAACAGTCACTGTTGTGCTCAGCTCGGCGTCGGTCAACCTGTGGAGCACGCACGGTGTGAACGATGAACAATTGGCGAAGATCGCCGCGGAGTGGAGTCTGCTGCGTGGCAATACGACGAAGCAAGTGCATTTAGGCATTCCCGCTGAGGAATTTGCCGACTTCTATCTCTATTTCTGCCAAAAGTGACGCGGTCGTAGTCGATAACATCAGAACTTCCCCCGGTCTCGCAGCAGTTTCCCTCAGCAGTTTTCTTTTCGATCATCCGCGGTAGCTGACCGAAGGGTGATTACCATTTCCCCAACCAGTTCCGACAACCTGCATAATACGACGCAATCGCGATGGCCAGGACGAACAGGATCTGCATCACGTGCTGGACGAGCACGCTTGGGTCGATCGTTCGAGTCACGAAGAGTACGCCGGCAGCCACTAACGTGACAACGAACGTGGTGCGCTTCGGGCAGAGACTGCCGTCACGCTTGCTCTGAGCTGCCAGCACAATCCACACGCAGGCCCAGCCGATCGCTCCGACGACGAGTGCGGCGGCGAGGTCGGTCATGCCGACCATTAGGCTGCTGAGCCCTAATTCCATCTTCGGGCGGCGGGGCAATTCGATGCGTATGCGATAGAGTTCGCCGACAGAGAGTGCCAGCCAGATCAGCAGAATGCCGAGCAGAAAACTGCCGCGTCCCATTTCGTCCGGGAACAGGCGTTTGCGGATTGTGGTATCCGAAGAGGGCTTGATGGGGAAGCCCTGAAAGTGCGGCGTAAAGTCATAGCCGCATTCGCAGTACTGAACGGCGTCAGGATTTGCCATGAGGCAACGGGGACATTCAAGCGGAATGGGTTTGCCCATTTTTCAGCGAGAGTCGTGTTAAAATCGCGCGCGGGGCCCTTGCCCAGAGCCGTGGTCGTTCAGGAGGATTCTATGGCTGTGTCGGCGCGCTCGTTCCGGTTTGCGTTTCTCGGCGGCCTGTTCGCTGCAACATCCGTGGCCGCAGGTGCCTTCGGCGCCCATGCGCTCAAGTCGATTCTGGATCCGTCCATGCTGGCCGTCTATGAAACAGCGGCCCGGTACCAAATGTATCATGCTCTCGGCCTATTTGTCGTAGCCTGGTTGGTGCGTGAAACAGAAAATCAGTTGGCTGTAAAAGCTGGATGGCTCTTTTGCCTCGGGATGCTCTTGTTCAGCGGCAGTTTGTATATCGTGGCGCTGGGAGGAATCAAATGGATAGGTGCATTGACTCCTCTGGGCGGCGTATCGTTTATGAGTGGATGGGTCTGTCTCGCCGTGACCGCCTGGCGCGCCGGCCATACTCAGTGATGAGGACGGCGTTGTGACGGCGCAGGTTTTCCTCCTCCCTCCGTTACGCAGGTTGCAGTGCGTCTGCCGGTAATCGACCCCCATCCGCCTGCCGTATTCACAAATGTTCCTTCCAGACGTTGGCCTTCTCCGGAAAATAGCAGACTGTCTTCCTGTACCCCCGCCCTGGTTTCCCATCGTAAATAGACGCTGTCGCCAAGGACGATGGTTTCCGCAGGACTGGTCGACGAGGCGATTCCCGGCGGGGCGAAGATCACGGCTGTCTTCTCCTCGCGATGGTTCTGATGATTGTGAATCGACCATTGCCACGTGCCGCACAATCGCGTGAGACCACGCTGCTGACGGACCTGATCCTTCCAATGGTAGAGGCGGAACCATTCCCGATATACATTATCGATGGCCCATACATTGATTGAGCCTATCGTTCCCTGTAGAGAGGCGGCGGCTTCCTGTGTCGGGGATTCTTTGAGCAGCGCCAGCAGCTGGCGCAGAGGTGTCTCAAGGCTCGTGCCGTCGGCCAACCAGGTCATCTGTGATTCGATCTGCCGCTGAAGGCTTTCCCGTTGCTCCGTTCCTGCGGAGGTATCGAGAGCTTTGGCGGCTTGTGTCAGTTGCCATGCCGCAAGTCCTCGTACGAGTTCGTTCGCTGACTTCGTGAGATCGGGGATCAGGAGTTCCTGGCTCATGGCGGGCGTGAGACCCTTGGCTCCGAGGGTCATGGCCACGTCGTTCAACCCCAGCTGCGGACCGACGACCGTCTTAAACAGACTCAGCGAATCGCCCTGGGTTGGAAGGGCCGCCAACGGTGCCGCATCAGTCTGCACCAGGTCCTGAAAGGCAGGTAGGCGGTTGGCAAGGGTCGGTTTGGATTGGATCGACGGCTCGTCTGCTTCAGCAACGACTGCAGCCGTCAGCATGGCGGTGACACAGTAGGCGAGGAGCAGGGTACGAACTGAATGATTCGGCATCGGTGCGAATACTTTCTTTGCGTGCGGAGCAGCGGGCGAGAGGCACTGTGTGGCAGCCCTCCATGACCGGCGGCCTTGCCCATCGATGTCGTTATGTTCCTTGAAAAGAGTTTTTGAGAAATGCGACCGTGGCATCCCAGGCCTGAGCTGCGGCCTCGGGCTGGTAGCCGGCTGGTCGTGTCTCGTCACAGAAAGCGTGAGACGTTCCGGGGTAGGTCTTGATGTCGATGCGTTTTCCTTGGCCCGCGACTGTCCGGAGATGATCGACATCCTGCTGCGTCGCCCAGGTGTCCTGCTCGGCCTGGTGATAGAGCAACGGACTCATCATATTTGTCAGCTGGTCGGGAGCGGTGACCTTTCCATAGTATGCCACCGCGGCCCGCAGTCGCTTGCGCTGGCAGGCGAACCGGATCGCCAGCGACGCACCCATGCCGAATCCGACAACACCGTGAATATTGCGTTTGGTATGTTCTGTCGTATTGAGGTATTCGCAGCAGGTGTTGATGTCTTGGAGCAGGAGCTTGTCATTGCACTTGGCCATGAGTGCCTCTGCCACCTCGGCGTTGGCTGTGACCATGCCGCCCAGTCGTCCGTATAACTTGGGAATAATCACCCCGTAGCCTTCGCAGGCCAATCTGGCGCCAAGATCCGTGATCTGAGAATTCAGGCCCCACCAGTCATGCAAGAGTACAATGCCGGGGTAAGCGGTCTTGTCCTGCGGCCAGAACTGGATACATTCCACCTGCACGTCTTTGCTTACGCGCGTGCGGATATAGGGATCCACCATGGCATCCGTCGCGGTGGGAATGGCCATACCACTCGGGAAGCGAGCCGTACCGGTTCCGATCTGATCCAGTGAAAATGGTGCTGCCTGAGTAGTCATGGGCGATGAGGTCCTTTCTCGGTTGCCGTCGGCTTTGGACAAATTCCTTCGGTACTATAGGGAGCGTATTTGGGCGTTGTCAATCAAGGCGAGGGCTCGACAGTCGAGGCATATTGACCCGTTGTCGGGCGGTCGGTAGAGTGCGCCACAATGATGTCTCACGAACCGGACTTGCCCCTTGGAATCGGACTCATCGGCGTCGGCCGTCATGGTAGCCGCTACGCCAAGCACCTTCTGCAGGACCTGCCTGAAGCACACCTGGCGGCGGTCAGCCGCCGTCGAGCCGCCGGAGGAAACGGTCTGGCCTGTGCGCCGGCCGTCCCCTGTTACCACGATTATCATGAGTTGATCGCGGATCCTCGTGTGGCGGCGGTGGTCGTCGTGACTCCGCCGGAGCTTAATCGTGAAATCTGCCTGGCTGTGGTACAGGCGCAGAAAGCATTATTGGTTGAGAAGCCGTTGGCGATATCGGCAACGGACGCCCGTGTCATTGCGCAGGCATCGCAGAGGAGCGGGCAGATCATGATGACGGCACACACGTTACGGTTTGATGCCGCTGTGGACTTACTGCGGGAGCGACAGGCACAGATCGGCGCCCTCCAATATCTTAGCTTGGCCAGTCGAATGGAACCTCATGGGATGAGTGAGGACGGGCGAGGATTCGGCGGACGCGGCTGTTTGCTCGAAACAGGCATTCATCTTTTGGACCTGGCTCGTGTCTTGACCAGAGACGAGGTGCTAACGGTGTCCTGCGAGATGGACGTGGTACCGCCGGATGGCGCAGAACGTCGGGTTATCGGCCGTTTGACGACTCAGAGTGGTCTGGTGTGCCTGGTGGATGTGTCGCGAGTGTCGTCAGGACGCGTCGGACGAGTGGAGTTGATTGGGAGCGGAGGGCAGTTATCGATGGACTGGTGCGGGCAGCAAGTGGCGCAGATCTCTGCCAGCCATGGCGCCGGCAACTGGGCGAGCATGGCGGAGCCGACTGTGCTCCGGACGCTCCGCGCGTTTGTGGGGTCCGTGCGCACCGGCTCGCCGCCTTCGGTGACGATCGAAGACGGCAAGCGTGCGGTTGAAATTGCCGAGGCCTGTTATGCTTCCGCCAGGCAGGGTGGACGGGTTGTGCCGGTCGAGTACCTGTAACCCTAGGTTTCTGCCACGATGTGCGTGTCGGTTTCTTCTACGCCCTCAATCGCGTGAATGCGCGTAATCACGACATCGGAGAGCGCCCGCTCGTCCGCCACATTAATAAAGACGAAAATGTCGGGTTGACCGAAACAGGCGTGAATCTGCTCCACGCCGGCAATGTTTTTCAGGGAGCTGAGCACCGATTTGCCTTTGCCTGCTTTGACCTTGATGAGAATATACGCTTTCGTTGCCATAATGCCTCCTCGGGCTACAAATCGTGAAAAAAAAGCGATCGGTATCGCGGACGCTCGCTGCTGACGGACGGTCATTTCGACGGCGCACCAGGCATCTCCCGGCGACGTTGAGTATAGACTTGCTGGAAGGTCTTGCCCTGTGCGGAGAATGCGGCATTGCTCTGTTCATATAGTCGCGCAAGAATATCGAAGTCTGGCTTGCCGATATTAAATTCACGGAATCCCTCACTCAGTCCTTCGGTCTTCCAGGCACGGTCGGTTTGACCGGCGGTCATCACTGCGTCGAACGTGTCCGCCGACCAGCCAGCCTGGCGAAAGGCGGTTTCAACCTCCTCAGCGCGGGGGCCGAGTGTGATGCGATGGGCCTCGGTAAAGAATTGACGGATTGCGGGATGATGACTCTTTAAAAAGGCCGATTGAAACTGAATGACGGCTTTAATGATGCCATTGGCCTGGGGCGTACCTTCCGGTGGCAGAATGCCGGCGTCTTCAATCGTGGCGAGCAGGGCCATGACGGATCCGATATACACCGACGACGTTCGTGACGGCTCCGCGAGCGGGTGCATCGTGGATGCCTGCGTGGGGTTCCCGAATTGACTGAGGGCGGTGGCAGGAAAAAGAAGGGACAGTGACAGCGCGGTCAGGAGTAGGTGGGGTCGGTGCGCGCTTCTG
>JBEIQG010000187.1:0-7488 GCA_040376625.1 Nitrospira sp. | reverse complement strand
GTCGCGTAGCACTAGATATTGAAACCGATCGACTGTCGGCGATGTTGCGTCGAAGATAATTTTCGACTCGATACGGAGGCGCGACTTGGGAGCGTGAATGTCGAAGGTTGCAAATGATTTCGCCCCAGCTGAGGTCTCCGGTAAGGTAAGCGTGGTGTGAATTCCGGCGGTGCTGAAGGCGAGCAAGCGCCTGCATCAAGGCCGACGAATATGATGTGGAGCAGTTTCGAAAAGTTGCGTGGAGCTTCTTCGTGAGGTTTGAAAGACGAAGGCAGGCCAGTGGATAAGGCGCTGTATCCCTATCTGCTGTTTTGGAGTACCGGCCTCCTGTGTTTTCTCGTCGAGTGGCAATTCCCTGCGCGTCCGATTTCCTACCGGACCGTATTCTGGCGGGATCTGATCGCGCTTGGCTTGTACAATGTATCGTTCCTTGCCGTGGTACAGATAACTGATCGGATCCCGATCCCGAACTACATGCCTGCGGCCCTGTACAATCTGCCCACGGTCGTGAAAGTAGCCCTTTTCTACATCGTCGAAGATTTCGGGCTCTATTGGGTGCATCGGCTCATGCATACCAGGCCGGTGTGGCGCATCCACCGATGGCACCATTCCCCCACCTCCCTGTACTGGCTTTCCGGAATCCGTGCCACGATTCCACACATCGCTCTGTTCAACCTCACATATATCATCGCCCTTCCGTTGCTGCAGGAGGCTTCGGCCTGGGCATTTCAGGTGATCATGTTGGAGCACCTCGTGCGGAACAATTGGATGCACCTGAATGTCACCTGGAGATCGTCCTGGCTGGAACGGGTATTTGTAACCCCGCGATATCACCAGATCCATCACAGCACAGATCCCGCTCATCAACGGACAAATCTAGGCGCGCTGCTCACGATTTGGGACCGGCTGTTCGGCACCTACTACAATCCGGACGATGTTAGGGGTGAACTGTCGTTTGGCCTTGCTGAACGGGTCCCGCCGGTGAAACTGATCATCGGGTTATAGGGTACCAGTGCGTCGCAATCGCGTCGTGGTCGCTTTCGAGGAGGTTTTTGCCGATGGCCAAGTCTGACATCGATCACGGTCCGGATCGGCAGGTGTCTCTGATGCTCCGCCCGGGGCATTGAGGGGGGTGGTAGTGCAAGGGCCGATCTTTTCCATTATCGTACCGACATTTAACGAACGGGATAATATCCCACGGCTTGTGGAAGTCCTGGACGCTTGTCTGGTTGGGGTAGCGTGGGAACTGATCGTTGTCGACGACGACTCTCCTGACCAGACTGCCGCAGCGGTGCGCGCGCAGGCCTGCGCCAATCATCGGGTGCGTTGTCTCCATCGGATCGGGCGTCGGGGATTGTCCTCAGCTTGTATTGAAGGGATGTTGTCGAGTTCCGCACCGTTTGTGGCCGTGATGGACGGCGACCTTCAGCACGACGAACGATTGCTCCCCGAGATGCTCAAGGTCCTATCGCAGGATGGGGCCGACATCGTGGTCGGGAGCCGGTATATGACAGGTGGCAGTATCGGCGAGTGGGACGGCATGCGGGCCTTGACGAGTCGATGGGCTACGCGGTTGAGTCGTCCACTGGTGCCTGAAGGATTGACAGACCCGATGAGCGGCTTTTTTGCCATGCGCAGAGAGGTCTTCGACCGGCTGGTGAGGCGGACGTCCGGGGTCGGATTTAAACTCCTGCTGGATTTGCTGGCCTCGTCACCGCATCCGCTGCGGTTCACAGAATTGCCCTATGAATTTAGGTCGAGACTAGCCGGAGAAAGCAAGCTCGATGGTCAGGTGGCGTGGGATTACTTCATGCTGCTGCTGGATAAGTCCGTCGGCCGGTTTGTGCCTGTGCGCCTGGTGACATTTTGCCTCGTGGGGGGCTCCGGCGTTCTGATCCACTTCAGTGTGTTGTGGGTGTTGTATCGCTGGTTGGAGGTGCCCTTTGCCTGGGGACAGGGTATCGCCAGCTTGCTCGCGATGACGAGTAATTTCATCTTGAACAACGTGATTACCTATCGGGACCAACGGCTACGCGGGTGGCAATGGTTGCGAGGGTGGTTGTCGTTTGTCCTGGTGTGTAGTCTGGGGGCCGTCGGCAACGTGGGGGTTGCGTCCTATTTGTTCACGCAACAGTTTCATTGGGGATTGTCGGCCCTGGTTGGCATTCTTGTGGGGACGGTATGGAACTATGCCGTGACCTCGTCCTACACCTGGAAAGCCAAGGCCCGGTGAGCAATCGGGACTGCCCTGTCGGCGTTGCGTCAGGGTTGTGCCCTTCCGGTGCGGTAAAACTGGAATTCGTCTCCGGAGCCGAATGGAGCAAAGTCATCAGGAAGGGGGGGGCGCAGGCGTTGGGTGCGTCGGACGACCACGTAGTCGTACTGGGCACGGAGTTGGTCCCACGGAATCGGGGCCGCGCGGAAGATGAATTCCTCCACCGTCAACAGTGAATGGGCTTCCGGGGTCAGCCGGACCGGTTGCTGGCCCGGTGCGGCGAAGAGATTCGAGACGAAGACCGATCGCCGGATGACTCCCCAGCAGGACAGGTTGACCATGGGCATGGGCTCAGGAATCTGGCCTTCTGCCGGAGACCAGTTGTCGTAGGAAGCCATTTTGATGGCCGACAGCAGGCGTGCTCCTTCCGGCAGCTGATCGAGGGTCCGTTTGAACTGCCGGTAGTGGTGTGCCGTGTCCTGCCAGTGCTCAGTGATGTAGCCCATCCTCACGGCAAATAGCATACTCAGGGCCAGTACCACAGGAAGAAACCATCCTCGGCTGATTTCCCGCCAATCCGAACTCGCTACGGCGAGTAAGACGAAGACGATCGGCATTCGTATGTCGACCACCGCGGTCGTGCCGATCGTATTGGGCATCGCCAGGGCGGCCAACGCGGTTGAGCCGAGCGGGAGGAACATCGACGGCAGGATGGAGCAACGTCGCCGCACCAGCCCTATGCCGACCAGTCCGACCAGCATGAAAACGGTGACGCGATCCAGGAGCCGGTGCTCGCTTCGGAGGGTCCCTTTCAGGGCTTCGAGTTTTGTTGCGGGAGGAAGAAAAGAGATGAGAGGGGGCGGAGAAGATCCTCTGAGCCACAAGGGATAGTCTTCCGGGGCCACTTTGAAGGTCGGGGTCAGTGTCAGGAGGATAAGTGGAATGATGAGTGCCGGAACGGCTTTCCAGCAGACGGCCTTGATAGGGGAAACGGGCCCGTCTCGCAGACGCCACCATTGAGAGAGCTCATAGGTCGACACGATCAGCGCGAAGCTGCCGAATGCGAAGAGATGCGCGAATAACAACATCACGGCGGTGAGAGAAAACAACGGCACGACCAGGAGCGCGGACCGAGTGCGAAGCCTGACCCAGAGGGCGCAGGCGAACAGAGCCAGGCCGAGCCCGAAAAGATAGTTGAGGAAGCCCCATAGGAAAACACTGTTGTAGAGAAAGAAAAATGCCAGGAGCGGCCAGGGGGACCAGCGTCGGTGCAAAGCAGCGTGAAGGGCCATCGTGCCGCCCGCTAGCAGTGCGAATGTCAGGGCGATGAAGACCTTGCCTGCTTGTTCAACCGGCATGATCCGGGTCAACGGCGGCACCACCAGATCCATCGAAAGGTTGGGAAGCAGATCCCAGCGGATCTCGTAGTATCGGCGAAGCCAGGGAGAATGCCCGCCATCGGCCAGGATGTGCATCCGAGCCAGGTGATTGGGATAATCTACGAGCGGCGGGATCTCAACCGTCATCAACGGGACCAAGGCGATGCACAGCAGCGCGAAAGCGGCGGTGAGGATGCCGAATGCATTGCCCTTGTAGGGTGATATGTTCGCGGTGTTCCTCCTTGGAAAATCCGTTGACTGACTTGTTGTAACCAAGCGGGTGCCGGAAGGCAAGAATCCAATCATCGCTGGTGTGGGAGGCTGGCGGAACCGGTGCGTGGTTATTTGGCGGCGGTATCGCCGAGACTCACAAATTGTTTTCGAAACCCGACGACCTTCGCGAGGTAGTCGCGGGTCTCCGGATAGGGGAGCCCGGTACGGAGGCGGTCATAGAGTGCGGCCGGTTGTAATCCATTGATCTGCTGCAACGCGATGCGCTGATCTTTTGAGAATGTCTTAAACACGTTTCCGGCCCCGGTGTTATAGGCTGAGATCACACAGTATTCACGCGAGACGGGGTCGGTGACATCGTCCAATTGGGCGTAAGTCAGCACGTTGAGATAGGCCGTGCCCAATTCGATGTTGTTGTCCGGATCGAAGAGGTAGTCGCGCGAGGGCGCCTTGTCTTCACCTTTTGCCTTGCGATACGCGTCCCGTCCGCCGCTGGTGGGGACCAGTTGCATCAATCCGTAAGCCGGCGCAGAACTGACGGCAAAGGGATTGAAGTTACTCTCGGTACGGATGATGGCAAAGACAAGGCTGGGACTGATTTGATAGCGAGCCGCAAATTGTCCGACGACCGTGCGGTATCTCTCGGCCTGTCTGTGCGAGAAATTCGTGACCATCGAGATCGTGACCATGTGGGCGGTTTTCGAGCCCTCTTCTAGCTCGACCTTTCGGGTGGTCGTGTTCTTGGAGAGGAGCATATCGGCGAACTGTTCCGCTTCCACGGGTGTGCGCACCGGTTTTCCGGCCTGATCCAGCACAAGGCCCAAAAGGTACGGTTCTTTGTCGCTGGTCAGGGTGATCTCTTTATCCGTGAACAGGTCCACGCTGCGTGGGTCGTTGGGTGTGAGGAGGGTGGTGACCACGGCATTCTTCAGGCTGCCCCGCGGATCCTTCTCGTCAAGCGTCTCGACCAGGACATTGCCGGCATCGAAGTCCACAATGGCGCGACTGCGGTAATTCTGTGTATATTTCACATATTTTTTCTGCTCGGGCAGTTTCACTTCCTTGGTGCCCCACTTCTTCCCGACTTCTCCGGTCAGCGCCGCCATGAGCGTCTGGAAGTCCCGTTGAATCGAGCGCAAATCCCGCAACAGGGCTTGGGGGTCCCTCCCATAATTCTCGACGCGACGCCGGGCGATTTCAGCCGGATCCTTACCGCCGACGATATCCAGGACGGTCCTTCCCGTGCTGCTGCCGACAGCCCTCTCAGCGGCGCCGAGCATTTTGTCTGTTGTTTCGCAGCCTGAAAAGAGGGCGGGAATGAGGAAACTCAGGAGCAGGAGGGGCATTCGTCGATCAGACATGGCGCGAGTATACCGAAGGTTTAACAGAGAGGAAAATGAAATTTCTCAATACATCATTTTTGGTCCGGGGGAGTGTCCGTCTCCTCCGAATCACCGCCTCCGGCCGGTTGAAACGCAGGTATATCCACGTGCTTGACGCTCGGTTTTAGCGGCCGGTACCATGAACGACTATTGGCAAAAGTGATCGGAAGGTAGCACGTATGAGCCACAGATGTTTCAGTCTGAGCCGTCCTCGTTCCTTGACGTCGTGGTCCCTCCGTGGCTTGATGGTGTGTCTACTCGCTCTGATGCTGGTGGCGGTATCCGGCCATGCCAGCTCCTGGGCGGGACAGACGCCGACCGAGGTCGTCGAGCGTACCGTGAAGGACATGTTATATATCCTGAGGGAGTTGAAAGACGCGAGCCGCTCTGCGCAGCGTCAGTGGGAAATCGAGCAGGTGGTTCGGCGGGCCTTCAACTATGAAGAAATGGCCGAACGGTCGCTGGGCGAGGCCGGGATCAAGTCGAATGCCGCACAGAGACGGCAGTTTGTGCGGCTGTTTGTGCAGGTATTGCGCGATGATTTGGCGGACCACCTGCGAGACTATTCTGCGGCGCAAGTCGCCTATCTTGCTGAGCGAAACGATGACGATGGCGCGCAGGTCATGATTGCGCCTGCCGGGCCGGAGGTCGATACTCGAATCGAGTTTCAAGTCGTTCGGCGATCTGGGTCCTTACTGATTAATGATGTCAGCATCGACGGTTCCAGTATCATGGCAAAGTATCAAGCGCAATTTACGCGGATTCTTCGCGAGGGCTCCTTTTCCGATCTCATGGAATACCTCAAACAGAAGACCGTCATTGCCTAGGTGATCGACATCGCAATTCCTCGGTCGCCGGCCACAGCTGTGCTCGGCGTATCCCCGGTTTATATCCGTCGGATGCCCTCCCGATGTTTTCTCATGGCATGATCGTTGTTGATCCTGAGCACGGCGAATAGAGGAACCGAGTCTTCCCAGCCCCCTCAGGATGAGTGTTCCCAGCCTGCAGCGGATGTGTGCGAGCGGTTAGCCACTCGCGTGGAGTGTGACCAGGCCATATTCATGCGCTCGAATTAGGAGCTGCTGGCGGCTGTGCACGTCGAGTTTGACGAAAATGCTGGTGAGATGATGACGCACGGTGGTGCTGCAAATGCTGAGTCGGCAGGCAATGTCTTTGTTGGACAGGCCCTCTCCGACCAAGCTGATGATGTCATGCTCACGTTTTGTGAGGTCGTCGGACCAATTCGGCAGCACGGGGATCCGGTCGTTGAAGTCGCCTGCCGAGCGGGTTCTCTCCAGCGGGGTTGTGTCGCAAGTATGGCAGCGTGCCACGTTCGCCGGACGCCGGCAGAGGTGCTCGATCGTGGCAAGCAGCACGACGCCAGGCTGGGTGGTCAACACCATGCCGTCTACTCCGGACGACAAGGCTTCCATTCCGGCTCGGCTGTCTTCAATTCCATGCAGGGCGATGATTCGTATGGTCGAAAGCGAAGCCTTCACCTCTCGAATCAGCCCGAGGATGTCCATGCCGGGCTCCAGTTCAACAATGAGCAAATGTGGCTTTTCTTGCGAGACGATGCTCACCGCCTCCAGCGCGTTCGACGCCTCTCCAATCAGCCGGATGTGCGCATGCGGGGCGATGACAGCGTCCAGCCCAAGCCGCAGGAGCTGATTCTGGCTGAGGATCGCGATGGTAATGAGGGCAGAGCCCGGTCCTCGTTCGTGAATCAATCGGTCCTCGGATCCGCAACCTTACCGCGGTGAGACGCCGGAATGGTTCACCGCCTGTCGCCGGCAATACTCGTAACAACTGGACAGAACCAGGTCGCCTGAAGGGCGAACCGTCCCACAGACCTGTCCCATGAGGAGTGCCCATTCGGCGACGTGGGTTGCCAGTCGGACCGGTTCCAGGCCTTGAGTGCTGAACAGATTCAGCGCAACCGTCGACAGCACGACCTTGAGGTACGAGAGGGACGGACCATAGCAGAAGACATATTCATGCTGTCCGGAGAACAACAGCTGCAGCCCTTCTCGTGCCTTCATCCCACGATGCCCGCAGTGTCCGCAATGGAGGCATTCAAGGCCAGTGCATGGGTCATAGCCTGCACGGCCTGCACGGTAATCAGGTGCCATCAGTTGGCCGCAGTTGGTGGTGGGGCAAAGCATCGTACTGTTCTCCGTACGGGATCTTCTCTCTGAGGTCTTCTCATCGGTCCACGCGTTACGCCTGGCACGAAGTCGGGAGGCGCTCAGATCTGTCCCGGCGCGCGCGACGGTTCCGC
>JBEIQG010000177.1:0-7732 GCA_040376625.1 Nitrospira sp. | reverse complement strand
GCCGGCACTGAGCGCCGGTGATACCGCGCGACATTCGCCACCAGATCGATTTCCTCGGCGGTGAATCCGGAAAGATCGCTGTTCTTGATCAGGTAGTACGCATGTTTGTGGTGCTGGCGCGACTTGATCAAATAGCCGATGTCGTGGAGGATGGCCGCGAACTCCAGCCATTCGCGCTCCCGCTGCCCGAATCCGTGTAACGACGTGGTCTGATCGAACAGCCGCAAGGCGAGTCCGGCAACATGGAGCGCATGGGTCTCGGAGACATGACAGCGGCGGGCCAGAGCCAGGATGTTCCGCCTCCTGACATCGGGAGTGTCCCGCTCCGCTTGAATGCCTTCATGGTGCCGTTGAATAAAGTCGTAAATGATGCCTTCCCGGATCGCCTTGTCACAAATCGTGAGCTCATTCTTCTGCAACAGGTGGAGCAAAATTCGAAACACCATCGTCGCCGGAAGCAGCGTGTCTACGCGTTTTGGATCGAGTCCCGGCATGGCCAGCCTGGTTTTCAGCGTGGCGTCGGCCAGACGTTTTTCCACGGCGCTGATTTCTTTTGCCGTGATCTTCGTGAGATTCAACTGCTGGAGCGGGCGGCCGGTGCGCTGCAGATAAATGACTTCGGCCAGATTGCCGGCCATCCCGGAGGTGGCAATGATCTGCTCCACGTGCTTCGTCTTATACGTGCCTAGCGCCTGCCTGAGTTGGCCGGTCACGGCCTCTTCCAACGCATGCAGCATCGGCTTGGAGGGGGGTGTCTTCGTCAGATACAAATCTTTGAGGCGAATGGCTCCCAGCTTGAGGCTGCGAGCCTGATAAATCGTCTCACGATTTCCGACGATCACCTCGACCGAACCGCCGCCGATATCGATCACGAGGGTCGGCGGCTCAGGGAGAGCTACGCTGTTTTGCACGCCGAGAAAGATTAATCGCGCTTCTTCCGCGCCCGTGATGACTCGCACCGTCAACCCGGTCTGCTGCGCGACGTGATCCAGAAACTCTCCGCCGTTTCGCGCCTCCCGCACCGCGCTGGTCGCCACGCCTTCGATGCGTTCGTAGCCCTTGTTCCTGGCCAGAGTCACCAGGTTCCTGATGACTTCGAGGCCGCGCATCATCGCCTGGTCGGACAGTCGGCGGGAGGTGAATACTCCGTCACCGAGTCGGGTCATGTCTTTGAAGCGGTCGAGGATCTTGTACGTGTAGTCCGGCTGCACTTCCGCCAGGACCATATGAATGGAGTTGGTGCCGATATCGAGGACGGCCAGTTTGGGCATCTACAGGCTCGCTGAGGGGGCTACGTGCCGGATGTTCTTGCCTTCAACCATGTAGACGACAAGTTCCGCAATGTTGGTGGCATGGTCGGCGATCCGTTCGAGCGACTTCGCCACGAAGGTGAGCCGGATCGCGCGGGTGATGGTGCGCGTGTCTTCCAGCATAAAGGAGAGTAATTCTCGAAACAACTGCTCGTTCACCTCATCCACAAAATCGTCGTCGGCACAGACCTTTCGCGCCAGCACCGGATCGGAATTCACGAAGGCATCCAGACAGTCCTTGACCATCCGCATCGTCCAATTGGCCATCCGTGGAATGTCGATATAGGGTTTCAGTTGCGGTTCGCCGTTCAGCTCCAGCGCTCGCTGAGCGATGTTGTCGGCGAGATCGCCCATCCGTTCCAGTTCGGACGAAATTTTCATCCCGGTGGTCACGAATCGCAGATCGCGGGCCGTCGGCTGCTGCAGGGCCAGCAATTGAATACAGAGCTCGTCGATCTCGACATCCAGCGCGTTGACATCGTGGTCCTGCTTGATGACGTCGACCGCAAGATCGGAATCCCGATCCACCAGAGCTTGCAGGGCCAACTGAATCTGCGATTCGACGAGCCCCCCCATGCGGAGCAATGTCTGCTTAAGATGAGCGAGGTCTTGATCGAAATGTCGTTGCATGCTCCAACTCCTCCCGCGCTTTACCCGAAACGGCCGGTGATGTAGTCTTCCGTTCGTTTGTCATGCGGGGTCGTAAAGATCGTCTTCGTATCGCCGAATTCCACCAGTTCACCCATGAGAAAAAATCCGCATTGATCCGACACGCGGGCAGCCTGCTGCATGTTGTGCGTCACGATCACCACGGTGTAGGTATCCTTCAAGGTATAGATGAGTTCTTCGATCTTCCCGGTCGCGATGGGATCCAGCGCCGAGCAGGGCTCGTCCATCAGGATGACGTCGGGCTGAACCGCCAGCGCGCGCGCGATGCACAACCGCTGCTGCTGTCCACCGGACAAGCCCAGCGCGCTTTGCATCAATCGGTCCTTCACCTCATCCCAGAGCCCTGCACCCTGCAGACTATGCTGCACGAGTTCATCCAGGGACCGCTTATCCTTGGTGCCGTGCAGGCGCGGCCCGTATGCCACATTGTCGTAGATCGATTTGGGAAATGGATTCGATTTCTGAAAGACCATGCCCACACGTTTCCTGAGATCCGTGACGTCGATAGCGGGGTCGTAGATGTCGGCGCCGTCCAGTTCCACACGCCCCACGGCGCGCGCGCCTTCCACCAGGTCGTTCATACGATTCAGGCAGCGCAGCAACGTGGATTTTCCGCACCCCGACGGGCCGATAAAGGAGGTGACCGAATGGGTCCGTACCGTGAGTGAGACCCGAAAAAGGGCCTGCCGCTGGCCATAATAGAAGTCGAGATGCCGGACCAGCACCTTGGCATCGACGGACGTACCCGGCGCGTCATGGGGACGGGTGAGACGCGGTTGGGAAATAGCCGGACGCAGTGACAATGCCGGCGCCGTGGGCGACAGACTATGAGTCTGAATATCCATGCACAGTCCTTTCTGTGATCACAGGGCCGATGCGGTGAATCGTCGCCGTAACCGGTTACGCAGCCGCACGGCCGCCCAATTCAGTGAGACGACCACCAGGATCAAAATCAGCGTGGTCATGTAGACCATCGGCTTGGCCGCCTCGACGTTCGGGGATTGAAACCCGACGTCGTAAATATGGAACCCCAGATGCATGAACTTTCGGTCCAGATGCAAGAAGGGCAGGTACTCGTCCAACGGAAGGGCAGGAGCCAATTTCACCACCCCGGTCAGCATCAACGGTGCCACTTCCCCGGCGGCCCGGGCCATGGCCAGGATCAATCCCGTCAAAATCCCCGGTAACGCGCAGGGAAGGATCACGTGCCGCAGCGTTTCAAACTTGGTTGCTCCTAGTCCGAGCGAACCTTCACGAAAATCACGAGGAACCGCAGACAGGCCTTCCTCCGTCGCCACGATCACGACCGGAACGGTGAGCAGCGCCAATGTGAGCGACGCCCACAGGATGCCGCCCGTGCCGAAGGTGGGGTTCGGGAGCGCTTCGGGAAACAACCATTGGTCGATCGTGCCGCCCAGCGCATAGACAAAAAATGCGAGGCCGAACACGCCGAAGACAATGGACGGCACGCCGGCCAGATTATTGACCGCGATCCGCACCAATCGGACCAAGGAACCCTGAGTGGCATATTCCCGCAAATAGACGGCGGCCATCACCCCGAACGGCATCACGGCCAGTGTCATCAGAAAGACCATCAACACCGTGCCGAAGATCGCCGGGAAGATGCCGCCCTCCGTATTCGCTTCACGTGGTTCGCTGGACACAAACAGCCACAGATTGTGGGCGTAGGCCCAGAGCTTCTCAAACCAATTCATCCCGTTCGGCCGACTGACGGCTAACACCTGATCGAGGGAGAGCCGCACCGACCGGCCGGTGGAGAGCGTCAGGAACAGGACCTCCTGTCCGGCCTCCTTGTGCAACCGCTCGAGCGCCTCCGTCTTGGCGAGATAGTCTCGTTCCAGCACGGCAATCTGATCGAGGAGAATCCCGGCCTTTTCAGTATCGCCGGGGCTGAGTTGCCCGCTCAGTGTCAATGCATGTCGTGCAAGCCTGGCCTTCTCGATTCGATAGTTGATGGATCCGATTTCCTCTCGCTCGAGATGTTCGATCCGCCGACGTAACTGATTGGCCCGTTCCACCAGGTTCTTGACCGTCGTCCACGAACTCCCGCTCGCGCTTCCTGCCGCTGCCCCCTCCACGCCGACACTGATCCGACCGAAGGCAGGGCCCCACTCACGACGCTCGACAACGGTCAGATCCTCGGGGCGCGCGTTCGACACGATGTCCGCTGCATTGATCCAGCGATACTCGGCCCCGAACACATCCCGATTGCCGACCCGGTATCGAAAGCGACGCTGTCCGGCGGGCGAGTCCGGCGTGACCGAATTGGGGATGACTTCTTCTCCCACCACCTGGCCGATCACCGTCTCCTGCGTCTTGAGTGTCGTCTCCTGCAATGCGCCGGGCCAGAACTGCCCCAGGCCGTTGATCATAATGAGGGCCAGCATTCCGGCCACCATCAAGAGGCTGAATGCGACGCCTGAAGCGGACATCCAGACGAAGAGTTCCCCGCCTCGCCAGAAGTTCTTCATGACTTTGGACCGTTCAACCATGGCTATACTTGTCCCGGAGCCGCTGACGAACGAGTTCCGCCAACGAGTTGATCACGAACGTGACGATGAACAGGAGCAAGGCCGCCAGAAACAATACCCGATAGAGACTGCCTCCATGCGGGGCTTCCGGAATTTCCACGGCAATATTGGCAGACAGAGTCCGAAAGCCGTTCGCCCAGTTCCAATCCAGAATGGGCGTATTGCCCGTAGCCATCAGGACAATCATCGTTTCTCCGATCGCGCGCCCGAACCCGATCATCACGGCGGAGAAGATCCCCGGACTCGCAGACAACAGCACCAGATGCAGAACGGTTTGCCAACGGGTCGCGCCCAATGCGAGCGACCCGGCGATCTGGGTCTTGGGCACATTGGACAGCGCCTCTTCAGCGATGCTGTAAATCACCGGGACGATGGCAAAGCCCATCACGATACCGACAATCAGCGCGTTGCGTTGATCGTATTCGATACCGAGCCGGTTTGAGAGCCACGCCTTGACGTTCCCGTCGAACCACCAGCCTTCGATGGAAGCATTGGCCCAAAGGCACCCGGCAATTCCCAGTCCCAGAATAGGAATCAACAACAAGGCTTCCTGCCCCTGCGAAAGGTGCCGTTTCACGGATAACGGACAGAGATGCCAGGCGAACGAGGCCAGGACAACCAGCAGGGGTAATACCAGCGCCATACCTGCCACCGCCGGGAGCATGCGTTCCAGGAGAGGGGCCAACCAGAGCCCTGCAAGAAAACCCAACACCACGGTCGGCAAGGCCGCCATGACTTCAATAACGGGTTTAATTTTCGCGCGCAGGTCCTGATGCATGAACTGCGAGGTACACATCGCCGCCAGAATGGCAATCGGCACCGCGAGAAACAGGGCGTACATCGTCCCCTTGAGAGTCCCGAATGCCAGCGGCAGCAGACCGAGCTTCGGCTCGACATCATCCGACCCGGAAGAGGATTGCCATACGTGGGCCGGCTGATCGTACCCCTCGTACCAGACCTTGCCGAACAAAGTCTGGAGCGTCACTTCGGGATGGGCATTCTGTACCTGGTACAGAGACAGTTGTCCGGCTCCGTCCAGCGCAATCAATCCGTCGCCTTTCGGCGCGAACGCCACGGCGCGGATCGGAAACTCACTGACGGCCAGCCGCAACAACGTTTGGGAAGAGGTCGCATGGTGCAGGAACAGGTTTCCCTGGATGTCGCCCGTGACAAACCCCTTGACCCGCTGCGACGGGGCAAACGCAGTGACCGGCCCATTGTGGGAGCGGAGAGCATGCATTTGAGTCAATGTCCAACCGGACGGGGCATCGGCGCGCCGCACAAGCCCCCAGGTCGAGACCGCACCGTCCTCGGACATGACCACCAGGCTACGATCACCACTCAGAAACCCTAACATCGTGACGGCCGTCGAGGGCGCGGCCACCGCATAGGCAGCCCTCATCTCCGGCGACTCCGTCTCGGACAAGGCGACATGCACCACCTGTCCCTCCGCGGTGCCAACATACAGATTTTCAAGCAGAGCATCCAGGGCGAGGGCCGTCACCGTACCTCTCGGTTGCGGCAGTTCCGTAATGATCGGATGGCTGCCACCCGCGTCATCCGCCGCTATCCGCACGACGAGCAGCCGGCCGTCCTTCGACAGGATGGCCAGCAGGCTTCCTTGATCGTTGACCCGATAGGCCAGCCGGACGATGGGGCTCTTCGTCAATGGGATGGGCTGGCCGGCGCGAATGTGCGGACGCTTCTTTCGTTCGCCTTGATCGGTGAATTCCGTCATGATGCCCACTTTCAGGAGCAGGACTTCGCCGTCGGCCGTCCCCGCGGCCAACCGCGGAGCATTACCGCCACCGGACGCCATGGCCGTGATCTGGCGGCTTTTCACCTGTGCCGGCATGTCCAAGGGGATGGGTTGACCCGATGCCAGGTCGAAAAACTGAATGGCTCCTGAGGTGAACACCTGCGCGATCTCACGATGTTCATCCACCGCCACCTGAGCCGGGCCTTCGTCCAGAAGCAGGGCAGGCACGCTCAGACGTTGAGTCAACTTCGCGCTCGGCTGGGTGAATAACGGAGTGACTTCACGAAACAGAAAAAAGAATATGCCGAGAATACTGACGATGGTCGCGAGCCCTCCGACGGTAATCAGGGCTCGCGCAAGCCGGTCGATCAGAAACCGCAGATGAACAGACTTGAACATGAATGTGAATCGGTCCGTACTCATTACCGGATCTGACCGAGCTGCTTCTCGGCCAAGGCGGCATCCACAGGAAAGTAGCCGTCCCTCAGTACATCGGACTGCCCCTCCTTGCTGTAGACGTAGGCGAGAAACTCTTTGACGATGGGCGAGAGGGGTTTACCCGGAGCCTGATTCACGTAGATGTACAAGTATCGCCAAAGCGGATACGTGCCGTTCCTCGTATTCGCCTGGGTGGGTTCGACGAACGGCTGACCGGCCTTCGCCGCCACCGGAAGCATTCTTACCCCGGACGTGGTGTAGCCGATCCCGCTGTACCCGATGCCGTATCGATCTTCACTGATTCCCTGCACGACCGAGGCGGAGCCCGGCTGTTCTTTCACCTGATCCTTGAAGTCGCCATTCTTGAGTGCATGTTCCTTGAAAAATCCGTAGGTGCCGGACGCTGAATTGCGGCCGTACAGACTGACTGGCGCACCGGCCCAGTCTCCGGTCAAACCGAGTTGCCCCCACTTGTTCAGGTCGACGGTATATCCATGCCGCCGGGACTTGGAGAACAGCGCATCCACTTCCGCAACCGTGAGCCCCTTGCTCGGATTGTCCTTGTTGACGAAGATCGCCAAGGCATCCACCGCGACAGGGTAGGGCGTCGGCGGATACCCGAACTTTGTTTCGAATGCGTCGATCTCGCTCGACTTCATCGTCCGCGACATCGGCCCGAGTTGAGCCGTGTTTTCAATGAGCGCGGGCGGCGCCGTGCTGGACCCCTTCCCCTCGACTTGAATTTTCACATTGGGATATTGCTTCCGGAACCCTTCCGCCCACAGCGTGATCAAGTTGTTCAAGGTATCGGAACCGATGCTGTTGATCGTTCCGGCGACGCCGCTGACCTTCTGATACGGTCGTAACGTGGTGTCGGCGCCGTTTGCTTGCCCGGCGCAGGCGGCCGGCATCACGATCAGCGCATATAACACAGACAACACAATCAAGGTCGTCAACGGATGCCCACTCGATGATTCGCATAGGGTATTCGACTCATGACGCAT
>JBEIQG010000015.1:0-32371 GCA_040376625.1 Nitrospira sp. | reverse complement strand
GCGCGCCTGTCCAGGGCCCTAACCACACCTTGGGCTTCTACGAGCTACGCCTGCCCGACCGGCGTGCTTCGTGGCGTGAGACGTGCGGTGGCCTCATACGCAGGCATTCGATTGGAAAGGAGAGCGCCATGGCGCGAACGGCCGCACTTGCATCGACGGGTTCGAGATCCTGAAAGAGGATCTCGACTAAGATCACGGCTGTTCGAGGACTTCGAATCGGCAGAGGGGGGCAGGATGAACGAGGCCCTCGAAGAACACCACCTCGTTCATGTACTCATCTCTGAGTTGAAGAAACTCAAGCCCGGCGATGCAAACCAGCTCAGAAGCCACTGTTCTCAAGCGCAAAACGACATTGCCGACCAAAGCGTCCGGTCGAAGAACCGGGGCTCCACCATCGAGGAAAACGACTCGCTCGCCGAAGATTCCGGACGGGTCGGACCAGGGGAGGAATATGTGATGCCCAAAGATCGTTCAAAGCGGGAAAACAAGAAAACCGCTGCCCTCGACAGCGTGCGGGAGAAGTCCGTGGATCAATTTCTGACCACCAATCAAGGCTTGCGTATCAACGATGATCAAAACAGCCTCAAAGCCGGCGCGCGCGGACCGACACTGCTGGAAGATTTCATCTTGCGGGAGAAAATTACGCATTTCGACCATGAGCGTATTCCGGAGAGGGTGGTGCATGCCAGGGGTGCCGCCGCGCACGGCTATTTCAAAGTATACAAATCTCTCGCACCTCTGACGAGGGCGCAGTTTTTACAAGATCCGGATGTCAAAACCCCGGTCTTCGTGCGTTTCTCGACCGTCGCCGGATCCCGAGGGTCCAGCGATCTGGCGCGTGACGTGCGCGGCTTCGCCGTGAAGTTTTACACGGAGGACGGGAATTACGATCTTGTGGGCAACAACATGCCCGTCTTCTTCATCCAGGATGCGGTGAAATTCCCGGACCTGGTCCATGCGGTAAAACCGGAGCCCCACCATGAGATGCCGCAGGCGGCCTCGGCGCACGACACGTTTTGGGATTTTATTTCCCTGATGCCGGAATCCACGCACATGATTATGTGGCTGATGTCGGACCGGGCCATCCCGCGGAGCTTTCGCATGATGGAAGGCTTCGGGGTGCATACCTTCCGCTTTGTGAATGCCAAAGGAGTCGGTCGGTTCGTGAAATTCCATTGGAAACCGCTGCTCGGCGTGCATTCAATCCTGTGGGATGAGGCGCAGAAGATTTCCGGTTTGGACCCTGACTTCCACCGGCGTGATCTGTGGGAGGCCATTGAGGCGGGGCAATATCCGGAATGGGAACTCGGGGTCCAGGTCGTGGAGGAGAAGGACGAACATAAGTTCGACTTCGACCTCCTGGATCCCACGAAGATCATTCCCGAAGAGCTGGTGCCGGTAGTTCGAATCGGCAAGATGACCCTCGATCGCAATCCGGACAATTTCTTTGCCGAAACCGAGCAGGTGGCGTTTCATCCCGGTCACGTCGTTCCCGGCATCGATTTTACCAACGACCCGCTGTTGCAGGGCCGGCTGTTCTCCTATACCGACACGCAACTCATTCGGTTGGGCGGACCGAACTTCCACGAGATTCCGATTAATCGGCCGGTGGCGCCTTTGCATAACAACCAACGTGACGGCCATATGCGTCAAACGATCAATTCAGGCCAGGCAAGTTATCACCCCAATACCCTGGGCGGCGGTTGTCCCATGCAGGCCAAGGCGGATATGGGCGGATTTTTAAGTTATGCGGAGCGGCTGCCTGCCGTCAAAGTACGAGAACGGAGCAAGAGCTTTTTCGATCACTTCAGTCAGGCTGCCTTGTTTTGGAGAAGTCAGTCCGAGCCAGAGCAAGAGCATTTGGTCCAGGCGTTGCAATTTGAGCTCGGCAAGGTCGAGAACCTGCCCATTCGGGAACGAATGGTCGGCATGCTTGCCCATGTTGACAAGGGCCTGGCGGGACGGGTTGCGGAAGGCTTGGGTTTGCCGGTGAAGAAGATCGAGGGGTTGCTCAATCTGAGCATTCCCGCCGATGGAGATCCGAAGGACTTTCAGCCGAGGCGATCGGTGACCTCGCTCGAGAGATCCGCGGCCCTGAGTATGGTGTTGCCACCCAAGGAAGGGATTCAATCCAGGAAAGTGGCGATTCTGGTTGCCGACGGGGTTG
Organism: Nitrospira sp.; assembly: GCA_040376625.1. Lineage (GTDB taxonomy): Bacteria > Nitrospirota > Nitrospiria > Nitrospirales > Nitrospiraceae > Nitrospira_A. The sequence goes on along the minus strand of JBEIQG010000015.1, from coordinate 30,204 downwards.
ATGGCGAAGCGGTCAAGGGAATGCAGACGGCGCTGGCAGCCGCGGGCGGACAGGGCAAGATTGTGGCGACGCGTTCAGGAAGCGTGCAGGCTGCGAACGGCAGTGAGTGGAAGATCGATTTCAGCCTGTTGACGACCGGATCCGTATTATTCGACGCGGTCTATATTCCCGGCGGTGAACGGAGCGTCGCCGCGTTGTTGCGAACCGCCAAAGCACGGATGTTCGTTCAGGACGCCTATTTGCATTGCAAGACCATTGCCGCGACGGGCGAAGGGGTTGCATTGTTCAGTGCTGCGGTCGAAGCGTTGGATCCGTCTCCGGAACAGGGCGACCGACCCAAGTCGACGTCACGAGACGGGGCAGGCGATGCCGGTATTATTCTGTCACGGGAGGCTTCGTCCAAACAGATCGCCGGCCGCTTTATTAAGGGGATCGAGATGCATCGTCATTGGGCGAGAGAAATGCCGCTGGCTCGCCCCTCGTGAAATGCGGTCTGCGTTTCACTCAGGCCGGTAGTGCGTTATGAAGCGCCGTCCATACCGTTTAACGGTGTGGACGGCGCCCTGCTGCTCGCCCGGCTCTCATCCGATTATTGAACTGTGATCGAACCGTGGGTATTGCTCATCGTGTTTCTGTTGTCGTCCGCCGGCCGCACCGAATATTTCACGGTTCCGATTCGGCTGAAGCAAAGGCCTGCGGTTTCATTACTCGACAAAGTGGTCGAGTTGTCCACGCCCATTCCCATGGCCTTGGAGAACCCGTTTCGACAGGACACGTTATGCTCCAACGGTTCGTCGATCGTGACCGTCACGGAGTCCTGCCTCTGGTTGATCCACCGAACCTCATCTCCAGCCCGGACCGTGAGCGCGTCGGGCACGATGGTTTCTTTGATGACGATGTTCTTGACCATTCCGGTCTTCGTGCCTGCCTCCATTTCCGAGCGGGTTTTAGAAGCCGTCGGCGAACTGGAGCAGGCCGCCAATGAAACGAGCGCGAACGCAAGCAGTACATGCAGAGTGGTCTTCATCGAGATCCTCCTTGGTAAAATGAACGTGACGGGCCAACAATACCTACACGAAGCGAGTGGTGCTCAGGCCGTACCCTCCTGGATGGCATGCCCTTGTAGGCGACATCTCACAGTACTCAGACCTGGAGGACGACCATACTCGGGAGACCCCCAGTATGCGTGCAGCATTTGACTGGTTATTGATGGAAGAGCGTGAATGTAGGTGGGAGCGACCGATGTGCCGCGAGTCAGAGGTCCGCATGGCGATCAGAAGTAACACTCTGTGGGGTACGGTTCGATCTGCAGCGCTCTGCCTGCTGTCGATGGTTGTCTTGATGAGCGGTTGCGCGCTCACTTTTGGGTATCGGCACGCCGATTGGATGATCACCTGGCAGTTAGACCACTATTTGGATCTCACGACGCGGCAGCGGCAGGAGGTCACAACCCGCTTGAGACCGCTCCTCGCCCGCCACCGGAGCGAAGCGATTCCACAGTACGAACAATTCTTGCTCGATGTGCAACAACGAGTGAGCCGGGGTTTGACGCGTGACGACTTGGAGTGGATGTACGCCTCATACGACAGGTTCCGCGCGGATCTGTTCGATCGGGCGGTGCCTGACGCCAGTGTCTTATTGACGACCGTCGGCGAGCGACAGGTTCGATATCTGGAGGAGGCGTTTCATAAAGAGGAGAAGAAGGCCATGCGTGCGCTGCAAGGGCCGTCCTCGAAGCGACTCGAGGCCCGCACGAAAAAAATCATCTCCCTGGCCGAGGATTGGCTCGGTTCGCTGAGCTCCGAGCAGGTGGCGATACTCAGCCCTTATGCGCAAGCCCTTCCTGATACTCAACCGGTATTGTGGCAGTATCGTCTCCAGCGTCAACAGGAACTCCTCCATGTACTTCGACGTCCTGCATCGGTCGAGGAGATGAACAGGGAACTCCGAAGGATATTTGTTCAGCCGGACCAGACCACCCCGGCCGCTTACCGTGAGATGGTGAGCGAATTGCGGTCATCCCTCACACGTCTGCTGTTGGAAACCGACCGCCTCCTGTCGGTGAAGCAGCGGCAAAAGGCGGTCGCGTCGCTACAGCGACTCATCGATGACCTGCACGGACTGAGCCGGAGTTCGTGATTAGAAGCCGACGACTCCGAACAGCCACAACACCAGAATCAGACTCATCGGCACTCCTAAAAGCCAGAGAAGAATCGGCATGATGTCGTCTCCTTTTGCGGTGGAAGGGCAGTGCCAACGACAGAGCCTGGCCACTTCCCTTCTATATCCTCCCGGATCAAGACCGGGAACATTGACCGGGAACAATTTCCGCGGCTGTTGTCAGCTTGCCGCAGAGAAGGAAACCGCGCTACTAGGCGATCCCCTGGCGCGAGGAGTCAGTGGAGAAGGTCAGGCGGCATGTTCGTCTCCACCTGCAGGGACCGTGTACCGCTCTTCGATCGCGCGACGGATCAGTTGCCGGCTTTCTTCTGCCGGCAGCTGAGTCTGCTGTTCAACCTCGCGAACACGTTGCGCCAGAGCATCATCCTTGATGACCTGCGTGATCCAGGTGGAGTAGTCGTGAGAGCGGAGATGATGCGTCCATGTCGCTTCGTCGACCCCTTCGCCGAGCTGCATAAAAAGCAGTAAATTGTGTGCGCGAAGATTGAGTTGTCCGGCCGGGCCTCGAAAGTAGAAACTCTGCTCCGGAGGTAACTCGCCTTCCGCATACTTCCGCCGATGCCGTCGCCTCTCGATCGTACTGGGGGCAATCTCCAGCACGAACGGCGCCTGACCGGAGGTGCGATCCCACATGATCGCTCGTCCCGGTTGAAGCCGTGGGGCTTCCACGGCCGGTGCCGGCTCTTCGATGGCGGTGCAATATTTCTTCAACGTCTCGTCCGGCGATTTGCCCAGAGCGAACACCAGATTCACGGTTTTCAGGATCGAATGTTCAATGTGGTCGGGATGAACCGTGACGTAAATCATGCCGGTCAAGTCCTTCATCAGTCCGGGCGTCGTGGGATTTCCATCGACAGGCAACAAGTGATGCGTTTCATCGACGAGCATCCAATGGGGGCGGCCCGATTTCGACCGTAGCTCCTGAAGCTTGGGCAAGAGGGTGAGAAAAAATGAAGGCCGGTCTTGGAGAGGCAACCCCACGAGGTTGACCACCACATGGTTGTTCGGGTTGGCCAGTGCCGTGAGGATTTCGGCGTGACTAGGGCCATCCTGTGCAGTTCCAAGGACAATCGCCTGCGGGAAATTCTCGTAGTCACCTTCCGGATCGATCACGCACAATTGGTAACCACGCTCCCCAAGTCGCTCCAGCAGCCCGGTCGCCAGCGTGGATTTTCCGCTGCCGGACGTGCCGGCCAGCAGAAGGTTCTGTCGGGCGGGAAGGAAGGTAATGTCGCCGCCCTGCTCCCGTATTCCAAGCGCGATCCGGTGCCGCACCACCGATCGCTCCGCTTCCCTGAGGTCATTCTTCACGAGGTCGTCGATCAGTTCGATGACCCCGGTGCCATGATCGCCGACGGTGGTGCGATCCGCCGTTTCCTTCAACATCGGCACGGCATTCTCGACTGCGACGGCATATTCGGAGCATGTCAGCATGGCATGGTCGTTTTCGCCGTCACCGATGGCCGCAATGTTATGAGGGGACAGTTCCAACTGCTTGAGCGCTGCGGTCAGCCCGGTGGCCTTGTTGATGCCATGGGACAACACCATCACCGCACCTTTGTTGAAGATAATACGCAGTTCGAGACCGAGATCACGGATGATGTCCAGAATGACCGTCTCATACGGCACCCGGGTCGCAACGATCGAATTCCCGATGGTGAGATGTTCTACTTTGCGACGTTGCACTTCCTCCAGAAATGCCGGCGGGGGAGGAGGGGCAAGAAGCGTGATTTCTTTCGTGGCAGGCCGGTAGAGGACGGCGCCATTCTCCGCTACGACGCGTTCACAAAGCGAGATCTGAGGGAAAATATCCAGGATTTCCGGCAACACTCGTCCCGTGACCAGAATAAGTTTACGACCGGAGGCCACGAGTCGCTCGATGGCTTGGATGGTGTCCTGACTGACGGACCCCGCATGTGCTAATGTTCCGTCATAGTCGGCGGCCAAGGCTAGGTAACGCATTCCGAATTCTCTCCTCCGTCATGAAGAATTGCTCTAGACCTCGTGGGGCTGGATTGGGCTCAAGTCGCTCGTTGCCGGACCGTTGAGGACTTTCCCGAACTTGTCGAATCTCGAGCCATGGCAGGGGCAGTCCCATGTATGTTCAGCCTGGTTCCAGGCCACGATGCAGTTCAGATGGGGACATATTGCCGAGCATTTATGGAGCGTCCCCCGGTCATCTCGGTAGGCCGCGATTTTGGTCAGTCCGTCCCTCAGCACGGCTCCCTGATCGGGCTGAATCTGGGCTTCGTTTTCAACATCGCCTCCGGTCACCCAATCGGAATACTGCGCGACGACGTTCAATGATTCGCGGAGAAACTCACCCGCAGCGCGAACCGTTTGTCGCGAGGGATCGTAGAGGGCGGACCAAGGCGACTCCCGTTTCATGATGAGATCGGTGATGAGCAGTCCGGCAATCGTCCCATGCGTCATGCCCATTCCGGAATCTCCGGTTGCGATGTAGATATTGTCCGCATCGCCCGGATTCCTGCCGATGTAGGCCAGCCCGTCCACCGATTCCATCACTTGTCCGGACCATCGAAATGTGAGGGCCTGCATCATCGGGAAACGGTCGCGTGCCCACTTCTCCAGACGGGCGTAGCGGGCTTCCCCGTCGTCGGCCTGTCCTGCCTTGTGATCCTCTCCGCCCACGATGAGGGTAGACTGTGCGTCGCCCTGCGGGGATACCTCGCGATGAATTCGCATGTAGTGGTAGGGATCAAGGGTATCCCAGAGTAAGACCGGCTCGATCGCTCCGTCCGGAATCGCCGCTCCGATGACATAACTGATATAGGGCGCCTGTTTGGTATGAATGGTTACCAGGTTGTTGATGGGCGTGTTGGTGGCCACAACGACGGCCTGTGCGGTCACGATGCATCCCTGGCGGGTCTCCACCTTCGCCTGCTCACCGCTGTCGACATTGATCACATGGGCGTCACTGAAGATGCGACCGCCCTGCCGTTGAATGGCCTTCACGAGGCCGGCCAGATATTTCTGTGGATGAAACTGGGCTTGTCCGGAGAACCGCAGGCAGGGGCCGCTACGAAAGAGATCTGCCGGGAGTTGCTCTACATACGCGACGTTCGGGATTTCCGCCCGTTTGATGGCTTGCCATTCTTCTTCAATGTCTTGGCGGGAGTCGTTCGAAGGTGCAAAGCGATAGCCGTCTAAGCGGATGAAATCACAATCGATGGGTTCCTGAGCCTGTATCTGCTCGATCCAATCGATGGCGGCCATATGGCTGCCGGCAACGAGGCGAGGAGCCGATCCCCCATGGAGCCGTTCTATTTCGCCATAGCCGGAGTCGATGGCATTCGATAAGTGGGCTGTCGTTCGTTGAGTCATGCCGCTGCCGGGACGACCTTCGTCCAAGACAATGACTGAAGCCCCCTGTTTCATGAGGCAGTAGGCGACAGTAAGCCCCGCGATTCCAGCACCGATTACGCATACGTCGGCATGGGCGCCCGTTGTGAGCGGCGGGGTCGCGGGCATCGATGCCGACATCCATATGGATCTGGTTTGTCCCTCGTCATGGGTCATCTGTCTCTCCTGTAGTGATATGGAGGCGGGGATATATCTGCCGATGGAGACTGAGCCTATCCACGAGAGACAGGTGACGCAGCTAGGCAGAGGCCTAGTTCTCCCGGTGTTTGTTCCATATTGCTTCGCAGGCTAGGGGTTGTCCGAGTTGTCGGGTCAGGAGTCCGTGATAGTTTGTGCATTCGAGAATCCCTGGCATGTGGATGAGATGACGATCTGTCCTTACGACTGCAGCCTCTGTGACGACCCGTCTTGCCGCCGGGACGGTTGCGGCCGTATCAACGAAACGATTCATGTGGTCTGCGAAGGGTGTGGAGAACCGGCGGCCTCTCTCGATTGTCTGCGACTTTGCATGACCTGCGTGCTGGCTTTGGAGCAGATGAAGATTCCGATGCCGCGTAACACAAGGTGACGCCATGCCACGATCGATCTGGAAAGGATCCATCAGTTTCGGGCTCGTCAACATCCCGGTGGTGTTGTACTCGGCTGAAAACCGGAATCACTTCGATTTGACGCTCCTCGACCGCCGCGATATGAAACCGGTGGGGTTTAAACGCTACAACAAGGAGTCGGGCAAGGAGGTGGCATGGGACCAGATCGTGAAAGGATACGAATATGAGAAGGACCGCTACGTCGTACTGACGGAGGAAGATTTTCGACGTGCGAATGTCGAAGCGACGCAGACCATAGATATTCTGAATTTTGTGCGGGCCGAAGACATCCCGCCTACCTCATTCGAGACACCGTACTACCTGGCACCGGATAAACGGGGAGAAAAGGGCTATGCGCTGCTGCGCGAAACCTTGACAAAGACAGGAAAGGTCGCCATTGCGACCGTCGTGATCCGGACCAGGCAATATATTGCCGCGCTCATTCCGTGGAGCGAGATGCTGGTGTTAAATACCCTGCGGTATGCCAACGAACTCCGGCCGGTCAAGGATCTCGAAATTCCGGCCAAACGTTTGAGGACGACGGGTGTGACGCCACGCGAGGTAGACATGGCGACCAAGCTGGTGGATGAAATGTCGGATCGCTGGAACCCGACGCAGTATAAAGACACTTATCATGAGGATCTCATGCGGTTGATCAACAGGCGTATCAAAGCCGGAAAAACCGAGGTGGTGACCGCGCCCGGCAAGGGGGAATCCGAGAAGCAGCCGGGCCGCGCCAAGGTGGTGGATTTGATGGCTCTCCTTAAGCGAAGTGTGCAGCGCTCTGCAAAGCCGAAGCGATCATCCTCAAGAAGTGAGCGAACCTTCAACCGAAAAACGGCATGAACCGATCATGAAATCAGTCATCGCCCTGGCAAGAAGTACGGCCTCTGCGAATCGGCCCATCGAGGATTCCACTCGGTCTGCCAGGGAGGCCGGTCTGCGTTATGTGCTTGACGCGGCGCCCGGCATCTCCAGAATAGGTCAGGGCAGGAATGCCCGATATGTCCGCCGTGACGGCAGGGTCATTCGCGACCAGGCGAGCCTGAACAGAATCCGTTCCCTGGTGATTCCTCCGGCCTGGACGGATGTGTGGATTTGTTCGGACCCCCAAGGACATTTGCAGGCAACCGGGCGGGATGCCAGAGGCCGCAAGCAGTACCGGTATCATCCCCGTTGGAATCACGTGCGAAACGAGAACAAATACGATCGGTTGCTCTCCTTCGGCCATGCACTGCCGCGAATACGCAGCCGGGTCACCGAGGACCTGCGCCGCTCGGGCCTGCCGCGGGATAAAATTCTGGCGACTATCGTGCGCTTGCTTGAGGCCACGTTAATCCGTATCGGCAACGAAGAATACGCACGCGCGAACGAGTCATTCGGTCTGACCACCTTGCGGGATCGGCACGCGACGGTGAGGGGTTCCACTGTGCGATTTGAGTTTCGAGGAAAAAGCGGGATCCGCCACTGTCTGGACATCACCGACCGGCGCGTGGCTCGCATCGTGAAACAGAGCCGGGACCTTCCGGGGTACGAATTGTTTCAGTATCTCGATGAGGATGGTCGGAGGCATTGCATCACATCCGGCGACGTGAACGAATACCTTCGCCGCATCGCCGGGGACGACTTCACGGCGAAGGATTTCCGCACTTGGGCCGGGACTCTGCTGGCGGCACGGGCGCTCAAGAAGTATGAAGACCAATGCGACTCGCTGGCCAGGGCAAAACGGAATGTTGCGGCGGCGATCGGGTCGGTGGCGCTGCAATTGGGCAATACCAAGGCCGTCTGCCGGAAATGTTATATCCACCCCGAAATCCTCCAGGCATACCTGGATGGAACCTTGTTGACGCGCCTTGGCAGTACCTCGCGCAAAGACCTGCCTCGATCGTCGCAACAGCTCCCGAGGGAAGAGGCGGCCTTGTTGAGGTTCTTGCGCCACCGTCTCCTGCTCTCGTCAAAGGTCGGCAAAGGAATCGCATCATGAATGGATCGGACCCCGCCGTGCCAGAGCCGCCAAAGGACCATCAAACCCCGTCAGGAGTCCATCACCGGCTCGGCGCCTGCGTTCTCCCGAAAGGCGTGGCGTTCCGTTGTTGGGCGCCCAAACCCGCGCGGCTCGATGTCGTACTGGATCCTGGCGGAACAGTGCACCCGCTCACAAGGAGCGCCGACGGATACTGGACCGGTGTGGTTCCTGAAGCTTCCGCCGGGATGACCTATCGCTATCAATTGGACGGACACAGCCTCTATCCGGATCCCTGCTCGCGGTATCAACCCGACGGACCCCATGGGCCTTCATTGATCGTCGATCCTGGGGGGTATACGTGGAGGGACCGTGAGTGGCCGGGTCTGGCCATGCACGGCCAGGTGATTTACGAACTGCATATCGGCACGTTTACGTCGGAGGGGACATTCGACGCGGCCCTGACGCGCCTTGATGTGTTGAAGGATCTCGGCATCACCGTGATCGAGATCATGCCGGTAGCGGAGTTTCCGGGGCGATGGAATTGGGGCTACGACGGGGTCGGTCTCTTTGCGCCCGCGCATGTGTACGGCGACCCGGAAGCATTGAAGCGGTTTGTGGACGAAGCGCATGTGCGCGGCTTGGGTGTGATTCTCGATGTTGTGTACAACCATTTGGGGCCGGATGGCAATTATCTACCTGCGTTCAGCGACGAGTATTTCACCGATCGGCATCCCAACGAGTGGGGACAAGCGATCAATTTCGACGGACCCGGCTCCAAAGAGGTACGGGAGTTTTTTATCCGGAACGCCTGTTACTGGATCGAGGAATTTCATTTCGACGGCCTCAGGCTGGATGCCGTCCATGCCTTCCACGATGAAAGCCCCGTGCACGTGCTTGCGGAATTGTCGCAGGCAGCCAGAAAGGCGGCAGGACAACGATCGATCATCCTGGTCGCCGAGTGTGAATCCCAGTGGGTCTGCACGATTCAACCGGTCGCGCAACAGGGATGGGGGCTCGACGCGGTGTGGAGCGAAGACTTTCACCACAGTACGCGTGTGGCCGCCACGGGCCGAAGTGAAGGGTATTACTCCGATTACCGGGGCACGCCGCAGGAACTGATTTCCTGCGTAAAACGGGCGTTTCTTTACCAGGGGCAGCGATATCAATGGCAGGGACGTCCGCGGGGAACGGTCGTGGGATCGGAGCCGGCGGAGCAGTTCGTCTTTTTTCTACAGAACCACGACCAGGTCGCGAATCAGTTGCGGGGAGACCGATTGCACCAGAAAACCGGTCCCGGTGTCTACCGCGCGTTGACGACTCTGCTCCTATTGTCCCCGGAGACACCGATGTTGTTCATGGGGCAGGAGTTCGGAGCATCCGCTCCTTTCTTGTTTTTTGCCGATTTTCCACCGGGCGAGTTGGCACGGCAGATACACCAGGGGCGAAAGCAGTTCCTCGCGCAGTTTCCGAGTTATGGCTCCCCCACGGCTCAGGCGGCCGTTGACGATCCTCGCGACCCTTCCGTGTTTCAGCGTTCCAAAATCGACTGGTCGGAGGGTATGCACCACGGCGAGCATTATCGATTGCATCGGGATTTGCTTCGCCTCCGGAGAGAAGACCCGGTCATCGCGCAACAGGCTCGCGAGCGGGTGGACGGTGCCGTCATCGGAGCGGGCGCATTTGTCTTACGTTATGACGGCGAGCAGGGAGGCGATCGCCTGCTCCTGATCAATCTCGGTCCGGATTGTGACTATCGTCCGGCTCCCGAACCGCTACTTGCACCGCCCAATGGGAAAACCTGGGCCCTCGTCTGGTCGAGCGATGCGCCTGAGTACGGGGGGCCGGGAATCATTGAACCCTTGACAGAAACCGGGTGGGTCATCCCGGGTGGATCAGCTGCCCTGTATGGTGTTCGTGGAGAGTAGGGGCGGTTGCGTAGGGGGACCCGCAATTCAGGACCGGAATGATGTGATCATGCTGCAAGAAGACAAGATGACTCTATCGATACCGCTGGAGCAGCTTCAGGACAATGATGCCCTGCTTTCCAGGGAATGGCTGGTGACGAATGGCCTCGGTGGTTATGCCTCCGAAACGTTGCTCTGCGCTCCCACGAGGCGGTACCACGGAATGTTCGTGCCGGATCTACCCTCGCCCTGGGGGCGAACTGTTATGCTTCCCCGACTGGACGAGGAGGTGATTGCCGAAGAGGAATCCTGTCTGTTAAGCGGCATTGAGTTTGAAGATGGACGCCTACAAGGAGACCTGGCGAAAGTCATCACGGCATTTGCCCGCGAGTGGCAAACTCCGGTCTGGCGTTGCTCCTTCAGGGGCCGGAAAATCGAAAAACGCATCATTATGCCCTACGGTCACAACTCGGTATATGTGGAATACCGGTTGCTGGAAGGTGATCCGGTCCGCCTTCATCTCCGTCCGTTCGTGACCTTCCGCATGCTGGATGCGCCGCTCCGTGAAGCGAGGCGGCCTCCCTTTGCCCTTACCGTCGTCGACGGGCGTTATGAAATGGCTTTGTGCGAAAACGCTCCGCCCCTAAGAATGTGTCTGCGCCCGCACTGCGGAGTCTTCGTCGCCGACTCCCTCGTCTGCCCGGGTATGTCGTACCGGGTGGACCGCGACCGCGGCTCGGAACATGTCGAAAGCCTTGCCAGTCCCGGCTACTTCAATGCGGTCCTGACGCCGGATCGGCCGATCGCATTTGTCGCCAGCACCGAGCCGTGGGAACACCTTGACTTCAGTCCCGAAGCCATCTTCGAGGCGGAAGCAAATCGGCTGAACAAGTTGTTGGCCGAGCTACAAGATCGGGGCCGGCATGACATGGAAGGCTGGTTGACCCTTGCGGCCGATCAATTTATCGTCCTGCCCGGTTCGCGCCTGGAGGAACAGGCGCTCGCAAGAGCGGCGGGAGATGAAGCGCGGACGGTGATCGCCGGCTATCATTGGTTCACCGATTGGGGACGGGACACGATGATCAGTCTGGATGGGCTGACGCTCTGTACCGGCCGGTATGGGGAAGCGAGGTCGATCCTGCGGACCTTCGCCAATTACGTCCACGATGGACTGCTCCCCAATCTGTTCCCGGAAGGACAGCGGAAAGCGCTCTACCATACCGTCGATGCGACACTCTGGTATTTCCACGCGCTGGACCGGTATCACCGGGTGACCGGCGACAGCGAGACTCTGTTCGCCCTGCGACCCATGTTGAAATCCGTCATCGAACATCATCAGAAGGGCACCCATTTCGGGATTGGAGTGGATTCCCAGGACGGCCTCCTGAAGGCGGGCGCGGAGGGATATCAGCTTACCTGGATGGACGCGAAGGTGGATGGATGGGTGGTTACGCCTCGTCGAGGCAAGCCGGTCGAAATCCAAGCTCTCTGGTACAACGCACTCCGATGCATGGTGCGCTGGGGTGAACTGGCCCGTGAGGACACGGATCAGTGGGAGACGATGGCGGCCAAGGCACATCGGTCGTTCAATGAGCGATTCTGGTGCCGCGAGGGTAATTATTTATTCGATGTCATCGACGGCGAGCAGGGCGATGATCCCAGCTTTCGCCCGAACCAGATTCTTTCGATTGCTCTGGAGCATCCCATCCTCGACGAATCGCACTGGCGCACGGTGGTGGATGCCGTGGAACAGAAACTCCTGACGCCGGTCGGACTGCGCAGCCTCTCCCGCGACCACCGAGATTACAAGCCGATGTACTTCGGCGACCTTCGCGCTAGAGACGCAGCCTATCATCAAGGGACGGTATGGGCCTGGCTGATTGGGCCGTTCATCGACGCCTGGCTCAAAGTTTACAAGGATGCCTCGAAAGCACAGGGTTTGTTGGGCGGCTTTCGCCCCCATTTGCTGGAGTACGGGATCGGCACGGTAAGCGAGATATTCGACGGAGAACCTCCCTACCATCCGCGCGGGTGCATCGCTCAAGCCTGGAGCGTCGCTGAGCTTCTGCGGGTCTGCCGAAAAACGCGACAGGCTTTGGAGCGCCCGTGAAGTCGTCGATCTTCTGCCCACAGGGCAGGATACGCGGGACAGCGTAAGACATGCCTCCTGTGAGGATCGGCACGTCGGGATGGCACTATTCACATTGGCGCGGGCTTTACTACCCGCTAAGTGTTCCCCCCCGGGCGATGCTGAACTACTATGCCCGTGACTTCGACACCGTCGAGATTAATAACAGTTTCTACCGCCTGCCTTCGATACACACTTTCGACGCATGGAACCGATCCACGCCGGACGGCTTTTGCTTTGCCGTCAAGGCGAGCCGTTTCCTGACTCATCTTAAAAAACTATTGGATCCCCAGCCGGCTCTCGATCGTCTCATGGAGGCGACAGCGGGTTTAGGTCCCAAGCTCGGTCCGATCTTGTTTCAATTGCCGCCCAATTGGCATTGCGATTTGAATCGGCTCACTGCGTTTCTCCGCGCGCTTCCGGCAGGGCGACGCTATTGCATCGAATTCCGGGATCAAAGTTGGCACAACCGCCGGGTCTTTGATCTGTTGCGGGAACATAATGTGGCGTTTTGTATCTATGAGTTAGGCGGCGTTCGGTCCCCCTTCGAGGTAACCGCCGATTTCGCTTATGTCCGACTTCATGGACCGGAGGACAAATATCAAGGAGACTACTCGGCTACCGCGCTGAAATCCTGTGCTTCCCATATCACGCGATGGGTACGGTCACACCGAGACGTGTATGTCTATTTCGACAACGACCAAGCGGCCTATGCGGTCAAGAATGCGCAAGCACTCAGGCACATGATCCACAGGCAATCACATGTGTGACCGATCGTTCCAGCCATCAAGGACATCCAGTTTTATGGTGGTGAGGGCTGCGCCTTTCCCTGAGGATCCGGTGGGGATTGCCCCTCATAGGTGGTTCGTTCATCTTCCAAACTGACCTGACCAGGTCACGCTAGGGTACCTACTAGCTCCCTCACAGAGCGCCACCCGCGTACAGTATCGATCTTGCGTTAGACGTCTGCTCCTCCGGGAGTAAGCGGCGGCATGCATGTGAAGGAGGCGGGATGACGAAGTGCATCTGGCATTTGGTGGCAATTTTGCTGGGAGTCCTGACGTTGGCACTTCCGGCCCGCATCGCCTCGGCGGAATGGTATGTGGCGGGTCAGTTCGGCGTGAATCTGGCGGATCAGCTCAGCGACATTCGCGGGACCGGCGACCTCATCGGACTCCGGGCGCCGGACTTCGATCTCCAGAATTCATTCCTCTACGGAGGGAAGGTCGGTGTGTTTCCCGGCAACGGCTGGTTCGGTGTGGAACTCGATGCCTTTCACAGCACGCCCCACATCAAGAATTTGGACGATGTTCCCGGTGTGCATATGCGGGTGACCAATGTGGGAGTGAATCTGCTGGCGCGTTACCCAGGGGTGACGTTCCAGCCCTACGCGGGCCTCGGTGCGGGCGCGGCCGTCGCGCGTATCGGAGATTCGGCGACGACGCGCGGTAGTACCGACGTCTCATCGGCGGTGAATGTGTTGGTAGGAATCAGAGCGTTCATCACGCCGTACGTCGCGGTCTACACCGAATACAAGTACAGTCAGTCGACCTTCGAGTTCAACCGGGCATTCGGACCGACGAGCGGGTTTAATGGAGATTATGACGCGCATATCCTGGTCACCGGCCTGTCCTATCACTTTTGAGAGTCGAGCGGGCTGGCGGCATCTTCTGGTCGGCGGAGTCTCTCTGCTCCTATCCCTCACGACCGGCTGCGCTCAAAGCGCGCATCAATCAGGTCGCGATCTGCTCGATCGAATTCTACCGGATCAGATACAGCAACAGGTCGATCCGTCAGTCTCGTTCGCAGCATTAAAAGCCGATCCCTCCGCCTATCTGGGCAAGACCGTCATGGTCAGCGGTATCGTGATTAAAAGTAAGCGGGTGAAGGATCGCACCGAGATCGAGGTGCTGCAAATTCCCACCGGATCGGGCGCGGTACCGGCCCAGGATCGCGCGAGGTCCCAGGGGCGCTTTCTGGCGGTCAAGAGCGGGGAGTTTCTGGATCCTGCCGTCATCGATGCCGGCACCCCGATAACGGTCGTGGGGGAAGTGGGTTCGGCCGTCACGCGGGCAATGGATGAAGGGGAATACACCTACCCCGTGCTGGAAATCAAACATCTGGTGGACTGGGACGACGTCAATCCGCAGGAACGCTCCGCTCCCTACGCCTATCCCTACGGGCGCTCCATGTATGCCTATCCCTATTCCTATTGGGGGCCGTACGCGGGATTGGGCGGCTGGTACGGCGGCTACCCGGGATACGGGTATGGATATCCCTACTATGGATCATTTTTTGGATTCGGTAGCGGTTCGTCTGCCCCCGGCGGGCCACCACCGGCATCCGCGCCTCCGCAGTTCAAGAAATGAGCTAGGGTCCTGCCGTCCGCAGGAGGAATTCATGGGTCTTCAGCAATACCGCAAGAAACGCAACTTCAAGAAGACGCCGGAACCAAGGGGTAAAAAAACTCTGTCCGACGGTCGCCTGCACTTCGTCATTCAGAAGCACGCCGCAACCCGTCTTCACTATGATTTCCGCCTCGAACTGAACGGCACGTTAAAAAGTTGGGCGGTTCCGAAGGGGCCTAGTCTGGATCCGGGTCAAAAGCGGCTGGCCGTGCATGTGGAGGATCATCCGCTGGAGTATGCGGAATTCGAAGGCATCATCCCCGCCAAGCAGTATGGCGGCGGCACAGTGCTGCTCTGGGACCGGGGCCACTGGGACCCGATCGGCGACCCTGAGTCGAGTTACCGCCGGGGACGCCTCAAATTCATCCTCCATGGGGAGAAGCTGCGCGGCATGTGGAATCTGGTGCGCATGGGCGGTCGACAGGAAGGCGGCAAGGAAAACTGGCTCCTGATCAAAGAAAAGGATAACGAGGCGCAGCGCGGAAGACGGGGTGAGGTCACGCAGACGCTCCCGGAAAGTGTGGCAAGTAGGAAAAGCCTGGAGCAGATTGCCACAGGAGAACATGCCGTATGGCAGACAAAACGACCAGCGGAGGAAAAAGTTCCGGCCGGGTCAACGCATCGACCAGCCAAAGGAAATCCCGCTCAGGGCGCGCGCAAGGCTCCTCTGGCGCGATGGATGGCTCCGCAACTGGCAACGCTGGTCTCGAATGCTCCCGAAGGGCCCGATTGGGTTCACGAGCTGAAGTACGACGGCTATCGAATGTTGTGTCGTCTGGAAGACCGGAGCGCAACCCTATTGACCAGAAACGGCCATGACTGGACCGCCAAGCTGCCCCATGTCGCGGCCGCGACGGCAGGCCTCGGGGTGAAGACGGCCTGGCTCGACGGTGAGGTGGTTGCGTTGCTTCCGGATGGGCGTATCAGTTTTCAACGCCTGCAGAACGCATTCGATACGCACACCGATAGTCACCTGGTCTATTTTGTCTTCGATCTGCTGTATCTCGACGGATACGACCTGCGTCCTTCCCCCCTCTATGAGCGGAAGCGTCTGCTCTCTGCGCTCTTGCAGGACCGCGCGCCATCCCCGCTGCTTCGATACAGCGATCATATCGCCGGGCAGGGTGATATCGCCTTTGCCGAAGCTTGTCGCGGCGGCATGGAGGGGTTGATTGCGAAACGCGCGGATGCCTCCTATCTCGCAGGGCGCAATCGTAATTGGGTCAAAGTGAAGTGCGGCCGTCGGCAGGAGTTCGTCATCGGCGGGTTTACGGAACCCTCCGGATCGCGTACCGGATTCGGTGCCTTGCTGCTCGGGCTGTACGATGAACAGGGCCGATTACAATTTGCCGGCCGAACCGGAACAGGATTCTCGGACCGTTCCCTCAAAGAACTGCATGCTCGCTTGAAACGGTTACAACGCACGAAATCACCTTTCTTGAACCCGCCTCGCGGGACTCAGGCTACCGGGGTGCATTGGGTGAAGCCGACGCTGGTCGCCGAGGTCGCCTTTGCGGAGTGGACCGATGAAGGCCAACTGCGACAAGCGTCTTTTCAGGGGCTGCGGGAAGACAAAGAGGCGCGCTCCGTCGTCGCTGAACAACCATCGGGGAGCGATTCGCGCAAGTCACCCGGCCAACCGGCCGATCGTGAGAATGCACGGCAACAAAAGAACGGCACCCGCCGGGCTGCTCAAGAAGATACTGCTAAGGCCGGCGCGACGGTGGTGGGCGGTGTCACCCTGAGTCATCCGGACCGCCTGCTGTTTCCCGAGCAAGCAGTCACCAAACTGGCGCTCGCCAGGTACTATGAAGCCGTCGGCGAATGGATGCTTCCGCATGTGATGGATCGTCCGTTGACCGTTCTGCGGTGTCCGGAAGGGTATAGGCAAGAATGCTTCTATCAGAAACATGCGAACGACCACATGTCCGATCTCATCGGCAGAGTCGAGGTTCCTGAAGATCAAGGGACTGCCTGTTATATGGCCGCCCAGTCCCTCGACGCGCTGCTGGCGCTGGTTCAGATGGGCGTTCTGGAGATCCATACCTGGGGGGCGAAGCGCGATAAACTAGATCGCCCCGACAGGATAATCCTCGACCTCGATCCAGGCCCCGAGGTCGACTGGCCGTCGGTCGTTGAAGCGGCTCAGTTGCTTCGCACCCTGCTGGATGAGTTGAGTCTGGCCTCGTTCCTCAAGACCACCGGTGGCAAGGGCCTGCATGTCGTCGTGCCATTGCAGCGCGTGCACCAGTGGGACGAAGTCAAGACGTTTTCGAAGGCCATCGCGGAACATCTCGAACGGACGATTCCGGACCGATTCGTGGCCACCATGTCAAAGGCAAAGCGAACAGGAAAGATCTATGTCGATTACCTGCGCAACGGACAGGGCGCAACGGCAGTGGCCGCCTATTCCACGCGTGCGAGGCCGGGCGCCCCGGTGTCCGTTCCGGTGAGATGGGACGAATTGTCGATTGAATTGCGGTCCGATAGTTTCACGCTCGCCAACCTGCCGGACCGGCTTCGTGGACTGTCCGGGGATCCGTGGGCAGGGTACGATTCTACGAAACAAAGAATTACGAAAACCATGCGGCTTGCCTTTACCTAGCCGGCGGCCGATGAGCACAGCGTGGAACCAGGGTGCTTTCAAAAGGGACCTGGGGGGAGTGCTAGTGGAGCGATTCGAACCAGACTGGTATCAGTGAGCATGACGCACGATGGGCAGACAAGCGAACCATCGATGATTACCACGAACAGGAGGATCGTATGGATACCACGAGCATGACCATCCCGTTTAACCGAAACAGGCAGACTGCCGAATCTGCCCGAGGTTCATCGTCCTGCTGCACACGTTGCGGAGGCTTGATGATCGACGAGCGTTGCATGGACATCGGCGAGAGTCTGGGCGGCTATTGGTTCTGGGCCATGCGGTGTATTCAATGCGGAGACATCGTGGACGAGGTGATCCTGCGGAACCGCCACCTGCCGCAGGAGAAACCGCAAGAAGTGGTGCGTGCCGCGTGAGAAGTAGCCGGGCATGCGATGTCAGGATAGCGGGTCAGGCGGGGAACGCCATCGTGCTGAACAATGCGTTCTCCGCCTGGCGTGAGTCAAGCCGGGTATGCTGGACGACGATGGGCACATTCGACTCGATGACGCTGGCATAATCCGTATTCGTCGGGATGGGTTCCGGGTCTCTCAGATCGTTAAAGCGAACGTGTCTGGTGCGCCTGGCCGGAATGGTGATCCTGTAGGGGCCCGCCGGTTCGCGATCGGCGTAAAAGATCGTCACCCGCACGTCGGCTTGCTGGTCCGACGTGTTGAGAATACAAAGCGTCTCATGGCTCGTCATCTGAGGGGCCGGCCCGTGGCTTTCGCCGGGCAGGTAGCCTTCTGCAATTGCCCATCGTCTGCGTCCGATCGCTTCCATCTCAATGTCTCCTTTCCGGCCTATTCCGTCTGCAGGCGTATTGTCAGACCACTTCTCTGATTTTCCCGGTTACCAGGGTTTTGATGATCTCCCAGCGGTCGTCCTGCCCACGGGCCAGCGCTTTGGCAAACTGCCAGGCCTGGTCGGTGGTGATTTTTCCCGGCAACGGAGCTTCCAGGGGATCGATCACCGCTTCCACGACGACCGGGCCGGGTGTCGAAAACGCCCGTCTCAGCACGTCCCGAACCTGGTGAGGATCGTCGACAGTGAAACCGGTCGCGCCGCACGCGTTCGCAAAGCCTGCGAAGTCGATCGGCTGCAGATCGACCCCGTATTGCGGGTTTCCTTCAAACGCCAGCTGTTCCCATTTGATCATGCCCAGCACATTGTTCTTCAGGACGATGATTTTGACCGGGAGCGCGTATTTGACCAGGGTCGCCAGTTCGCCCATCAACATGGTGAATCCCCCGTCTCCCGCAATACAGACGATTTGTCTTCCCGGGTGCGCTATGCCGGCCCCCAGACTGTATGGCAATCCGTTGCCCATCGTGGCCAGCGTCCCGGAGGCCGAAAACTCCATCTGCCCTTTCATCTTGATGTGTCGCGCAACCCAGGTGGTGACGGTACCGGTATCACAACAGACGATGGCGTCGTCGGCGAGGAACTCGTTGATTGCGCGAACCGCGACCTGGGGCTTCAGCGGCATGTCCATGCGACTACTGCGCTCCTCCATCAGCTTGTTCCATTGCACCATCCACTCCTGAGCTTTCGTCAGGAATGTGCGGTCAGGTTTCTGTTTCAGGAGCGGAAGCAGTGCGCGGAGGACGTCCCAGCACTGGCCGACCAGTCCCACCTCTACCGGATATCGAAGGCCGATGCGGCTCGCATCAAGGTCGATTTGCACCGCCCTGGCCTGACCGGGTCTGGGATAAAACTCCAGATAGGGAAAGCTGCTGCCGGCGATGATAAGGGTGTCGCAAGCCTCGAGTACTTCTTGCGAGGGGGCGGTCCCGAGCAGGCCGATTCCTCCGGTGGTCAAGGGATGATCATCCGGCACGACGCCTTTCCCAAGCAGCGGCTTCACGATCGGAGCCCCGAGTGTTTCCGCGAGTTGGAGAATTTCGGACTTCGCGCCCAGGCAGCCGCGTCCTGCCAGGATTGCGATCTTGGACCCGGCATTAATGATGGAGGCGGCCCGCTCGATCAGGGATTGCGAGGGGAGCGGCAATGGGTCACTGTAGCGATCTCCGCTGTGTCCGGGGATGTTCGCCTTGGATCCTTCCTCCTGTGCACTCCAATCCTGGATATCTTTCGGGATGGTGATGTGGGCCACAGAGCGGCGCGAGATGGCGGTCTTGATGGCCTCATCCACGACGTTGCCGACATGTGCCGGCCCCATGACGCGTTCGTTATACAGAGCGACATCGCTGAACAGCTTGTCCAGGCTCACGTCCTGTTGATAGTGCGTCCCGATTAAATCGTGAAACGTATGCCCGGTAATTGCCAGCACCGGTTGCCCGTCGCTCTTGGCGTCGTACAATCCGTTCAGCAAGTGAATGCCGCCAGGACCAGACGTGGCAAGACAGACACCTAGTCGACGGGTGAACTTGGCATATCCGCAGGCAGCCAGGGCGGCAGACTCTTCGTGACGCACCTGGATGAGTCTGATGCGATCGTGCCGGGTACGGAGCGCTTCATAGATGCCGTTGATGCCGTCACCAGGCAGACTGAACACCGTGTCGACGCCCCAGGCGATCAACCGGTCAACCAGCAGATCTGCAACGGTGCCGGTCATTGTGTCTCCCTTCTATGATCTCTGAGAGGCAACGGTGAAATGGTCGTGCGCGAAAGCCGGGGCAGGAGGAGTTCCTGCGCCAGAATTTTGAGGCAGGCCGCCACGGGGATGGCCAGCAGAAGCCCGTAGAATCCACCCAACGCGCCTCCGATGAAGACGACAATCAGGACCGTTACCGCGCTCATGTCCATGGACTGGCTCTGCACCCAGGGGGTCAGCAGCCAGCTTTCGATGAACTGCACCAGGAGGTAGGCGAGGGAGGGCCAAATGACCACGGTCATCAGATCGAATCCACCCGTATTGGACGAGAGGACGTCCAGATATTTCAAGGCAATGGCGAGCGGCCAACCGATCAGCGAGGCATAGGGAATGATCGTCAAAATGCCCGTGATCAAGCCGAGGAGAAACCAATAGCGTATCCCGGTCAAGGCCCAGGCGAGTGAGTACAGAACCGCCGATGCGAGGGCGATGACCAGGCGGCCGCGAAAGAATCCGCTGACGGCGTCATCCATGCGTTGCACAATATGGCGGGCGCGCGGTCGATACGTCGCCGGAATGTACCGTTTGATGTGGTTGAGCGTGCTGTCGAAGTGCCAGGCAAAGAAAAAGAAATAAATCGGGATCAGAATAAACGCCAGGACGACGTCCGCTGTCGTGCCGATGACGCTTCCGAGAATTCCGAACGCCTGCCCGGTTCCCGAAAAAACCGGCTGCAGAATTGATAACGGGTCGTCTCTCAGGCTGGTAGCAAGTTTTGAGAGGTGTTCCGAAAAATCACCCAGGCGCACATGGTAGCGCTGAGCGATGCTTTGGATATACGCCGGGACCCGTTCTGCGAACGATTGCACTTGCTCCGAAAGGAGCGGGCCCAACCATGTGATCAGTCCGACGATCACCACGGCTGAAACGAAAAGAATACAGGAAATGGTCACGGGACGGGGCATGTGCCAGCGTTCCGCCGCTCGTTTGATGAGCGGATTGAACAGATAGGCCAACAACAGCGCAATGATGACCGGCGTAAAGACGCCGCGCAGATAGTAGCCGAACCAGAGGCAGAACAGAATTCCGCCCAGCCACATCACATCCCTGATCGGTGTAATCTGCCACAAATGCCGATCCTCAGGCGGAGGAAGAACTCTCTGGCGCGGCGGCAAAGGAGGGTCGTGTTTCATCGGCGGATTAGGTGAGCTCGGCGTCATTGCACTTGTCATTCCTTGTGTGTGGTCCGCTCATTCAGTTCGTTTCGGTCGCCGGTGGTGTATCCACTTCCTGCCGGCTACGGAGCGATGCGGCTGCATGTTGAATCTGCGCATTGATTTCTCCGCCGAGCAGGATTACGACTCCGGTCAGGTAGAGCCATAACATCAGGACGATCACTCCTGCGATGGAGCCATAGGCTGCATTATAGTTTCCAAAATGGTCCACGTAAGCCTTGAACGCCAGGGAGACTGCGAGCCATAGGGACGCTGCGGACACAGATCCGGGGGTGACCCATCTCCAGTCATGTTCCACGTCCGGACAGACGTAGTAAATGATCGCGAGGGCCAGGAGCATCAGAATGACGGCGACCGGCCATTGCGCGATGTTCCAGGTGATGAGAAACAACCATCCCAGTCCGACGATGTCGGCGATCCATTCGCCGATGCGGGCTCCATAGAGAATCAGCGTAACGGAAACGATGATGAATCCGGCCAGGCCGATCGTCAGCAGGGTGGCCACCAGTCGCACTTTCCAATAGGGTCTGGTTTCTTTGGCCCCGTAGACAACATTAAGCGCTTCCATGATCGCGGTCACACCGCTGGATGAAGCCCACAGAGCTCCCAGCAGTCCAAGGGAAAGGATATCGCCACCGCTGCCCTTCACGACATTGTCCAGGAATTTCTCCAGGAGAGACAAGGCATCCGACGGGAGGACGGTTCTGAGATATTGCATCAATTCCGGCATAGTCTGTTTGAGCGGGAACAGACCCATAAAGGCGGTGAGAAACAGGAGCGCTGGAAAGAGAGCCAAAAGGAAGTAGTACGCCAACTGTGCGGCCCGACCCAGAATTTCATCATGCAGGCTTTCTCTCCACAAACGGCGGCTCAATGCTTTCCACCCCAGGCCCCCCAACTTCCAGGGATTCTGGCAGGACGAAGAACTGGTGAGCGAAGCAGGCACGGATCTCTCTCCCTTTTTTGTGGATACGGCAACCGCTGTGCAGCAGGGACGGAGTGGACCTGATTTGCTCCTCCGCAAACAGACCAGGGAAGAGCAGGTGCGCTCCGTTCTTCCGGCACCTGGAGTTGAGATTACATCTCGCGAGCCGGTTGCCGGGCATCCTCGGTCCGGCGAGGCTCTGCATGCGCAGCCTTCTTCGATGTAGCCTCCGGCTGCGAAGAACGCCCCTCTTTGGTCATGAGGGCCGAGAGATTGACCCCCAGCGTGCGGGCGACTTCGGGCATCGCCCTGCGGGCTAATTCCACTAGCAGAGATCGCCCGACTTGCAGTATCACGTCTTTGGCTTCTTCGGTGTCCTGGCCAAACTCCCGGGACAGTGAACTCCAGAGACTTGATCCAGCACTTTTTGTCCCGCGTTGAGCCGATTGTGATTCGTGAGGGTAGTAATCATATACTCCGTCTGCTTCGCCGGCCTGAGTCTTTCGTTGAGCCGGTGGCGGCATGACCCGGGACCCGCGCACGCCCGGAGGATAATAGGGATACACTCCCCGGCGCTGAGGCCTGCTTCCCTGTTCGATCAAGCCGATTGCGTATCCGGCGCAAAGGGCCCCGCCGAACATCAGCCAGGGATGCCGGTCGAATCGATGGCCCTGATCAACGACGGCTTTGGTTTTGTCTACAAAGTTACCGATATTGTCGGTGACTTTATTCAGCATGTCTGAAGAAGTCATCGTCACGTCCTCCACCCGGTGTGTGAGCTGTCGTTCCAGCAATGCCAATTTTTCAGCAATGGCGATTCTCGTCCTCGTGATGCCTTTCAAGTCCTCGTCGATAGCACTTGTTCTTTGATCCATTGGACGTCTTCCTTCAGTGAGTGAAAGGTGCGAAACGGCCAGAACCGGAGAGTCGCTCCTAGTGTGGCCACGCTGTAGAGCAGTCCTCCGGTTCCAAGCGCGGCAATGAAACCCACCACACCGTAACAGGCCCATAGGGGAAGGTCTGTCAACGTGCGGAGTAGATGGACCGACATCATCAGCAGGAAGAAGGCGGAGACCATTCCCAAAAACACACCGGCTCCGCTTCGGATCACGATCGAGCCGAGTTTTCGCCGCTCGTCCTGCATTTCGTGACGCGCGAGTTCGATCTCCTGTCGCAGTAGGCAGCGGATGTCGGATAGGAGACCCGTCACGAGTGCGCCGATTGACACTGGATGTGGATTGTCCATCGCCAAAGCCCTTTCCTCACTCAGGACGTGCGCGGGATAACAGATATCCGCAGCCTAGTCCGATCAGCAGAGTCTGGAGCGGATATCGTCGCATGAGGATCTCCAGATCCTCGACGATGCCGCTCATTCCCTGTTGTTTGAGTAACTGCGAGGTCTGTTTCACGCGCCGGGTGACGGCATCCGCTGCGGCACCGGCTGCATCATCGCGCGGAAGCCGGTCATGCAACCGGTCTGCTGCGGATTCCAGCGCTTCACCCGCTAGTTTCGTCGTTCGATCGGCAGCCGCCATGGTGGCGGTCCCGGCATCATGCACGCCTTCTTTTATCTGTTCGGCAGCATGTTCGAGGATGCCCTTATCCTGTTCCATCGGCCTCTCCTTCACTTCATGTCATGGTCACTTCATGTCATGCACGGTTGTCGCTCGGTATGAACGGTATGCTCAAGGTAACGGTCTGCGCTCCTCCCATGAACTGGGCAAAGCCCTAGTCACGCGAGCAGACGCATGACCCGGGCCCTCATAGGTTTTCTTCAGAGGGTGGGAGAGGTCGTGCGAACCTGTCTGGCTTTGGCCACCGGCGGCCGATGCATCTCCAGTCGAACATCGGGCCGCGCCTGCTTGGTCGACAGCCTGAGCGGCACGTTACGGCCCTGCCGGGCTGAACGATGCAGGGCTTCGATAATCTGCACGTCGAGCTGGCCTTCGAGCCCATTCGGTTCCGGTTGCCGATTTTCCCTCACACAGGAAGCAAAGTAGATGAGCTGGGGAGCAAACTGATCGCCCGCCGCGTAGGTGCGTACGCGCGTCTTTCCGTTCACCGTGACCGAGGCTTTCAGACTGCCCACGTATTCGTAAGCCGGCTCGACACGCACACGGCCTTTTGTGCCGACGATTTCATACATGGCGGTGTCGGTCGCGCCGAAGCTGCACATGAAAGTCGCCAGGCGATCGCGCGAGAAGCGAAGGATCGCGCCGGCCGATTCCTCCACCTTCTGAAACCGCCGGTCATGGCCGCGACCGGCCATAGCAGTCACCTCCGTCGGTTCATCTCGGAACAGGTATCGTGCCGCGTTGATGCAATAGACCCCGATGTCGTAAAGAGGCCCTCCCCCCAATCGAGGGCTCAAACGTATGTCGCCGGAGCGAACCTGTTGAGTGAAGACCGAATGAAAAAGCCTCGGCTCACCCAACCGCCCGGACTCCAGCAGTGCTATCGTCTGAAGGTTGCAGGCTTCGAAATGCAGCCGATAGGCGACCATCAACTTGACTCGATGTTGCTCGGCAGCCCGAATCATCTTGCGACAATCCGCGGCGGTCACGGCAAGGGGCTTTTCGCACAGAACATGTATGCCGGCACGGGCTGCCCGCACAGCGTACTCGCGATGGAGACTGTTAGGCAGGGCAATGTACACGGCATCGATCTCCCCGCTTCGCAAACACTGTTCGTACTCTTTGTAGGCATAGGTGTGGGCGACCCCGTATTGTCGGCCGAGCAGGCGACGCTTCAGGGGATCGTCCGATACCAGTGCGGTCAGCCGAGCCGAGGACTTTGCATGGGCGAAGGCGGGAAGCACTGCTACCTGAGAAATATGTCCTAGGCCGACAACGGCAAAACGCAGCGGTGAAAGACTCATGCAGTGCCACTCCATTTCTCCCCCCTGGGAGGGGGGATATAGTCACCCGTGGTTCGACCCGCAAATGCTGCGTTATCGACCGGACCTGACGCTATTGATGCACGCGGTTCTGTCCCCTGTTCAACAGCGGGAAGAGATCTCGCTCCTCCGCGATGAAATGGGCACGGACGGTCTGCATCATGTCTTCAAAAAAATCATCTAAGGATTCGTCGTCATCGTTTTCAGCCTGTTGTAACTCGTCTATCATCGCCCTGATCTCCTCGTGTTCCAGCAGAAGCTGTTCCACCAGGATACGGCCTTCGTCGCCTTGTTGCCGAACGTCATCCGTCAACTTTTCTTCCATTTTAAAATGGTCCGCCAATCGTTGCAGGATTTGGTCGACGTAGGATTGTCGGGAGTCTGCCGGTGTGGCCCGGTACAGCTGAAAGAGGGCCAGGATATGACAATGGTCGTCATGTACCAACTTGACCGCGCCGACGGTGTTCGAAATCGCCGGTGTATCCGCCATGGGGCTGCCTCCCAATCAGTGACGCGTGGTCGATCGTAAGTATGTACTTCACCGTAGCAGGCCATCGTTCCTGTGCGCACTGGGTAGTACCCTAATCATCGACCTCAGGAACGCCGACATTCGGGACGGGGAGAGGAAGTGCATCGTCGGAAGCCTTCCTCCCCCGCGGTCCCCGGTGCTAGCGGGTCTCCCGCTGAAGCAATGCCCTGGTCCCTCGGCCCTCCAATGTGACCTGTCCGGTGGCGTTGGCGGTGCCTTCGAGCAAAATGATGACCATCAAGCCCTGCGGCGAAGACCGGACCTGGTCGGGCAGTTGCCGCGTTACGAGAATATCCAGCGTGACGCCTCCCGAGCGGTGTGTCCCGGTGAGCGTCTGTTTCAATCGGTCGACTTGCGCGGAGATGTCGACTGCCATGGCTTGTCGGAGCTTCTGATTGAGCTCCCGATCTACCAGCTGCCAATAGCCGATACGGATCGAGTCGATCGCGGATTTCGACTCATTGGCCATTTGGAGGTCGGGCACGGAGAGACTCCGTCCCCCTTCGTCCAGACGTGGCGTTCCCCAATAGTAGATCGTACCTTTGAGATCGCCGCTGAGTTCCACCGTCACCAGGACGCGACCGCTGGCATCCGCGGCGGAGACCTGTTCAATGACGGCCCTGTCTGAGGCCGTGGAATCGAGCGTCACGGTCTGGTGAAACAGCTTGCTCTGCAATTGGTGTGAGAGCTGTTGATACGAAACTGGGACTCGGGCCAGCATCGTGTAGGGCGTATTGGACGTCGCTAGGGGACCCGAATTGACGAGAGCGACCGTGGGAGCGGCCTCCGCACAGGCCGGCTCATAAGTAATGTAGGGCATCTGTTTTGCCGTGCCCAGAATGACCGTGTCCTGTGTCGTACCCTTCTGCTGTCCGAGAGTCATTTCTCTGGGATTGCCGTAGAGGCAGGCGTGGGTGTTCAGTGCAGCCATCGAGAGGGAAAGGGGACCGTCGAGATCATCCCAGACCCGTTGCAGTGGAATCGCAAATGCGTCGGCATGCACGGCTTCCGCCAGGGCTACCTTGATCTCAGGAAGTCCGAACAACTCGGGTGCCTGGGCGCTTACGGGGACGTTGAACATATTACAGCGCGCATCGCTCTCCGGTTTGGTTCTCACCGCGAGATGAGTGGGTTCGAATCCGAACGAGACCGATTCGCTGTCTTGCATCAGGGCCAGGTTGCCGGTGACGTCCAGCGTGGCAAAAACGGGATCCAGACGACAAGCCTGAGAACTACCGCGTGATTCGATGTCACCTTTGTATTCAGCATGAATCGCCACGAGTCCGTCCTGGATATGCACTTGTGGATTGCTGCTCCTGACAAAAGTCCAACGGAAGTTTTGGCCGAGCGGATGCCCGGCTTCAGTGACACGCTCCGGAATGGCATCTCGAAGGGCCGTCTGAACCGGCGTCAAATCAGTCTTGACCTGGACGGGCATCTGCGAAATCGGGGCCCGTGACTCCTCCTTCGCCATCGCCGAGAAGGAAGGAACCGCACTGGTGATGGGAGGCGGAACCGGTTTCGATGCGGATTGCGGGATGGAATGGCTGCAGGCGCTTCCAAGCAGTAAAACTGCGCAAATTGCCGGCGTCATGGATCGTAATCGTATATGGCGCTTCATAATTGCCTCCCTAAAAGCATGTAAAAACGTCGCTTGGCCGGTTGCGTTGCGATAGCGATCTGCACGCGAAGCTCGCCACCGGGGAGGGGCGAGCTGCCTTGCTCATCCAGGAGAGCGAGGGCCCCTGTCGCCTATATCAATAGGGAAGAAGGTGGAATGGTCTTCCAGCGGTCTGGGGCCCTCAACCAGGTCTTCGAAGATGGCAGGGCCGGGAGGCCCCTCCGGGAACTCCTATCCGCCACCTTCAGCAATATTCATCGCGTGGCTATGGCATGCAGCATCATGCCCGGCTTCCTGCTCCCAATCTCTTGCGCGCCCTTACTGTGGTTGCGGCGGTTGAATTTGGAGATTGTTATTCACGGTCCTTACACCGTTCACACCCCGGGTCAGTTCCGCTACCCTCATTTTCTGCTCGGTCGATGTGACGACACCGTTCAGAGTCACCACTCCTCTTTCCGTATCCACGTCGATACGGGAAAAGTTCGAGAGGCGATCGGAGGAGAGTTTGGATTGCACCGCAGCCGTGATGCTGGCGTCATCGATGGTTTGTCCCGCGGTCTTGCCGGTCGTGGATTGGCAGCCGACCAGCGAGAGCATGGCCAGGGCAAAAATGAAACGAGTCACATGTGCGATCATGATGTCTGCTCCTTTTTAGCGTATCGTCTTCAAAGTATTCATCCTAACTGGCGATCGATGCGTTCAGTCCATCATGTGGCTTACTAGCTGCGCCGTGAAGCCGCCTCGCCCGCAGTTTTTCCGGCGGTCTGCACAGTCTCTTCCACGAAATCCTTTGCAGCCCGCCCGGCGTTTCTCAAAGTCTGTTTGCCTTGTTCGACGTATTCCTGCCCGCGATCCACGGCGTGATCCCAAGCAGCCCGACCTTGTTCAGTTGCTTCGTCCAGCTCGTCTTTTGCCTTGGACGCATAATCGCGCAGGCTGGAACGAAGCTCGCTCCCTGACTGCGGCGCCAATAGTAATGCCACTCCGGCGCCGATCAGTGCGCCCGCCATAAATGCCGACCAGTTGGAAGACTCTTCCGTATACATGTAATGCCTCCTTAGATTGAGATGCTGTCCCGTCATGCGGTCTTACCTTTGATCGGGAGGTCATAAAGTCCGCTCCTCCTGATCCCTGTCTCTGTGCTCGTTTCCACCCTAACAGGATGTTGAGAACCTCCCACTAGGCATGGCCCTAGTTGAGCGGGGTAACGGTTTGACGCGAAACGTTTTGCCGATTTGGCGCGACGCCCGCTATCTCCGACTCACTATGACCGGCCGATCATCCTGTCACCTTTTGGTCGGTTCCAGCCCAACTGGCCAAGTTGCTATGCCTAGGTCGTGCGCTCCGATGAGTCGATCTATGAGGTGTGAGAAACCTACGGTCCGGCCAACGAAATGAGGGTCGGACGAGCCCTTCTGGGCCGGCTACAGATGGAGGGTAGAGCATGCGTGATTACCCGCTGCTCAAAAAAAAGAGACCCGGATTTTGCTTGAAGAAGGAAGAGCGGGACGCGAGGCGATCATGAAGCGGATTGCCCATATCGCAGATAAGCACTAGCGCAGCAGCTCTGAAGCTCGTGTCCGATGATGTAAGCCATGAGGGGCGGCACAAGGAAAGAGTTGTGAATCGACCGCCCACGACGGTTCCGGGATATGAATGCGTGATGTGCCGCGGATGGTAGCGGGCGACCAGGGTATTCTCAAGCTAACCGGCCGCTTCTTTTGTCTCTATACGTAGAAACATACGAGTTTCGTTCTGCCCCAGCATCATCGGGGCTCATTTAACGTATGGAGAGATTAGATTATGTACAGACCATCTCGGTCGGCCGCATTTACGACATTCTCGGACGTGATCATGGCATGCGGTGTAGCTGCCGCAGACGGCCATCCGAGTACGATCTGTGGTTGTTCTGCGAGCTCCTGCACAATTCGAAACCGGCGTGCGAGCCGTATCTCCTTCACCGGGTCAGTGGAATCCCCCAAGCGCTCTCGAGACAAGTGGATGGTTCGTGGGTTATTGACTGTTCGACAGGATTCAAGCTCTCCGGCCGACAAAGATGCAGCGTATTTGGAACCTAATTCACGCATCAGAGGTAGGAACCAATCAGTGGGGTACTAAGAGCGGCCTGTCCCCGGTCGCTGCGCCGAATAGTGAGACCATGATAGTTCTACGTAGTCACCCGATGGCCAAATGGTGTCTGAAATTAGGGGGAGGAAAGAAACGGACGTGGCTCTGCTCAGATTAAGCGCGGCCTAAGGTCTGGATAGGGGCAACAAAGTTGCTCGTGGCAGGGGATGAGGGTTGCGATTTGTCGATTTTGTGGTGCGCCCGACAGGACTTGAACCTGTAACCTTCTGATCCGTAGTCAGATGCTCTATCCATTGAGCTACGGGCGCATATGTGATTTATTGCGCCCACTCGAAGAGGTGTCTGCCTCTGGAGCGGGCGCAAAGGAGCAGCGCACGTTATACAGGCTTGAGGGAAGGACGGTCAAGTCTATCGAGTATACATATTTCTTAGAAGAGACTCCTGCTGATTTCTCCCGAAGGTGAACTTTCGTTTCCGCTGGCGTCGTAGGCCGTCACGGAAAACCAATAGGTCGATCCCAGCGGCAATGTCAGGCGAGTTGAAGTGACATTCCCGACATCGAAGGACTGAGAGCGGTCGCCGGATCTCGTGCCGACATAGATTCGATACCCTCTGAGGTCTGTCTCATTGTTCGCGGTCCAGGTCACCGTCACTGTGCCGGTTCCTGAACCTGAAGGCGGCGGTGGCGGCGGCGTCGTTCCTCCGATCGGTGAAGGCGGCGGCGGCGTCGTGCCGCTCGCGAGTACGGAGAGCGAGACCGGGATGCGCAGAGTCTGCGATCCGTTGGGGCCACTCTCCACAATATAGACGACACCTGAGTAGGTGCCGACGTTCATGGCGGCCGTGTTCACCGAGACCGTGATCGGATCGATCTCGGTGGCGATGGTCTGTGTGCTGCCATAGGGTGGATTGAGGTTGGTCCAGGATTGGTTCGCACTGATGCTATACGTGCTCTGCTGTGTGCTGGACTTCTGCAGGTTGAAGACCCCGGACGCCGTGCCTCCCTTTGCGGCGGTGAGGGACAGGGCTGAGGGAAAGGCTTGGAGCATGGGCGTCAATGAGCCGGTCGGCGGCGGCGGGGGCGGCGGCGTGGTCGAGGGCGGTGGGGGCGGTGGCGTCGTGCCTGACGGCGGCGGGGGCGGGGGCGAAGT